>NZ_JAVDYB010000001.1:1997727-2304090 GCF_031458235.1 Catenuloplanes atrovinosus | reverse complement strand
GCGCGCACGTCCTCGTCGTCGTCGGCGACCAGCACGGTCGGCGGTCCGGGCGGCCCGGCCGGCTCCGGCGCCGCGGTCCCGGCCGGAACGATGAACGCGCTGGTCAGATACGGCATGGTGGTCTGGCGCACGATGACCCCCTACGCGCGCTGGATGCCGAGTGCGGGAACGTCACCGCCGGGCAGCGGCGGCAGCGTGACCGGGCGCGCCGGGGCGCTCGGGGTGGAGTCGTCGTCCGCGACCGGGTCGTGGGTGCGAAGCGCCTTGGTCACCATGCCGCCGTCCTGTCTGCCGTCCGCCGGGCGGCGGGGATTCACCGCCCACGCTGACGAAACCGTCACCCGGTGGCGGCGCGGGTGCCGCCCGGGTGCGATCCGGTTGCATCCAGGCATTCCCTTTCATCGATCGCAGGCGATAGCGTCCGGACAGGGCGGCCGAGCCTGCCGGTTCGGTCTTCGATGGGGAGGTACGGATGGCGAGACGAGGGCGGCTGGGGATCGCGGCCGGGATCGCGGTGGCGATCGGCACGTTCGGCCTGCCGGGAGCGTCCGCGGCGGCGCCCGCGGAGGGCACGGTGCTCGAGGCGCCGGGCGCGCGGGTGGTCCCGGACAGCTACGTCGTGGTGCTCGACGACGGCACCACCGCGGTCCCGGACCAGGCACGTGACCTGGCGAAACGGCACGGCGCGACGGTACGGGACACGTTCGAGCACGCGCTGCGCGGGTTCGCCGCGACGATGTCGGCGACGCAGGCCCGGCGGCTCGCCGCCGCGCCGGGCGTGGCCTACGTGCAGGCGAACGTGATCCACACGGTGCAGGCGACGCAGCCGAGCCCGCCGTCGTGGGGACTGGACCGCATCGACCAGCGCGAACGGCCGCTGGACGAGTCGTACACGTACGCCACCACGGCGGAGAACGTGACGGCGTACATCATCGACACCGGCATCCGCACCACGCACGGCGACTTCGGCGGGCGGGCGGTCAGCGGTTTCGACGCGGTCGACGGCGGCACCGCGGATGACTGCAACGGCCACGGCACGCACGTGGCCGGCACGGTCGGCGGCGAGGCGCACGGCGTGGCCAAGGGCGTCTCGCTGGTCGCGGTGCGCGTGCTGAACTGCGAGGGCAGCGGCACGACCGCGCAGGTGGTGGCCGGCATCGACTGGGTCACCGCGAACGCGGCGGACACCGCGGTGGCGAACATGAGCCTGGGCGGCGGCGCCGACACCGTGCTGGACGACGCGGTGCGCCGCTCGATCGCCTCGGGCGTCACCTACGCGATCGCGGCCGGCAACGGCCTGCTCGGCATCATCGCGCTGGACGCCTGCACGCAGTCGCCGGCCCGGGTGACCGAGGCGCTGACCGTCTCCGCCACCAACTCGGTCGACCGCAAGCCCGGCTGGCCCAACTACGGCACGTGCGTCGACCTGTTCGCACCGGGCATCAACATCACGTCCGCGTGGTCCACCGACGACACCTCGACGAGCACCATCAGCGGTACGTCGATGGCCGCGCCGCACGTGGCCGGCGCCGCCGCGCTCTACCTGGCCACCCACCCGTCCGCCGCCCCGGCCGAGGTCAACGCGGCCGTCCTCGCGGCGGCGACGCCGGGGGTGGTCGCCAACCCGGGCACCGGCTCGCCGAACCTCCTGCTCCACACCGGCGGTCTCTGACCGCCGGAGATCGGGGACCGCCCCCGGGAACGGGTTCCCGGGGGCGGCCTCGGCGCCGGGCGGGCACCCCGGGCACGGTCACCCGGGGCCGCGGCGGTTGCGGGACTCGACATAGGCGACGACCAGCGACGCCACCGCGACGATCACGCTCGCCGGGCCGCTCCACCCCTCGAGGTGCTGCCAGCCGAGGTAGAACAGCGGGATGTAGAGCAGGCTGACCACCCCGAGGGTGACGGCGGCCATCAGCAGCAGGCGGCGCGGCTCTCCGCCCAGTCGCCAGATGGGCACGTCGATCACCCAGTACGTCCAGAGCGGCGGCCGGGGCCGGGCGGCGGTGAGCCACATCAGCAGCCCGGTGACCAGCGAGCCGAGGAGGTAGGCGGCGAGCACCACCAGCGGCCAGAACCGGAAGTGCGGGCGCATCATCGTCTCCAGCACGCCGAGCATGGCGGCACCACCGAAGATCAGCGCGGCCGACGCCCCGATCAGGTGCGGCATCGACGCGAACCAGCCGGTCACCTTACTGCTGGCCACGGATGCTCCAGAAGACGCTGTAGAGCGGCGCGTCCGGGCTCGCCGGGAACAGCTGGCCGCCGCTGGCCGCCGCGATCGCTCGCAGCTCGCGCTCCCACTGGGTGGCGCCGTCGACGCCGGCCGGTCCGTCGTCCGGCCGGTAGCCGCCGCATGAGACGCCGCCGGACGCGCCGGAGTCGAAGGCGATGGTGTAGATCGGCACCTCGCGCTCCTCCGGCGACAGCGTGTCACGGAACCGGATGTAGTCGCCGTAGTTGTGGCCGCAGTTGTTCTGGCCGTCGGAGAACAGCACGATCGAGGTGGACGGCCCCGGATCCACCCGCCGGTGCGCCTCCTCGAGCGCGGCGTACATGGCGGTGTTGCCCTCGGCCCGCAGGTCGTTCCGCACGTAGTCCCGGATCTCGGCCAGCGTCGGCGCGGTCTCCGTGCCGGCGGGCAGCGGAAACGTGCGCGCCGGCAGGGGTTTCTGGTTGAACGGCACGAAGGTCACCTGTTCGCCGGGCAGGAACGCGTAGTACGTGGTCGGGTCCTCCGGGTCGGTGCCGGTCAGCGAGATGATCGCGTTCCGCAGCAGGCTCATGTTGTCCTCCATGGAACCGGACACGTCCAGCACGAACACCATCCGGGACGGCGGCCGCACGCTGGTGCGGTACCGCTCGACCAGATTCCGCAGCACGGCCGGGTTCGTCGGGTAGCGCAGTTGCGCGACCGGCACCGCGTTCTGCGGCGACGCGACCGCCGGGTTGCCGGGCCGGCGGCTGGTCCGGTCGCTGATCCGCTCCTGCACCGGCGGCTCCAGCAGCCAGCGCCACAGCCGGTCGAACGCCTCCTGCACGCGCGGCGTGGTGCCGCGCAGCAGGCTCAGCCGGTACTCCGCGATCGTGGTCCCCTCGCCCGGGTAGATCGCCCGCAGCCGGCAGTCCTCGTTCAGCTCCGTGTTGTTCATCCGCTTGATCTCGGACTCGTAGATGATCAGCCCGTCGACGCCGTCTGTGCCGCTCGCCCGCCCGCAGTCGGTGCCGCCCGATCCCGCCTGCGTCAGGTAGGCCTGGGACAGCTCCAGCGACGTGTTCGCGGTCAGCCGGTGCCCGGCGAAGAACGCGCGGAGGTCGTCCTGGAGTCCGGGTACGTCGGCGTCGGTGACCGGCAGCCCGGTGCCGGCCAGCGCGGTGGCCACCGCGACCAGCCCGGCGAGCCCGGAGTTGGAGTGGTCCGGCCGGGTCATGCCGAAGCGGAACTGCCCGGCGGCGACCGCGCCGACGAGGTCGGTCCAGTTCGGCGGTGCCGTCTCGGTCCAGCCGCGCTCCTCCGCGAGCGAGGCTCGCACACCGACCAGCACGGGCGAGCGCATCAGCGGCGGCGACTGCCGCAGCAGCGCGGCGCGGCTGCCCGGCCAGAGGCCGAAGAACTGGTCCGCGCCGAACCAGACCGCGTCGTACCGCTGCGCCACGTCCGGCTCCGTCAGCAGTTGCGCGCCCTCGACCGAGCCGATGCTGGTGAGTTCGACGCGGACGTTCAGCGCCTCCTCGGCCTCGCGGAGCGTCTCCGCCATGTCGGCCAGTTCGCTGCCGGCCAGCACCCGCAGCACCACCGGCTCACCGGGCTCGGCGGCCGCCCCGCAGCCGGCCGCACCGAGCGCCAGCAGCGCGGCGAGCAGCGCGCTCACCGTCCTACGTACACGCGGCACCGGCCCGATCCTCCCCGTAGACACCGTCGATGACCCCGTTCATGAAGCCGGTCCACTCGCCGTTCGGCCGCAGCGACACCGCCGGCCCCGGCACCTCCGGCAGCGCGAAGCCGAGCTCCTCGTTCACGGACGCGAACGCGGCCGGGTCGCCGGCCGGCCGGAACCCGTGCTCCGCGGCGAGCCGGCGCAGGTCCTCGTCCTCGGTGAGCGCCTCCGCGATCATGCGTCCGCGATCGGTCAGCGGCGCGATCGCGTGGTCGCTGGAGATGGACGGCGTCGGGTACAGCATGAGCCGCCGGGACTCGTACGACGTGCCGTCCGGGCCGGTGACCGTCGTGACCAGGTCGCCGGAGCCCGTGCGCAGCGCGTCGAGGAACTGCGCCTCGTAGACGACCTGCATCGGCAGTTGATAGCCCTCCGCGGACAGGTACTGGTCGAACGGCTCGTCACTGGTCAGGCCGGTGCTGCCCTGCGCGCGGAACAGTTCGGTCAGCCACTCGGTCTGCGCGCTGACGTTCGGCGCCGGCACGGCCGGGCTCCCGCTGTCGGCGGCGCTGGCCAGTGCCAGGAACAGCTCCGCGGAGTTCGAGGTGTCCAGCCGCGTGCTGAGCAGGATCGCGCGCTGGAATGCCGGGTACGGCCCGTCCAGCGTCAGATCGCCCCACCGTTTCCCGGCACGGAACACGTCCGTGAGGTAGCGGGCCACGTCGAACGTGCGCGCGTCCGCGGACGCCACCCCGGGCGGCAGCGCCGCGGCCACGTCCTCGAAGGTCGCCACCACCAGCGGCGACGAGAAGATCACCACCGGTTCGCCGGTCACCTGCGCGTTCGCCAGCACGTCCGCCGCCGCGGACGCGCTGCCCGGGAAGGCGAAGTCGTAGCCGGAGAGATCACCGTCACACGCCATCGTGCGCGAGCCGGCCGACCGGACCGTGACGGTCAGGCCGCGCAGCGCGAACTCCTCGATCACGTCCTCGTCCTGGAAGAAGGACAGCTTCTCGGAGCCGACCAGGCCGTTGACGGTGAAGAGATCACATTCGAGTACGTGACGAACCTGCAGCTCACACGCGTCCCTGCGGACGCCGGACGAGACCAGTCCGATGGAGACGATCACCAGAGTCGTGAGGAGGAAGCCGAGAATCGCCCTTGTCCGCTGTCTGTCCATCCACGCCCGCCCTCGGAGGAATCGGCGATCTCCAGCGTAGTACGTCGATGCCGCCCGTCCCGTCCCGTCGATGCCGCTGGACCCGGTGATCATGGGCCGCTAGCGTGCGCGGCATGTTCCCCGACGGGCGGCCCAGCCGCATCGCCATCGAGCCCGACGACCACCACGCCGAGCACGTCGGCCGTACCGCCGACGGCCGCCAGTTCTTCCTCACCACGCCGTTCGAGCCGGAGGGGGAGGAGTTCATCGCGCTCTACCTCTTCGACGCGGGCGGGCGCCTCCTGGAGGCGAAGATCGACTCGTTCGGCCATCGCGACACCCTCGACGAGGCGGCACACGAGGCCGCGTACGACGCGCGGCTGGCGGAGCTGGGCGAGGTGACGATCGCGCGCATCGAGGTCGAGCCGTTCGCCGTCGACCGGTTCGGCACCACGTTCGGCCTGGTCGCCTGGCCGCCGGAGGAGGAGGACGAGGACGACGAGTGGTGGGTGATCGCCGAGCCCGGCGACTACATGGCGTTCAGCGCCCCGTGGGACAGCGGCGAGTACGACACCTGAGTTCCGCCGCCGCGGCGCCCCGGTCACGGTGGCGCCGCGGCCGGTCCGTGGGATCATCTGTCCAGGGGCGAGCGGAGGGGTCTGTCCATGAGCGACACGGTCATCGCGGTTGACACCGGCGAGCGGCGGGTGTCTCGCCGCGCGGTGGTGGACGCGCCCGCGGCGGAGCTGTTCTCGCTGGTCGCGGATCCGCACCGGCATGCGGAGCTGGACGGCTCCGGCACGGTGCGGCGGGAGCACGTCGAGGGGCCGCACCGGCTGGCCAGGGGCGACCGGTTCACCGTGCCGATGCGGCAGCTCGGCGCGCCGTACAAGGTCACCTCGGTGGTGACCGCGTGCGAGGAGGACCGGCTGATCGAGTGGCGGCATCCGCTCGGGCACCGGTGGCGCTGGGAGTTCGCACAGCGGCCGGACGGGCGCACCGAGGTCACCGAGACGTTCGACTACTCCACGACCGGGGCGCCGTGGATGATGAAGCTGCTCGGCTTCCCGGCGCAGAACGCGAAGGGCATCACCGCCACGCTCGAGGCGCTGGTCGCCCGGTACGCCGCGCTATGAGCGCAGCTGCGGCAGCGTCTCGCGGACGGCCCGCGCCATCGCGCCGGTGACCGTGTCGCGCTTGCCGCGGTCCTTGACCAGCGCGTCGTAGCCGTAGATCTCGAACTCCATGACCAGGTTGCCGTTGCGCAGCACCAGACCGGCCCGGGTGCCGCCCGGTGCCTCCGCGGCGAAGCTGAACGACTCCTGGCCGACCCCGAGCGCGCCGGCGTCCCGTTCGGTGAGCTCGGGGCGGGCGCCCTCGATGCCGCCGCCGCCCGCCTCGAACTCGCGGACGCCCGTCATGTACTCGCGGGCCTCCGCCTCGCTGCCCAGCGAGATGGCCAGCGCCTGGAAGCCACCGGTGGCGTAGTCGACCTGGCAGGTGCGCAGGTCCGGGATGGTCGGGTCGAAGCTGGACCGCACCGGCGCGCTGACCTGCTCACCGACGAGCGCGGTGACCGCGCCGTAGCGAACGGCCGGGCAGAGCGTCCGGGGTACGGAGAACGTGGCGCCCCGCGCGGGCGGCGGCGCGGCCGGGGCGCCGGTGGTGGCCGCGGGCGCGGGTGCGGCGGTGGCCGCGCCGGCGGCCGGGGCGGTGGCGGTGGCGGTGGCGGAGGCGCTCGCGGAGGGCTCCGGCCGGCCGGTGGTGACCGCGCCCTGGCCGGGCGCGGCGGTGGTGGCGGCCGGCGGCGGGAACGCGACGCCGTCGGCGGGCCGGTCGCCGGCGCCGGGGATCAGCAGCGTGGCGGTGGCGGCGACCGCGGCCACGGCCGCGGCGGCCCCGGCGACGATCGCCCAGCGGCGCACCGCGGTCGCGCTGTCCCGCTCCCCCACCGGAAACGCCGCCGCACCGGACACGGGGACGCCGGAGGCCGGCGTGCCGGAGATCGGCGTGCCGGAGACGGGCGGGCCCCAGACCGGCGCGCCGGAGGCCGGGCCGCCGGAGACAGGTGTACCAGGGACCGGCGTGCCGGAGATCGGCGAGCCCGACGCCGGAGCGCCGGAGATCGGTGCGTGTTGCGGCGGGCCGGGCAGGTGCGCGGTCGCGGCCGGCAACGCGGCTCCCGTCGCCGCACCGGCCGCCGCCGATGTGCCGGGCAGCGGGCCGGGAGCCGCGGCGGGATGCGCGGACGCTGCCGCTGCCGGCGCGGCCGAGCCCGGCTGCGCCGGCACCCCGGCGGAACCCGGCTGGGCCGCGATTCCGGTGACCCGGCTGGGTCGCCGCCCCCGCGGCACCCGGCCCGGCCACGCTCCCGGGGAACCCCGGCTGGACCGCCGCTCCCGCGACACCCGGCCCCGCCACGTTCCCGGGGAACCCCGGCTGGGCCGCCGCTCCCACGACACCCGGCCCGGCCACGCTCCCGGGGAACCCCGGCTGGACCGCCGCTCCCGCGACACCCGGCCCCGCCACGTTCCCGGGGAACCCCGGCTGGGCCGCCGCTCCCGCGACACCCGGCCCGGCCACGCTCCCGGGGAACCCCGGCTGGGCCGGCACTCCGGCCGTGCCCGGCATCCTCGCGGCCCCCGGCGAGCCCGCCCGCGCGGCGTACCCGCCGATGCCGCCCCTGGCGATCGCCAGCTCCGGGTCCGCCAGCAGGACCGGTGGCACCTGCAACGCCCGGTGCAGCAGCGTCGCGGCGAGCGGCATGCGGCCGCCACCGCCGATCATGACGACCGCCGCCGGTACCGCGCCGGCCGCGCGCAGCGCCGACCCGCTCGCCGCGACCGCGCGCTCGAGGATCGGCCCGGCCACCGCCTCGAGTCGCTGCCGGGTGATCACGACGTCCTGGTCGAGCAGCGGCACCCGTACCGTCGCGGAGGAGGTGCCGGACAGTGCCTCCTTCGCCTGCCGCACGTCGTCGCGCAGCCGTCGCGCGGCGCGCCGGTCGGCGGACGACGTCGGCGACAGCAGCCGCTGCCAGCCGGCCTCCCCCGGCACGGACGTGGCCAGCCAGGTCAGCAGCGCGCCGTCCAGGGCGAGCCCGCCCGCGTCCGCGAGTGTCTCCGTGGCGGCGACCTGGTAGCCGTCGCCGGTACGCCGCAGCACGGTCGCGCCGAACGAGCCGCCGCCGAAGTCGCAGACCAGCACCGCGGCCCCCTCGGCGACGGGCACGCCGCCGAGCGCGCGCCCGGCCGCGACCGGCTCCGGCACCAGCTCCGGCGTGGGCAGCCCGGCCTCCCGGGCCGCGGCCACCAGCGTCCCGCACCGGTCCGCGCCCCACGACACCGGGTGGGTGAGCACGAGTTCGGTGACCGTCTCGCCGGTGGTCACCGCGGCCTCCTCGGCCGCGCGCGCCAGCACCGCCCCGATCAGTTTCGGCACCGGGAACGTGAAGGCGCCGAGCGGCACGGTGTCGACGCCGGCGAAGCGCTTCGGGTGCGGCTCGTAGGCGTCCGGCGTGATGCCGGCCCGCCCCAGCGCCTCGCTGCCGGTGATCAGCCGATCGCCGGCCGCGCAGATCCCGGACGGCAGCAGCGGCAGCCCGTCGAACAGGATCGCGGTGCCGTCGCCCGCGACCGCCGCCGTGCTGGACATGCCGACATCAACGCCGAGCTTCAATTCATGAGGTTCTCTCACCGCCGGCTGATCGGCGCCGCCGCGTTGCTGGTGGCCGCCGCTCTCGCGCTCGGCGTCGGCGTGTACCGGGCCGGGGACGCGAGCGCGGCGCAGACGATCCGGGCCGCGGACCCGAGCGTGATCCGGGTCGGCGGCACCTACGTCTCCGTGCAGGTGTGGAACGGCGGGATCGGCGTGCGGCAGGCCGCGTCGACGACCGCGCTGGCGAACGCGCCGGTCAGCCAGGTCTGGTCGGACACCGGCCGGCTCGGCGAGGTCTGGGCACCGGAGCTCCACTACGACGGCGGCCGGTACTACGTGTACTTCGCCGCGGGCGTCGGCGCGGCGCACCGGATGTACGTGATCAGCTCCGCGTCCGCGGCGGGCGGCTACACCGCGGCGCAGCGGATGGCGCTGCCGGACGACAAGTGGGCGATCGACGGCACCATGTTCACCTTCAACGGCCAGCGGTACTTCGTCTGGTCCGGCTGGGCCGGCGACACCAACGTCGAACAGAACCTCTACATCGCGCGGATGAGCGGCCCGACCGCCACCACCGGCCCGCGGTACGCGATCTCGCAGCCGCGCGAGCCGTGGGAGCGCGTGGTCGGCAACCCGTTCATCAACGAGGCCCCCGAGGCGATCAAGGACCCGAGCGGGCAGTTGCACCTCTACTACTCCGCCAACGGCAGCTGGAGCGAGCAGTACTGCCTGGCCGACCTGCGGCTGCGCGCCGGCGGCGACCCGACCTACGTGTGGGACTGGTACAAGTCCAACGGCTGTCACTTCGGTGCGAACCGGGCCACCATGATGGCCGGCTGGGACCCGACGCTCCACGTCGACGGCCCGGGACATCACAGCTTCGTGCTGCTCAACGGCGACATCAACACCAGCCCGCCGGCCGGCCCGCAGTTCCCGCTGATGTTCCACGCGGTCCCGAAGGGCACGCCATACAGCTGGGCGAACCGGTACTGGTACACCGGCACGTTCCAGTGGTGGGGCAACACCACCTACACCCGCGCGAACGTGCCCGGCGCCACGTCGGACACCGGGTGGGCGCTCAAGTTCTACGAGTGAGCGCGGTCCTCCGGCGCGCGCCCGGACGCGACCGAATCTAGACTTCGCTGGTGAAACGCATTGCTGTCGTCTATAACGCGCGCTCCGGCGCGCTTCTCGCCCGGGCCGAGGCCTCCCCGGAGGAGCAGCTGACCGAGCTGTTCGCGGCGCGCGGCGTGACCGCGGAGCTGCGGGCGTTCGAGCCCGGCACGCTGCGGATCGACGTGGGTGAGCTGCTGTCCGGCGAGCCCGACGCGCTGGTCGTCGCGGGCGGGGACGGCACGGTGCGGTCGGTCGCGGAGCAGCTGATGGGCGGCGACGTGCCGCTGGGCATCCTGCCGCTGGGCACGATGAACCTGCTGGCGCGCGACCTGGGCGTACCCGATGATCTCGAATCGGCGGTGGACGCGCTGCTGGCCGCGCCGGTCGACCGGATCGACGTGGCCACGGTCAACGGCTCGCCGTACCTGCACAGCTCGATGCTGGCCATGCTGCCGCACCTCGGGCGCATCCGGGAGCGGGTGCGCGGTCAGCGGCTCGGCGCGGTGCGGCTGGCCGACCGGGCGCTGCGGCTGATCCGCCGGTACCCGCGGATGGAGCTCGCGATCGCGGTGGACGGCGAGGAGCACCTGACCCGTACCCGCGCGGTGGTGGTCTCCTGCAACCCGCTCGCGGCCGGGCCGGCGCCGATCCCCGGCCGGGAACGGCTCGACGCCGGGCGGCTGGCGGTCTACGTCACCCGGGAGCGATCGAGCTGGGACCTGGTCGAGGTGGTCGCGAAGCTGTTCAACGGCGGCTGGCGGCACGACGAGCGGATCCGGGTGTACGAGGGTAAGACTGTAGAGGTGAGATCGTCGAGGCTCGCGCTGATGAGCGTGATGAGCGACGGGGAGAACGCCCAGCTGGCCACCCCGCTGCGCTATGAGATCCGGCCGCGCGCGCTGGCGGTGCTGGCACCCGGGGCGGCGTCGTGAAGCCGGCCGGCGTCCGGATCGCGCAGATCGCCGACCTGCACTTCGGCCGGGACGTGCCCGCGGTCGCGGAGACGCTGCTGGAGGAGTTGCGCGAGGTCCGGCCCACGCTGATCGCGGTCTGCGGCGATCTGACGCAGACCGCGGCGGAGGCGGAGTTCCAGGCGGCCAGCGCGTTCCTGGACAAGCTGCCCGCGCCGTCGCTGATCGTGCCCGGCAACCACGACCTGCCCGGCTGGCGGTTCTGGACCCGCTTCACCCGGCCGTGGCGGCGCTGGCGCCGGCACATCGCCAGCGACCCGTACGGCGCCGTCACCTACGAGACCGACGGCCTGATCGCGGTCGGCGTGAACACGGCCCGCCGGTGGACGTTCCACCACGACTGGTCGCGCGGCCGGATCAACATGCGCCAGCTGACCGCGATCGGCGAGGCCTTCGACGAGGCGCCGCGCGACGACCTGCGCGTGGTCATCGCGCACCACCCGTTCCTGCTCACCGACGCGGTCCGCGGCCGGGGGCTGGTCGGCCGGTCCTCGCTGGCCCTGCGCCACCTGCGCCACCGCGCCGACCTGCTGCTCGGCGGGCACATCCACCTGGCGTACAGCGGCATCGTCGACGGCCTGGTCGTCTCCCAGTGCGGCACCGCGGTCTCCAACCGCCTCAAGGGCGAGCCGAACAGCTACAACCTGATCGACGCCACCGGCGACCGCGTCACCGTCGCCATCCGCCGCTGGGGCGACGACCGCTTCGAGACCCACGAGAGCACCGAGTACGCCCGGGACGGCCACGAATGGTCCATCCCGGGCGCGCCGGCGGGCTAGGGTAGCGCCTTCGCGGGGTCGTGGGCGCCGAGCCGTTCCAGGATGTCGCGGGCGGCCCGGTGGGCGTCGCGGCCGGCCTCGTCCTCGCCGAGCGCGGTGAGGCAGTGGCCGATGCCCCGGTACGCCCGCGCCCGCTCCGCGTCGCCGCCGGCCCGGGTCGCCAGGTCGAGCGCGCACCGGTGCCGGTCCAGCGCCCGGGTGACGCGCTTGGTGAGCCGGTCGAGGTCGCCCTGGGCGTTGCGTACCTCCGCCTGGCCCAGTAACGACTGCTCCTCGACGAAGACGTCCAGCGCCTCCTGGTGCGCGGCCTCGGCCGCCGCCGGGTCGCCCGCCAGGCGGTGCAGCGTGCCGAGCAGGTTGAGCGCGCTGGCGTACCCGGTGCGGTGGGGCATCTCCCGGAAGATCGACAGCGCCTGCCGGGCCGCCTCGCCCGCGTGCTCGTACCGTGCGAGCCCGAGGTACGCGCGCGCGAGATACAACAGGCAGTGCGCGCCGCCGGAGCGCGATCCCATCCGTTCGTGCAGGACCCGGGCCTTCTCCAGCACGGCGGCGGCGCGCTCGTGGTCGCCGGCCTGGCAGTGCAGGTGGCCCAGGTAGTTCAGGCTCACGGCCATGCCACGCCGGTCGCCGAGGATGTCGCTGACCCGGAACGCATGCTCGTGGATCTCGGTGGCCTCCCGGTTCTCCCCACGGTTCTGGAGCGCGGCCCCGAGCTTGTTCAGCACGGCGGCGCACGTCCGGGCGCTGGCGTGGTCGCCGAGGAGGACCGCCGTCGCCTCGCGGAGCGTCTCGACGGCCGCGTCGTACGCGCCGCTCGCCAGGTGCAGCGTCCCCAGTTCGGCGAGCGCCTCCCCCTCGCCCGCCCGGTCGCCGGACCGCCGGTAGAGGTCCAGCGCCCGTTCCAGGTCGGCGGCGAGCGCGGTTCGCGTCCCGGCCTGCCGCCGCGCGGCGACCAGGGTGAGCAGCGTCGCCGCCTCCTCCGCCTCGGCCCGGTCACCGCCGGGATGCGCGCGCAGCGTGGCGAGCGCGCGTTCGCACTCCGCGATCGCGGCCGGGTATTCGCTGCGCAGGTACAGCACGCCGGCGAGCTCGCGCAGCGCCACCGCGCGGGCGGTGTGGGCGCCGTTGCGCGCGGCGCACGCGGCCGCGATGCGGTAGAGCGTGACCGCCTGCTCCCACGGGCCGTACTCCCGCAGGAACGCGGCCAGCCCGCCGGTGAGCCGGGCCATCAGCTCGTGCTCGCCGGTCCGGGCCAGCTCCCGCGCGCAGGCGAGCAGGTTGACGCGCTGCTGCTGCAACCAGGCCAGTGCCACGGTGCGCTGCTCCACCCGGGCCAGCACCGGGGGGTACGGCACGGCCAGTGCCGCGTCGGCCGCGTGCACCCGCCGGACGTAGTCCTCCGCCAGCCGGGCGAGCGCCCCGACCCGCTCCGCCTCGCCGTTCGGCAGCTCCGCGTTCCGCATCCGCGTGTAGTCGCAGATCAGGTCGTGCAACTGGTAGCGGCCGGCGCCGCGCGCGATGACCAGGTGCTCCTGGACGAGCGCGTCCAGCCCGCGCCTCGCCTCCTCCGCGCCGACGCCGGTGAGCGCGGCGGTGGCCGACACGTCCAGGTCGGCGCCCGGATATGTGCCGAGCCGCAGCAGGAACCGCCGCAGCGGCTTCGGCAGGCGCCGGAACGACAGGTCGAAGGCGGGGCCCACCGCCAGATCCTCGGCCCGCATCCGGGACGTGCGGTGCACCGCGCGCCGCAGCTCGCGCAGCAACTCGGCCGCGGTCTGCTGTGGATGGCCCTGGAGCTGGGCCGCGAGCAGGCAGATCGCCAGCGGCAGCGTGCCGCAGTCGCGCACGATCTCCGCCACCGCCGCCGACTCGGAGCCGCGGTGCTCCCGGCCGGACCTCCGGGCGAACAGGGCCGCGGCCGCGGCATCGGTGAGCGTCGGCAGCTCCAGCGCGTCCGCCGCGTGCTGCGCCATCAGGCCGGTCAGGCGTCGCCGGCTGGTCACCAGCACGACGCTGTCCCCGCCGGCCGGCAGCAGCGGGGCCACCTGCGGGCGGTCGAGCGCGTTGTCGAGCACGACGACGCACCTGCGCGCGGCCAGTCGGTTGCGCCACTGCAGGGCGCGCGCCTCCGCGCCGGTCGCGATCTGGCCGGGCGACAGCCCGTCCGCGATGAGCAGCTGGTAGAGCGCGTCCTCCGGGGTCACCGCGCGCATGCCCGGCGCGTGCGCCTTGAGGTCCACCAGGAACCCGCCGTCCGGGTAGCGCGGGCGCAGCAGGTGGGCCACGTGCACGGCGAGCGCGGTCTTGCCGACCCCCGGCATGCCCGCGATCAGGTGCAGCCCGTCCCCCGCGGTCAGCCTCTCGATCTCGGCGTCCCGGCCGATCAGCGGCCCCGCGTCCCTCGGCACGGTCCACGGCGGAGCGGGGCGCTCGCCGGGCGTGCCGAAGAAGTACTGATCGCGGCCGGCCTGGAACACCTCGGCGCTGCCCTCCGCGTGCTGCGACGGTCGCCCCCCGGCGTCATCGCCCGGCATGACGGCCGCCGGTCACTCCGGGCAGCCGGTCACGGCCGCCCCGTCGAAATCGTGATCCCCCGATGGCATGCACTCGCATGATCCCCCCTGGTCTTTCGGCTCCCGGTGTGTCTCACTCATCATCACCGCGCACGCACGACCTGATCGGGTAGGCGGCATCGACGCGGGTGGCCGTACCCGGCACGTCACCTGCAATTGCACAGGCACCCGCACGTTCCGCCGATTCACACAGGGTTTCAGCAGCACCTACTCAATGGATCACCGCGATGGGAAACGGTCATCATCCGAGCATTCACTCCCATTCATTCATCTCGGCGGTACGCGATTCGCATATTTGACCATCATGTCGATCACAATTAGATGTTGATCGATTAATGGTGCACTAATCTCACAGGCATCGAGTTGATCCTTCGGAGGGGGCGGATGAACTCATCGACCGGACGGCCGGTCCCGCGACAGATCCCGGCCGGCCCGGCGGGCTTCGTCGGCCGCGCCGAGGAGCTCGACCGGCTGGACTCCCTCGCCGCACGCGGGCCGGACGGTCCGGCGGTCGTCGTGCTCACCGGCGTCGGTGGCGTCGGCAAGAGCGCGCTGGCCCTGCGCTGGGCGCACGCCGCCGCCGGCCGCTACCCCGACGGCCAGCTCTACGCGCAGCTCGGCGCGTTCGACCCGACCGGCCCGGCCGATCCGGCGGAGACGCTGGCCGAGGCGCTGCGCTCGCTGGGCCTGGCCGAGGAGCAGATCCCGGCCCGCGCCACCGAGCGCACCGCCATGTTCCGCACCGTGACGTCCGGCCTCCGCCTGCTCCTGCTGCTGGACAACGCGGTCTCCGCGGCGCAGATCCGGCCGCTGCTGCCCGCGTCCTCGGCCTCGGCCGTGGTGGTCACCGCGCGCTGGCGGCTCGGCGGGCTGGCGCTCGACGGCGCGCGGTTCCTGCCGGTCGGCCCGCTGCCGGAGGAGACCGCCGCGGAGATGCTCCGCCGGCGGCTCGGCGACCAGCGGATCGACACCGACCGGGAGGCGACCGGCTCGCTGCTGCGCTGGTGCTCCGGCCTGCCGGTCGCGCTGGCCGTGGCCGCCGCCCGGCTCGCCAGCCGCCCCCGATGGCCGGTACGACGAATGGTGGACGAATTGAACCAGGACGACGCCGCGCTGCCCGGTGAGATGTCACTGGCGACGGTCTTCGAGCTCTCGTACCGCAGCCTCGACCCGGCAGCCGCCCGCTGTTACCGCGCGCTCGGCGCGCACCCCGGCACGGAGTGCGGTGCGCCGGTCGTGGCCGCCATGCTGGACGTCACCACGGCGGAGGCCGCGGCGCTGCTGGACCGGCTGATCGAGGCGAGCCTGGTGGACGAGAGCGGCGCCGACGGCGAGCGGTTCCGCCTGCACGACCTGGTGCGCCGGCACGCGCGCCGGGCCGCGTCCGCCGATCCGGAGTGGAACGAGCTGCTGCGCCGGGCCGGCGAGTGGTACCGGGACGGCGCCGCCGGGGCCGGGCAGCTCCTGACGCCGTACCGGAACCGGCCCGCCCCTCGGTCACGGCCGGTCTCGCCGAACCTGCCCGACCGCGCGGCGGCGCTGTCCTGGTTCGACGCCGAGCGGCCCAACCTGGTCGCCGCCGTGCTCACCACCGCGGAGCCGTTTCCGCTGCTCGCCTGGCAGATCGCGGACGAGTGCTGGCCGATGTTCCACCTGCGCCGCCACCACGCGGACCGGCAGGCCGTGGACCGGGCCGCGGCCGAGTGCGCGCGCCGGCTGGGCGACCCGGCCGGCGAGGCCGAGATGGTCAAGCGCCTCGCCTGGTCGCTCTACGACACCGGACGGTACGACGAGTCCGCGCCGTGCTTCGACCGCGCGATGGAGTTGGCCGCCGACGCGGGCGACCGCGCCGGGCTCGGCGGCGCCCACGCCGGCCTGGGCATGGTGGCGCTGGCCCGCGCCCGGTACGACGAGGCCCGCCGCCACTTCGCCGCGCAGCACCGCCTCTTCACCGAGTACGGCGACGTACGCCGCGCCACGCTCGGCCTGCTCCGGCTCGGCGTGGTGGAGAACGAGTCCGGCCGGCCCGCGGACGCGGTCACCTACCTGCGGCAGGCGGTCACGCTCCTCTCCGGGCTCGCCGTGGACCCCTACAACGAGGCGGTCGCGCACGTCGAGCTCGGACGCGCGCTGACCGGCCTCGGCGAGTTGGACGCCGCCCGGCGCGAGCTCGACCACGCCCTGTCCCAACTGGACCGGCTCGGCTCCGCGCGCGGCCGGGCCCAGGCGCTGCACCGGCGCGGCGAGGTGCACCTCGCCGCCGGGCGGATCGCGGAGGCGCGGCGGGACCTCACCGCGGCCGAGCAGGCCTACGCCGAGCTGGCCGACACCGAGGCGGGGCAGGTGCGCCGGCTGCTCGACCGGCTGCCGTGACCGGAGAGCAGCCGCAGCAGCACCACGGCCCGCACCGCCGGCGACGCCGTACGGGCCCCGGCGGACGCGGCGATCCGGCCGTTGCGGTGGATCAGCGTCACGCCGCCCGGGTGCGGCGACGCCACCGCGGACACGCCCGGATGCCGCGCCAGCAACGCCTCCGCCGGCTCCGCGCCCGCTCCGGCACGCAGCAGCACGTCGGCCACCGGCACCCAGCGCGGGTCGCCGCCCGGCACCGCCACCACCAGATAGACCTCGCCGTTCACGGCGACACCCGGCGACGGTACGGCTCCGGCACCGCCACCGGCCGGGCCACCGCGCGCCCGGCCGGCTCCGGCAACCGCAGCAGCCGGTAGATCTCCGCCCGCAGCCGCCGCGCCGCCTGTCCGCGCACGGAGCTGACCAGCGGCGGGACCGCGGCCGCCACCGCCTCGCGCCGGGTGCCGGCGTCCCGCAGCAGCGGCGCCAGCGGCCGGTCCAGGTCGAGCGGGGTCGCGGTCCGGGCCAGCGCCTCGGCCGCGGACCCGGGTGCGACGCGGCCCTCCGGGGCCGGCAGGTGCACCACCGGAATCCCGGCCGCGGCGGCGTAGATGGTGGGCGAGCCGAAGTCACCGATCCACACGTCCGCGGCGGCGGCGAGCGCGCGCCAGTCCAGCGGCTCGACGTAGCGCAGGCCCGGCACCCGCCGGCTCCGCGCCCAGGCCTCCACCTGGCGCGGCCCGTGTCCCATCCACGCGGCCGGGTGGAGGACGGCGCGGATCGCGTACCGGTCGGGGGGCAGCGCGCGCAGCGCCTCGCGGAGCGCGGGCCAGGCGCGCCGGAACAGCGACCACTCCCCCCAGGTGCTGCTGACCGCGACCAGCGTGCGGTCCACCGGGACGCCGAGGCCACGGCGGTACGCGGCCCGCCGCGCCAGGCTCGCGGTGAGCCGGTCCAGGCACAGGTCGCCGGTGAGCCGGGCGGCCGGGAGCGCCTGCGGGCACTGCCGGGCCAGCACGTCGCGCGCGGCCCCGTGCGAGATCGTGACGACCTCCGGGATCAGGCGCCCGTACCAGGTCAGCCACGGCGCGGACAGGCCGGTGACCAGCCCGGTCGACGGCTCACCGGGCGGCGACCAGGCGACCTTGTTACTCGTGATCCCGTGCGGCAGCTGGATGATCGGCGCGCGCACCTGGTGCAGCCCGGCGCAGTCCGCGGCCACCGCCAGGCCGAACGTGGACCGGATCGCCTGCTCCCACGGGATCACCACCGCGCCCAGCGACGCCAGCAGCTCGTCGGTGCCGTTGCTGATCACGTCGGGCGCGCGGGTGAAGACCACCTGCACGCGCTCGTCCGCCTCGACCAGCCCGATCGCGTCCAGCACGTGCTGCGCGCTCGCGACCGTGTGGCAGACCGCCAGCACCAGCCGCTCCACCGGCGCGGTGTGCCAGCGTGCGGCGCCGGGACCGGCCGGCATCTCCAGCCAGTGCGCGCTCATCGCGTACCCACGCCGGGTTTTGATCGTTCTCGCATGACGTCCCGTCTCCCCTGCTCGATGCGGCATGACCGCCGAAGCATCGGGGGTCCCGGCGGACGCGAAGCGGGACGCGGAACCGGACGGAAAACCGGACGCCGCAGGTCAGGCGCGGAAAAAAGAAATCGTGGCGGGCGATGCCACACTGCATTCATGGACATCAGCCTGCTCGGCCCGGTGGAGATCAGGGACGACGCCGGACGGCCGGTACGGCTGGAGCGCGCCGGGCACCGCGCGGTCCTGGCCGCGCTGGCGCTGCAACCGGGCCGGCTGGTCGGCACGGGCGCGCTGACCGCGTGCCTGTGGGACGACCCGCCGCCGGAGAAGGCGCGCGAGACGCTCGCCACGTACACCCGCGCCGTGCGTGCGGCACTGGTCGCGGCCGGCGCCGATCCGGGCGTGCTCAGGAACCGGCGGACGACCGGGTACGAGCTGCACGTGCCGCCGGAGTCGGTGGACTATCACCGGTTCCGCGCGCTGGTGCGCGACGCGGCGCGCGCGGACTCACCGCCCGCGTCCGCGGATCTCTACGCGCGAGCGGTCGGGCTGTGGCGCGGGGAGGCGCTGGCGGACGTGGGCACCACGTGGGCCGCGCGCTCCGCGGTCCGGTTGCGGCGGGAGCACACGGAGGCGCGGTGCGCGCTCGTCCGGCGGCAGCTGGAGATCGGGGCGCACGCGGAGGCGGCGTCCGGCGTCTCGGTGCTGCTCGCCGAGGTGACGCCGACGGACGAGATCATCATGATCGGGCTGGAGGCGCTGGCCCGCGGCGGACGGCACTCGGACATCGATCAGTTCCTGACCGAGGCGGCGGAGCGCATGTGGCGGCTGGCCGCGGTGCGGCCGGGCGAGGCGGTCCGCAGGCGCGCCGCCGAGTTGACCGCGAACCCGCCCGCCGCCCCGCGCCCGCCGCGCGAATCCCATGAGAAGCACGGGCCGCACGAGGACCGGGACGGCGAGCGGGTGCAGCAGACGGCCACCAATTGTGGCAATGTCTACTTCGCAGGGCGCGATCAGGTCTTCATTCTCCCAAGGCGCCGTTAGGGTTGTCGGCGACGGATCACCCGAACGGGCGATCCGTCGAGCGCTCTCGATCTCGACTCCACTAAGTGGAGGGTGAGGGTCTATCATTTCCCGTCGATGGGATTCGCAGGCCTGAGAACCATGATCCCATCGAGCAACACCGTGCCCTCACCATCGAGCAATGGAGCCGAATGGTACCGAACCTGATCTCGTTCCTGCTTCTGAACAAGATCCCACAGGTAATGCCCTTGATCCTCTTCATTGAAGATCGAATTGCTCTGGCACTCACCATAGTCGGGTTCTGAGCCCGAGTTCGCACCACCTCTCCGGGGTCGGCGCCGAACGGCCGACCCCGGGCCGACTTCCTTGTTTCTCTCCGCACCGAGAACCCTAGCGCACTTAATCGACTATGTCGACCCCGGCGCCGTGGCCCGCGGCTCACCGGCCGCCGCGATGCCCGGCAGCGGATTCTCCACCCCTCCGCCGGTTTCGGTACCCCGTGGCACTCCGGCTCCCCGGCTCGGCCGGCGAGGCCGATCCCCTGGACGCGGCGGTGCCGGCCGGGGAGGTAGGGCTGGGCCGGACCGGCTCCCTCCCGCCGAGCGGATCGCGTTCGCGCCGCACGGCCTGTCAGCCGTGCCGTTCGGCGTCGTCGTCGCGCCGATCGTGGAGCGCGCGCCGGAGGCGGCGCGGAAGCCGGCGAGCCGGGCACGGCGCCGGGTGCGGGGCGTTCCGCCGGGGTCGCGCCCGGAGCCGGCCCGCCGGCGCGGGCGGGCGGTGCTGGTGCCGCGGATCGTGACCGGCGCCGGCCGGTCATCGCGATCGACGTGGCCACCCGCCCGTCCCGGCTCCGCCGCCTGTCGCCGGGCGGAGACCTGCTCAGCATCCGTGGACGGGTGCCGATCGTGGGCGCGCTGAGGATGGAGAGGTCGGCGATGACGTACCAGAGGATGAGTGTGGAGCGCTGGCTGCGCGGCACCGATACGATGTTGGGCCAGATTCGTACCCTTTTCTTGGGCTTTCTGATTCTGTGGCCGGTCGTCGGGCTGTGGGGCGTCGACCTGGCCGGCGGCATCCGCCGGATCGAGCTGGCGCTGGCCGCCACCGTGGTGCTGCTGGCCTGGCTGTACGCCGGCTACCGGCGGCAGCGGTTCCCCGCGTGGAGCTGGGTCCCCGAGGGTCTCCTCGTGCTGGTGGTGCTGGGCGCGTCCGACTTCGAGGGCACGCTCGGCCTGTGCTTCGTCTGGGTCAACTTCCGCGCGCTGTACGGCCGGCTGGCGGAGAAGGTGCTCGGCGCCGCCGTGCTGCTGGTCATCATGGTGTCCGGCATCGCGGTGGCCGGCGCCAGCCCGGGCAGCACCGTGTCGCTGCTGTTCACCGCGCTGCTGGCACTGTCGGTCAACCACGTGCTGGCGCGCGCCAGCTCGGCCCGGGACCGGGCGGCGGCCCGGGAGAGCGTGATGGCGTCGGCCGGCGCGGGGCTCGCGGCGGCGTCGTCCCGGGCGGAGGCGCTGGACGTGGCGCTGGGCGCCGCGCTGTCGCTCGACCGGCAGGTGAGCGCGGCACTGGTCTTCACGGTCGCGGGGCCGGCGCTGCACGTGATCGCGGCGGCGGGCCGGGTCGGCGCGGACGCGACCGGCTGGGTCACCGAGCTGGACCGGCTGCCGGCTCAGGCGCGGGAACTGCTCGGCTCCGGCGGGTACGCGGTGCTGGCGGACGGCGCGGCGGACGAGGTCACGGACGCGCTGCGGCTGCCCCGGCATCGCGCGGTGGCGCTCGCGCCGCTGGTCGCGCACGAGAACGCGTTCGGCATGCTGGTGCTGGCGCTGGACCGGCGCACCGCCGACGACCTCGCGGCGCCGGTGCGCACGCTGGCCGGCGAGTCCGCGCTGATCCTGGACGAGCTGCTGATCCGCTCGCGGCTCTCCGTGGTGGTCGACCACCTGCCGGACGCGCTGGTGCTGGCCGGCGAGGCGGGCACGATCAGGTTCGTCAACCCGGCCGCGGTCGCCATGCTCGGCCGTCCGCCGGGTGGGCTGGTCGGCGACTCGCTGTGGAACCTGGTGCACCCGGCGGACCTGCCCGCGCTGCTGGCCGCGCCCGCGGAGGGGCCGCCGGTGCGGCAGTGCCGGATCCGCGGCACCGAGGACGCGCCGTGGATCGACGTGGAGGCGCTGCTGGAGTACGCGACCGAGCACGACGGCTCGCGCAGCATCGTGTTCACCGCCCGGGACGTCTCCGAGCGGCAGCGGCTGGAGCTGGAGCTGCGGCACGCGCAGAAGCTGGAGTCCGTCGGCCGGCTGGCCGCCGGCATCGCGCACGAGATCAACACTCCGATCCAGTTCATCGGGGACAACGTGCGGTTCATGAACGACTCGTTCGCGGACGTGGTACGGCTGTGGACCGCGTACCGCGCGGCCATGGCCACCGAGGGCGGCGCGGAGCAGGTGCTGGAGGCGCTGCGCGCGGTCGACCGGCTGGCCGAGGAGATCGAGATGGAGTACCTGATGGAGGAGGTGCCGACCGCGATCTCCCAGACGCTCAAGGGCGTCGACCGGGTGGCCGGCATCGTGCGCGCCATGAAGGCGTTCGGTCACCCCGGCACCGACGAGAAGGCGCTGGCGAACATCGCCGAGGCGATCCAGAACACGCTCGTGGTCGCGAACAACGAGATCAAGTACGTGGCGGACGTCGAGACGGACCTGGCCGACCTGCCCCCGATCTACTGCCACCTGGGCGACATCAACCAGGTGATGCTGAACCTGCTGGTCAACGCGGCGCACGCGATCGCCGACGCGGACCGCGGGCGCGGCACCATCCGGGTCAGCACCCGGATGGAGGCCGGTCAGCTCGTCATCCAGGTCGCCGACACCGGCACCGGAGTGCCGCCGGAGATCGCGGACAAGCTGTTCGAGCCGTTCTTCACCACCAAGGAGGTCGGCAAGGGCACGGGTCAGGGGCTTCCGCTGGTACGGACGCTGGTCACCGACCGCCACGGCGGGACGATCGACTTCACCAGCGAGGTCGGGGCCGGCACGGTGTTCACGGTGCGCCTGCCGGTCACCCAGCCGGCCGCGCTCGCCGACGCCGTGGCCGCGTGACCGGTCACTCCGCGTCCATCACCATCAGCGGTTCCGCCACCCCGTCCTCCAGCTCGGCGAAGTTGCGCAGCCGGGTGAGCAGCCCGGGCGTGACGTCCTGCCCGCCGCTGACCAGCAGGACGCCGGACAGGCTGGTCACCGGCGCGGCGAGCACCATGCCGACCTGGAGTTCCGCCATCGGCACGCCACGCACGCCGCCGGCCGGTGAGGCGACCGCGGCCAGCGCGTCCAGCAGCACCGGGTCGTAGCGGGCGGCCTGCGAGCGCAGCGTGGCGATCGCCACGGTCGGCGAGGCGCCCTGGGCCAGCAGCGCGTCGTGGTCCTCGACCAGGCGCAGCAGCCGGCCGCCGAACGGGATGCGGTCGCCGGCCGTACCGTCGGGTGGTGCTCCTGATCCGTCGAAGCCCTTGCGGGAGTAGCGGATCGCCTCCGCGACCGCGCCCAGCCGCGGGATCGGCGAGACGAGCTGCTCGGCGACCTCGCCCATCCGGTCGACCATCGCCTGCTCCGTGGCGTTGAGGTCGACGCCGGTCATCAGCCGCTCCGCCACGGCCGGCGGCAGCGAGACCGCGCCGAGCTGGGACATCTGGACCGCCAGCTCCAGCGCCCAGCGGTCCTCGGCGCCGACCGCGTCCAGGATCGCGGCCGCGACCCGGCGCATGCGCGTGCCGCGCCCGAACGCGGCCGGGCTGACCAGCGACAGCACCTCGGTCAGCGCCTGCACGCTGCCGCGCAGCGTCTGCTCCAGCAGCTCCCGCTCGGCCACCACGAGCCGGTGCTGGGCCACGCAGTCGCGCAGCGCGCCGGTCATCGTCTCGTGGTCGACCGGCTTGAGCAGCATCCGGAAGATTCCGCCCTGGTTCACCGTGATCGCCGCGTCGGCCAGGTTCGTGTGGCCGGTGAGCAGCATGCGCGTCGCGGACGGCGCCGCCTTCCTCGCGGCCGTGAGGAACTGCGCGCCGTTGATCCCCGGCATCATGAAGTCGGACACGATCACCTCGAACGGCGCGCCCTTACCGAGCGAGAACAGCCCGTTCGCGGCGCCGACCGCGGTCTCCACGTCGAACTCGCGGCGCAGTTGCCGGCGAAGACCGTCGAGGAGATCCTGTTCGTCGTCGACCAGCAGGATTCGCGGCAGATCAGAGCCGGCCATGGTCACTTCCGCTCACAGTCGCAATGTCCTGATTTTTCATGATTCTACGCAGGCCATGCGATCATGTGCCGGTAGTCCGCAGGTGAAGGAGTCGCGCGGTGGACCTGTGGTGGCAGCTGCTGATCAGCCTCGCCGCGGCGCTGCTGCTGGCCTGGCTCGGCCTGCTGGTCGCCCTGGTGATCGTCGCGCCGGACCGCCCGCGGCTCACCGAAGCGCTCCGCCTGCTCCCCGACCTGCTCCGGCTGCTGCGCCGCCTCGCAGCCGACCGCACCCTCCCGCGCGGCGTCCGGATTCGCCTCAGCCTCCTGCTCGCCTACCTGGCCGTCCCGATCGACCTGGTCCCGGACTTCATCCCGGTCCTCGGCTACGCCGACGACGCCATCATCGTCATCGCGGTCCTGCGCTCCACGGTCCGGCGCGCGGGCCTCGACGCGGTCCGCCGCCACTGGCCCGGCACCGACGACGGCTTCACCGCCCTCACCCGCCTCACCGGCCTGGCCGGCTGAGCCCGGAGGCCGGCGTGCGGGACGGCCCGTGCCCACGGCGCCGGGCCCGCGGCCGGGGTCAGTGGCCGGCGTGCGGGACGACGGCGTGTCCGCGGCCCCGGGCGATGAGCCAGCGGTTGACCGGCACGGTGACGACGAACGCGACCGCCAGCGCGAAGGCCAGCGACAGCCAGAAGGTGGCGCTGGTCAGGCCCGCGTCCATGGCGCCCGGCAGCGCCAGCAGCACCAGGTTGTCCACGAGTTCCATCACGGCGATGGACAGGGTGTCGGCGACGAAGGCGATCCGGATCGCCCGCCGCCAGGGCAGTCCGGTGCGTACCACGCGCCGGGCGGTCAGCGCGTAGCCGAAGACGAACGCCAGCACGACGGCGAGCGCGATGGTGGCGCCGTCGCTCAGGCCGGCGGCGGTGCCGATGGCCATGCCGAGGACCTCGCCGATGGCGCAGCCGGTGAGGCAGTGCAGCGTGGCGCTGACCGCCATGCGCCAGCCGGCGTGGTGGACCTGCTCGATCATGCGGAAGACCTTTCCGGCCGCGCCCGGACCGGTGGGGCCGGTCCGGGCGTGCCGCTCAGTGGAAGCGCTTGATGAAGGTGAGGGCGGTGTCGGCGACCTCGCGCCAGCCGCTGTCGATGGTGAGGGAGTGACCGCGGCCCGGGATCTCGATGATCTCGGTGACGCCGGGGTTGTCCTTCTGCTGCTTGTACGAGGCGTTGGCGATCGCCCACGGCACGGTGTGGTCCTTCTCGCCGGAGATGATCAGCAGCGGGCCGCGCTCGGGGTTGGCCGTGTCGACCTTGACCTCGGTCCACGGGTTGAGGTTCGCGGTGGCGGCCTGGAACAGCGGCTCACCGGAGGCCGGGACCGCGAACGTGGCGTACAGCTCGCGGGCCTCCTCCTCGGCAACGGCGTTGGCGAAGCCGTACCGGAACTGGTCGTAGGTCAGCGGCACCGCCCGGTGGTAGTTGGCCGGGTTGCCGATGACCACGCTCGCCACCCGCAGCGCGGAGATCGGCAGCGGCAGCACGCCGCGGAACGGCGCCGGGTCGATCGCCACCGAGGCGGCGGACAGGCCGCGCCCGGCGCTGATCTGGGTGAGCAGGCCGCCGAACGAGTGGCCGACGACCGCGGGCCTGCGGTCCAGCTTGCCGATCAGGTCGCAGAAGTGGTCCGCGACCTGGCCGACGCTCTTCTTCGCGAACACCTCGGGGTGGGCGTTGGCCTCCTCGACCGTGTCCGGGTCGTCCGGCCAGCCGGGCAGCACCGGCGCGTACCCGGCCTCGGCGAACAGGTCGGCCCACCGCTGCCAGCTGGTCGGCAGCAGCCACAGGCCGTGGATGAACACGACCGGCGGCCGGCCGGACGCGTTGGCGGCCTCGATCTGGGCGAGGTCGGTCTGCAAACTCATGTCAGGTTTCTCCGTTCGCGCGGGTGCACCACGAACCGTAGGGAGAGCACCTCGGTACGCACATGGACCAGAGCGCACGGCGCTTTGCTGTGCGTGCAACCCCGTCACGGGCCGCGTTCCGCCGTAACACCGGTCGTCTACATTGCGGCCATGCCGATAGTTCTGAGCACCCAGGGACTGGCGGAACGGGAGTCCCTGGAGGCGGTCGTCAGCACGATGGAGATCTCCTGCGGCCGGGTGGACGTGGCGCTGGAGCGGACCGGCGCGCCGGTCCGCGCGCACCTGGAGTTCTGGCCGCTCGGCGCCGGCGTGCACACGTTCTCGTTCCACGGCACGGGGATGCGGATGGCGCAGACCGCGCGGCATCTGCGGTACGGCACGCCGGAGCAGCTCAGCTTCGCGGTCCAGGACATCGCGCCCGGGGTGACGCGCGGCTTCGGCGACGAGCGCGCGCTCGGGCACGGCGACCTGATGATGACCGACCTGACCGGGGAGTACGAGTATCACCGCCCGGCCGAGGGCGGCACCCGGTCGGTCGGCTTCGACCTCGACACGCTCGGCGTCACGGTCGGCCAGATCCGGCTGGCCGGCCGCACGTTCGCCGCGAACCCGCTGCTCGGGCTGGCCCGGCAGCACTTCACGTACGTGCTGGAGAACGCGGAGGCGCTGTCGATGTCGGCCGGCGCCGCCGCGGCCGGTGCCGCCGCGGTGGACCTGGCGCGCGCGTTCGTGCTGGCCGCGCAGGAGGGTGCGGCGCGGCGCGAGGCGATGCACGAGACGCTGCTGTCCCGGATCACGGCGTACCTGCGGGCGCACCTGACCGACGCGGACCTGAGCCCGGCCCGGGTCGCCGCGCACCACAACATCTCGGTACGGCACCTGCACGCGCTCTGGTCGGCCGGCACCGGCAGCACGCTGGAGCAGTGGATCATGATGGAGCGGCTGACCGGCGCACGGGCCCAGCTGGCCGCCGGCCGGCCGATCACCGCGCTGGCCCACGAGTGGGGCTTCGCCGACGCCAGCCACTTCAGCCGCCGCTTCCGGCAGGCGTTCGGGGTGGCGCCCCGCGACTGGCGCGCGGAGCCGTGACCACCCCATGGTGATCCACCTCGACACCCGCGACCTGCCGCCGGAGCACCGCGCCGACGCGCTCCGGGAGGCGATGCTGAAAGCCACCGTGCCGGCCGCGGTACGGCTGGAGCAGCCCGCGGAGGCCCGGCTCGGCTTCTGGCGGCTGGGCACCGCGACCAGCGTCTACAGCCATGAGGGCTCGGGGCTGCAGCTGAGCCGCGGCCCCGACGAACTGCGCGAGGCGGCGCCCGACCTGGTGGCGCTGGCCGTGCAGACCTCCGGCGTCGGCGACTACCGCCAGCACGGGATCTGCCGCACCGTCCGCGCCGGTGACCTGATGCTGGTGGACCTGACCGCGCCGTACGACTACCGGTGGACCGGCACCGGCGGATCGTTCGCGGTGCAGGTGGAGCACGGGCGGCTCGGGCTGCCGGTGGAGACGATCCGGCGCGCGGCCCGCCACCTGGACCGCGATCCGGCCACGTACCGCATGCTGCGCGACCACCTCGTCCAGCTGCGCCGCGACGTGGACGGCATCGACGCGCTGCCCGGCCCGGCGGCGCTGGTCGGCACCGCCACCGCGTCCCTGGTCCGCGCGCTGATCATGACGGCGGCCGACCAGCCCGCGGACGCGGACGACCGGCTGGCCCGCATCCGCTACTGGGTGATGCGGCATCTCGGCGACCCGGATCTCAGCCCGGCGCGGATCGCGGACGAGCACGACATCTCGCTGCGCACGCTCTACAACCTGTGGCGGCATCCCACGCTCAGCCTGGCGCAGTGGATCATGCGGGAGCGGCTGGAGGCGGTGCGCCGGGACCTCACGCTGCCGAGCCCGCAGCCGATCGGGGCGATCGCGCAGCGGTGGGGGTTCGCCGACGCCACGCACTTCAGCCGGCGTTTCCGCGCGGAGTACGGGATCAGCGCGCGGGAATGGCGCCACCTCCACCGCGGGTGACGGTGCGGGTGGCGCCCGGGTTCACAGTCCCCAGCCGTACCGGATGCGGTCGCGGCCGGAGGCGTTGCGGACGGTGAGGTTGAGGTCGGTGCCGCTGCCGCTGAACGCGAACATCGAGTAGTAGTCGAAGCCGCTGGTGCCGGTGGGCTTGCCGCCGAGCGCGGGCCAGTAGACGCCGCCCATCTGGTTGTCCCGCATGACCTGGGTGACCGCGCGGATGTGCCGCACGAAGTTGTCCGTGCTGTTCGCGTCCGCGTAGTCGAGGCCGGTGGACATGGGCGCGCCGTACTCGGTCACCACCGCGCGGGAGGCGCAGGTGCCGAGCCGGGTCTGGATGTGGGTACGGAACGCGTCGTACGTCATCGGGCTGTAGAAGAACGCGTAGTGGTGGAAGGAGAGCAGCGTACCGTTGAAGCGGCTGTCGTTGCAGACGTCCCGCAGGTCCTGGCTGTAGCCGGTGCCGCCGATCAGCGTCCGGGCCGGCACCGCCGAGTAGTGGTAGCTCATCCAGTTCGCCGCCACGGTCCGCCACTCGGCCGAGGTGTAGCCGTGCGGCTCGTTCATCGGCTCGAAGTAGACGTTGGGGTCGGCGCCGTAGAGGTAGGTCACGTTCGACCACATGGTGTTCCACGCCGCGAGGTTGGTGATCCGGCCGCCGGACGCGGCGCCGTCCTCCCAGTAGGCGAGGATGACCTTGAAACCGCGCGCGGTGGCCGCGTCGATCGCACCCCGGTAGG
Organism: Catenuloplanes atrovinosus; assembly: GCF_031458235.1. NCBI lineage: Bacteria > Bacillati > Actinomycetota > Actinomycetes > Micromonosporales > Micromonosporaceae > Catenuloplanes > Catenuloplanes atrovinosus. The sequence continues at coordinate 2,276,119 of NZ_JAVDYB010000001.1, read as the reverse complement.
CGTTCCACCAGGCCGTGCCCACGGTGTGCGTGTTGATCGGCAGCCGGACGGTGTTGACGCCCATCGCGGCCATGTCGTCGTAGAGCGCGTTGGCCTTGGCCCGCACGGTGGCGTTGCTGTCGGACTGGCTGAGCCCCTGCACCACCAGCGGCCCGGTGCTGAAGTTGTCGCCCAGCACCGCCCAGTTCATGCCCCTGAACTGGTTGGTCGCCGCCACGGCCGGCGATGCGCCGCCGACCGCGGCGACCGGGATCATCGCCAGCGCGGCCACCGCGCCGGCCAGAACACGGCCCAGGGACCGCCGACGGTACGTCCGCTGCGTCGTCATGTGTCGTCCTTCCATGTCGCCGGATACCGCCGACGGGCGCAACACGCCGGCAACACATTGTTCATCCGACGTGGACGGGGCCGCGATCTCCCGTGCACGCTCGACCAGAAAGGGACATGGACGAACATCCGTACGCCGTCCGACAGGGCGCTCGCCGACCGCGAGCACGGTGATCCAGCCGCCTCGACGCGACGCCGGACGGGCTTGCGCCGGGCCGGATCGCCCCCGGCGTGACCGGCCGGGCCCGCCACGCCGGTGGCGGCCTGCGCACCGCTTGATCGGGATGGCTATGGTCCTGCCCGTCGAACCACTGTGGAAGGGCACGGGGGCACGTGAGTCTGACGGAAGCCGCATGGGGCGAGGAGAAGGACCGGTACGGCGGAGGGGCGCGGGACTGGGCGCCGGTGCCGCACCGGATCAGCGGTCTCGCGGTCGCCGGCGTGGTGGCCGGGGTGGCGTCGATCGTGGCGGTGCTGCTGATCGGGCTGGCGTCGCTGTTCTTCGCCGTGCCGGCCGCGGGCTTCGGGCTCGCGGCCGTGATCCAGGTCCGCCGTGGGCTGCGGCGCGGGCTCGGGCTAGCGGTGTCGCCGCTGCTGCTGACGGTGGTCTGGGCGGTGCTGCTGGCGGTCGGGCTGGGCGGGTCCGCGGCGGCGGCGAAGCGGTACGAGTCGGTCACCGGCCTGCGGGCGGGCGACTGCTTCGACCGCACCGAGGGCGACCCGGAGCGGCCGTTCATCCCGGCCGGCGTCGAGCGGCGCGACTGCACGGCACCGCACGACGCCGAGTTGCTCGGCTGGGCGACGACCGACGATCAGCGGTACGAGTTCCGGGCGTACCCGGGTGAGGCGCTGCTGTCCGAGTGGGCCGCGGCCGGTTGCCGCCGGATCCACCGCGACGTGATCATCGATCCGCCGACCCAGCCGGCCGGCGCCCACCTGCGCTGGTACGTGCCCCGCGAGACCGAGTGGGCGAAGGGCGGCCGGGCCATGTCCTGCTACCTGTCGTTCGACGGCGAGCGCCCGTCCCGCCCGGCCCGGCTCACCTCCGACCGGGTCACCGAGGTGCAGCTGCGGTTCCTGGTGGCCGTGCTGGACATCCGCTACCACGCGCCGATCGCGCTGGCGGACGGCCCGATCGCGGACCGGCGGACGGCCGCGGCGAAGGTCGCCGCCGGATACAGCCTGCTTCCGTCGCAGCTCGGCCGCGGACCCTGGCCCGCGGCGGCGGAGCCCGCGATCGCGCGGCTCGCCGAGGAGTCCACGGAGGCCCGGGACCGGTGGATGACGGTGGCCGAGACGCGCACGGACGAGTCGTTCACGGAGGCGCTCGCCGCGGTGGGCCCCGCCACGCCCACGGACGCCGAACTCGCCGCCCGCGCCGCGCTCGGCCTGACGCCGTAGCAACCTGAGGAGGTCAGGGGCCAGTCCTCAAGAAGTCGTCAAGCCCGACGGGGGCCGGCCGTCAAGCCGGGGAGCCAGGGTGAGCAGGTCTTCAATCCCTGCTTGAAAGGGCAATCCGATGGCTCGGTTCCTGTACCGGTTGGGCGCGGTCGCCGCGCGACGCCGGCTGATCTTCCTGGGTGTGTCGCTCGCGGTCATCACCGCGGCGCTGGGCGCGATGTTCGTGTTCGCGGGCTCGTTCGCGCCCGGTCACGCCATTCCCGGCTCTCCCGGCCAGCTCGCCCTGGAGAAGGTGCGGCAGCACTTCCCGCAGGAGGGCGGCGTCGAGGGCGACATGGTGTTCGTCGCGCCGAGCGGCGCGCGGATCACCGACGAGGCGGTCGCCGCGCAGGTGCGCGCGGCGGCGCAGCGGGTCCGGGAGGTGGAGCACATCGCCGAGGTCGGCGACCCGCTGGAGCAGGTGTCCGCGGACGGCCGGGTCGCGGTCGTGTCGCTCGCCTTCGACGTCCCGTCGGGCACCGAGGTGGAGCCGGCCCAGCAGGAGACGGTACGTGCGGCCGGCGCCGCCTACGGCGAGCGGTTCGGCGCGCACGGCGGCCGGGTGTTGTTCGGCGGTGACGCCTTCGAGGAGGAACTCGAGCCGTTCGGCACTCCGGAGATCATCGGCCTGGGCGTGGCGCTACTGGTCCTGCTGGTCACGTTCGGCTCGATGCTGGCCGCGGGCATCCCGATGCTCACCGCCGCGCTGGGCGTGGGCGGCACCGCGGCCGGCACGCTGCTGGCCGCGAACCTGTTCGACGTCTCGCAGAACGCGCTGACGCTGGCGCTGATGCTGGGTCTGGCGGTCGGCATCGACTACGCGCTGCTGATCGTGTCGCGGCACCGCGACCAGCTCACCCGGGGCATGGGCATCCCGGATTCGATCGCACTGGCCACCGCGACCGCGGGCAGCTCGGTGTTCTTCGCCGGCCTGACGGTGATCATCGCCCTGGTCGGGCTGACGCTGGCCGGCGTACCCATGCTGACCTCGATGGGTCTGGCCGCGGCCGGCGCGGTCGCGATCGCGGTGGTCCTCGCGCTGACGATGCTGCCCGCCATCCTGTCGCTGGCCGGCGAGGGGCTGCGCCCGAAGCCGGGCTCGCGGGCCGCGCGCCGCATCCTGCGCACCCGCTCGGGCGGCGCCGCCGCGGCCTGGGTCGGCCTGGTGATCCGGCACCCGTGGAAGATGCTGGTGGCGGTGGTGCTCGGGCTGGCGGTCCTGGCCGTCCCCGCGGCGCAGCTGCAGCTCGCGCTCAACGACAACGGTTCCGCGGCCCGGGACTCCGAGCCACGGCAGGCGTACGACCTGATCGCGGACGCGTTCGGCCCCGGCGTGAACGGCAAGCTGGCGGTGCTGGTGGAGGGTGACTCGGTCGCCGCGACCGCCGAGGCCGTGGTCGACACCGTCACGCCGATGGCCGGCGTCGTGGAGGTCAACGGGCCACTGATCGCCGAGGACGGCCGGGCCGCGGTCGTGCAGATCGTGCCCGCCACCGGCCCGCGCGACGGCGCCACCAGCGCCCTGGTCGAGGACCTGCGTGCCGCGCTCGCCCCGATCGGCACGGGCGCCGGCGATTACGTCGAGGTGACCGGCCTGACCGTGGTCAGCCTGGACGCCGTGAAGCAGCTCAACGGCGCGCTGCTGCCGTTCACCGTGGTGGTGGTCGGGCTGTCCCTGCTGCTCCTGCTGATCGCGTTCCGCTCCTGGACGGTCCCGCTCAAGGCCACCGCCGGGTTCCTGCTCTCGGTCGGCGCCGCGTTCGGTGCCATGGTCGCGGTGTTCCAGTGGGGCTGGGCGGCCGGACCGCTCGGCGTGCCGCTGGTCGGCCCGGTGCCCAGCTTCGCCCCGATCATCGTGATGGCCGTGCTGTTCGGGCTGGCCATGGACTACGAGGTCTTCCTGGTCTCGGCGATGCGCGAGCACTACGCCCGCCACCGGGACGCCACCGAGGCCATCCGCGCCGGCGGCCGCGACTCCGGGCGGGTGGTCGTGGCCGCGGCCGTCATCATGATCATCGTGTTCGCGAGCTTCCTGTTCTCCCACGATCCGAACGTCATGCCGATCGCGCTCGCGCTGGCCTTCGGCGTCCTGGTCGACGCCTTCGTCGTCCGGCTCACGCTGGTCCCCGCCGTGCTGAAGCTGCTCGGCGACCGCGCGTGGACGCTCCCCCGCTGGCTCGACCGGATCGTCCCCGACGTCGACGTCGAGGGCCACCACCTGACCGGAGAGAAGCCGCCGGCCACCACCGCCCGCGAGCCCGAGCTCGTCGGATGAGGCCCTCGCGGAGGCCGGCGGACGCCGGCCTCCGCGCCGTTTCAGGGGGTGGCGAAGGTGGGCAGCCGGAGCGCGGTGTGGGCGGGACGCCCGCCGGGCTCCGGCACGGCGGTGAGGTCCCGCAGTGCGGCGTTGCGCCGGGCCAGCGCCTCGGCCGTGCGCGGCACCAGCCGGGCGTCGCCCGCGGTGACCAGCGCCTGGTTGGCCTCCGCGAACGGACGGGTGGCCCGCTCGTAGGCGGCGAACGCGGTCCGGTGATCGGGGTTGACCGCCAGTTCGCCGGCCAGCATGTACGCGCCCACCAGTGCCAGGCTGGAGCCCTGACCGGTGAGGAACGACGGCGCGTGCGCGGCGTCACCGGCCAGCACGACGCGCCCGGCCGACCAGTGGGGCAGCCGGATCTGACTGACCACGTCGAAGTAGAGGTCGTCGGCGGCGCGCATCGCGTCGACCATCCCGGCGACGATCTCCCACTCGTCGTCGGCGAACACGGCGGCGACCAGGTCGCGCTGGGCGGCCGGATCCCGGAACGCGTGGAACGGCGGTTCGGCGCGGGCGAAGCAGAGGAGGCCGTGCAGGGTCTCGCCGTCGCCCACGGCGTAGCGTATGGCGCCACGGCCCGGCGCGTTCCAGATGACGCCCTCGTGCGACAGGCCCGCGTCGTTGCGCATGGTGAAGCCGGCGAAGCAGTAGCCGAGGTAGCGGTGGAACGTCTCCTCGGGGCCGAAGGCCAGCGCCCGCACGCCGGAGTGCAGCCCGTCCGCGCCGACGACGATGTCGACCGTGCGCCGGGCGCCACCGCGGAAGGTCACGTCCACGCCGCCCGGGTGCTCGTCGAGCGCGACGATCGCGTCGTCGAACAGGAATTCGACCTCGTCCCGGACCGCGTCGTAGAGCAGCCGGGTGAGATCGCCGCGGACCACCTCCAGGTCGCGGCCTTCGCCGCCGCCGGCGAGCGCCTCCGGGCGGAGCGAGGCGACCGGGCTGCCGTCGGGCTCGAGGAAGGTCAGCGCGCGGGTGTCCACGTGGGCGGCGCGCAGCGCGGGGAGCAGCCCCATCCGCTCGACCACGTCCACGGCGGTGCCCCGGATGTCGATCGGGTAACCGCCGCCCCGCGGCGTTCCGGCCTTCTCCACGACCGTGACGTCGAAGCCGTGACGACGAAGCCAGTAGGCCAGCGCGGGGCCGGCGATGCTGGCTCCGGAGATCAGCACGGTGCTCATGACAGCCCCCGAATCTCGAACGTTCTCATGGCCCCGATGCTGACCGACCGAGCTGACCGGCTCCGCAGAGCTTCTGAGAGAAGTCTCGGCACCCCATATCCTGGATCGGGCACGCACCGATGTGGACCACGGAGGCGAGGCACCGTGCGGGTACGTTCCGGCCGCCGCCAGGGCGCGTGGTGGCGGGAGGCCGCGATCACGGCGACGGCCGGTGCGGTCTGCCTGGTCGGTGCCGCCGTGCGGCCCGACGGCACGCTGTCGCCGCCGGACGCCGCGGCCTGGCTGATCGCCGTGGTGTCCTGCGGCGTGCTGCCGCTGCGGCACCGGGCGCCGCCGGCCGTGCTGCTGGTCACGACCGTGGCCGTGCTGCCGGCGCAGCCGCTGGGCCTGCTGCTGAGCCCGTTGATCGAGGCCGCCGTCGTGGTCGCCGCCTACGGCTACGCGCTCACCGCGCGCACCGAGGTACGCGCGGCGGTCGCGGTGCTGCTCACGTCCGGGGCGCTGCTGGCCGCCGCCGTTCCCTCCCCGGCGGACCAGTCGTGGCAGGACGCGGGCCGGATCGGCGCGGTGGCCGCGTTCCCGCTGGTGGCAGGCGTGCTCGGGCACTCGGTACGGACCCGGCGGGCCTACCTGGCGGCCGTGGAGGACCGGGCCCGGCGCGCCGAGCGGAGCCGGGAGGACGAGGCCCGCCGGCGGGTGGCCGAGGAGCGGCTGCGCATCGCCCGGGAGCTGCACGACCTGGTGGCCCACCAGATCACCCTCGCGAACGCGCAGGCCACGGTCGCCGCCCACCTGTTCGACGTGCGCCCGGAGCAGACCCGGCGGAGCCTGACCGAGCTCGTCGAGACCACCGCCCAGGCGCTCGACGAGCTCCGGGCGACCGTCGGCCTGCTGCGCTCGTCCGGGGACCCGGACGCGACCGCCGAGCCGGCGCCGGGACTGTCCCGGCTTCCCACGCTGCTGGACTCGTTCCGCCGCGCGGGTCTGGCGGTGTCCGTGGACGAGGACGGCCCGGCCCGGCCGCTGCCGCCGGGCGTGGACCTCACCGCGTACCGCATCATCCAGGAGGCTCTGACGAACGTGACCAAGCACGCCGGTACGGACCGCGCCCGCGTCCGCCTGAGCTGGGACCCGGAGCGCGTCACCATCACGATCACCGACGACGGCCCGGGTGCCCGCACCGCGCCCGATCGCGCCCCGGGTTACGGCCTGATCGGGATGGCCGAGCGCGCCGCCGCGGCCGGGGGGAGCATCGCCACCGGCCGGCGCCCGGGCGGCGGCTTCCAGGTCCGCGCGGAGCTGCCGGTCCCGTCGCGCGGGGAGAACGCGCGACCGTGACGCTCCGGGTGCTCCTCGCCGACGACCAGGCCCTGCTCCGTCAGGCGTTCCGCCTGCTGCTGGACAGCGCCGACGACATCACCGTGGTGGGTGAGGCCGCCGACGGCCGCGACGCGGTGCGGCTCGCGCGTGAGCTGCGCCCCGACGTGGTGGTCATGGACATCCGGATGCCGGAGCTGGATGGCCTGCGCGCCACCTCGGACATCTGCGCGGACCCGGACCTGCGCGACACCCGCGTGCTGATCCTCACCACCTACGAGACGGACGAGCACGTCGCCCAGGCGCTGCGCGCGGGCGCCGGCGGCTTCATCGGCAAGGGGATCGGGGCGGAGGCGCTGCTGGACGCCGTGCGCACGATCGCGGCCGGCGACACGCTCCTCTCCCCCGCCGCGACCCGCTCGCTGGTGGCCCGGTTCCTGGCCACGCCGGACGAGCAGCCGCGGCGGGATGCCGTACCGCTGGAGGTGCTCACGGCCCGGGAACGGGAGATGGTCGCGCTGGTCGCCACCGGGCTGTCCAATCAGGAGATCGCTGAGCGGATGTTCCTCAGCCCGTTCACCGTCCGGGCGCACGTGCAGCGCGCCATGACGAAGCTGGGCGCCCGCGACCGGGCGCAGCTGGTCGTCCTCGCGTACCGGTCGGGCCTGGCCCGCTGACGGCGGCGCGGCGGCCTCGTTCTCCCGCCGGGTCCGGCAGTACCAGTGCCGACTGCGCCGTCCGGGGCGTCGCGCGGTGCGCCGGCCCGCTCCACCACCGTGACCGCGAATCCGGCCCGGTGCAGCCAGTACGCCAGCGCGGGCCCGGCGATGCTCGCCCCGGACACCAGAACCGTGGTGGTCATGCGCGAACCCCGTTCTTCCTGATCCGGATGAGAGTGAGCGCCGACGCGGCGATCAGGCCGGCCGCGACGAACCCGGTGACGAACGCGGCCTCGGCCGGCACGCCGGTCGCCGCGTCGGTCCCGGCGGCGAGGATCACGCCGCCGGCCTGGGCGCCCACGATCACGCCGACCAGGCGGGTCACCACGAGCAGGCTGGTCGCGATGCCGGTGTCCCGGGCGTCGACGGCCGAGGCGGTGCCGGCCAGCAACGCGGTGGTGCCGGCTCCGGCCGCGAACGCGGTCAGCACCTTCGCGACGGAGAGCTGCCACGCGGCGTCGTGCAGCAGGGCCAGCCCGATCATCGCGACCGCCGTGACGGCGATGCCGGCGACGACCACGGCGCGCGGGCCGAAGCGCCGGGCCGCGAACCCGCCGATCGAGTCGCTCACCGCGCCGGCGATGGCGCCGGGCAGCAGGAGCAGCCCGATCTGTGTGGTACCGAGCCCGAATCCGTACCCGTCCGCCGGCGCCGCGAACAGCTGCGGAAGCAGCAGCACCACCATCCCGAAACTGATCGACATGACGAACGTGAGCACGAACGCGCTGCGCATCGCCGGCCGGCCCAGCATCCGCAGGTCGACCATGGGCGCGGACGCCCGGCGCTCGACGACGACCCAGCCGGTGGCGAGCGCGGCCACGGCCGTCACGACCGCGGCGGCCGCGAGCGGCGGCAGGTCACCGCCGGTCACCGTGACCAGCGCGACCATGAGCGCGAGCAGCGTGCCGCTCAGCAGTACCACGCCGGGCCAGTCGATCGGGTCGTCGGACGCCGCGGGCGGGTCGTCCGGCATCAGCCGCGCCACGGCCACGGTCGCCGCGATGATCACCAGCGTCGGCAGAGCGAACATCCACTGCCAGGAGAGTCCGTGCGCGATGGGCCCGGCGACCAGCGTGCCGATCACGCCGCCGCCGGTGAACAGCGCGAGCACCACGCCGATGGCCGCCTGCGACTCACCGGCCGAGAGGTGCCGGCGCACCAGGATGAAGGAGAGCGGCAGCGCGCCCACCATCACGCCCTGGAGGATCTGGCCGACCAGCAGTGCCGGCAGGTTCGGCGCGGTGCCGGCCAGCAGGCCACCGGCGGAGACCACCGCCATCAGCCAGAGCAGCACCCGCCGTCCGCCGTAGCGGTCGCCGAGTTTGCCGGCGACCGGGGCGAGCACCGCGCCGGTGATCAGCAGCGCGTTGGCGACCAGCGCACCTTCTGCCGGGCTGATCCCCAGCTCGCGCTGCAGCAGCGGAAGCGCGGGCTCCACCACCGATTGCAGGGTGCCGAGGGAGAGCGCCAGCACGCCGAGCGCGCCGACGGCCCGCCTCCCGATGCGGACCGGGGAGACCACGGGTGTGGACACGGCAACTCCGTTCATGTGGTGAGCAGATCGACGTCTCCCACACTCCGGTTCGGCGCCCCGCCCGGCATCGTTCTCCGCCACCGTTCCCGGCTGGTCCGTCCACACCAGGCCTGCGGGCGCGACTGGTGCGTACGCACCAGAGCGCGCATCCTGACCTGCGGCTCAACCGCCGGCCGCGGGTGTGATCAGCGCGGCATCAGGGCGAGAACCCGTGCCCGTCATCGGTACCTTGGCAGGATTCGCGGTGTCGTCGGGTCGGAGGGGGAGATCGGCGGTGGGTACCGAGTCGCGGCCGGCGGTCCGGTCGCTGGGTGAACGGTTACGGCAGGCGCGTTCCCGGGCGTTCGTCGGCCGGGAGGAGCAGGTGGCGGCGTTCGGGGCGGCGTTGCGCAACGAGCCGTCCGCCGCGCTCGTCTTCTACCTGCACGGTCCCGGCGGCGTCGGCAAGTCGACGCTGGTCCGGCATCTGGCCGACGAGGCGCGGCACGCCGGCCGGCTGATCGTCGAGCTGGACGGGCGGTTCGTCAGCCACTCGCCGGCCGACTTCGAGCGGACCGCCCAGGCGTTGCTCGACCGGCCGGACGCGGTGCTGATGGTCGACTCGTTCGAGCACTGCCAGTGGCTGGAGACCTGGCTGTGGCAGCGGTTCCTGCCCCGGATCGCCGAGGGCGCGCTGGTGGTACTCGCCGGCCGGCAGGCGCCGGCGACCGAGTGGACCGCCGATCCCGGCTGGGCGGGCGCGCTGCACGCGGCCGAGCTGGGGCCGCTGACCGAGGAGCAGGCGAGGCGGCTGCTGACGGTCAACGGCGTCCGCCCGGAGAACACGGAGGCGGTGCTGCGATTCGCCGGCGGCAACCCGCTCGCGCTGTCCCTGGCGGCGGCGGCCGATTCGGCGCGCCCGGGTGCGGCGCAGGAGTGGTCGCCGTCTGCCTCGGCGCTGGGTACGTTGATCGCCGGCCTGATCGGGGAGGTGCCGTCGCCGGAGCACCGGCGGGCCCTGGAGGTCGCCGCGCAGGCGTACAACACCACGGAGCGGCTGTTGCAGGCCGCGCTCCCCGGGCTGGACTCGCACGCGCTGTTCGCCTGGCTGCGCGGCCTGCCGTTCATGGAGTGCACGCCGCACGGCTGCTACCCGCACGACGCGGTCCGGGAGTCGGTCGTCGCCGACCTGCGGTGGCGGGCGCCGGAGGCGTTCCAGGCCATGAAGCGCACGCTCTCGGCCGAGTACCTGCGCCAGATCCGGGAGCTGCCGGAGCGGCAGGTGCTCGGCGTCATGAGTCAGCTGTTCTACCTGTTCCGCGACCTGAAGAAGGTGCGCGACCTCTACGTGTGGCCGCGCACGGGCCAGGTGCAGGACGATCCGCTGCGGCCGGAGGACGTCGACACGGTCGTGCGGATGGCGGCCGACACGGAGGGCCCGGAGTCCGCGGCGCTCGTCCGCTACTGGGCCGGCAAGCAGCCCGAGGGGTTCAGCGTCTACCGGTCGATCGACACCGGGAAGGCCGTGGCCTTCGTCGCCCGCCTGGAGTTGCCCGCCCCGCCGGACCCGGAGGACGTGGCGGTGGATCCGGTCGTCGCGGCGGCCTGGGAGCACTGCACCAGCACCGCGCCGCCCGCGCCCGGCGAGCACATAGCGATAACCCGGTTCATCATCCATCCGGAGGCCTACCAGGTGCCGTCGCCGGTGACCAACCTCCACCATTCCCGCGTGCAGGCGACGGCGGCGCGCAGCCGGGGCCTCGCCCAGGGGATGATCGTGCTGCACGACTGCGAGCTGTGGGGCCGGCTGCTGCGGGGAGCTCTCACCGACGCCGGCGTGCGACCGCGGGTCGGCGACCGGACGTACGGGCTGTTCGTCACGGACTGGCGGCAGGTGCCGTTCGAGATGTGGCTCGACCGCATCCTGGACGAGACCGAGGTGCCCGCGCCGGCACCGGCCATCAGCCGCGCGGACTTCGACCGGTCGGTTCGCGAGGCCCTGCAGAACTGGCGCTCGCCACGCGCGTTCGCCCTGAGTGAGCTGCTGCGATCGCGGCCGGTGGCGGACGCGGACGATCCGGTGGCAGCCCTGCGCGCGCTGGTGCAGCAGGCCGTGGACGAGGTCGGCCGGGACTCCGGGCTGCTCAAGGCCCACCAGGCGCTGGTCGCCACGTACTTCTCCGGCGCGCCCACCCAGGAGGCCGCGGCCCGGCGGTCCGGCATGTCGTTCAGCACCTACCGGCGTCACCTGCGCCAGGGCATCGACGCGGTGTGCTCCTCCCTGTGGGAGACCCGACTGCGCTTCCGGGGCTGACCGCCGGCCACCACATCCGCCGCCCGTGCGCGCCCCCGTTCCGGGGCGGGCCCGGGCGGTTTCGCGTTGCCGGCTCCGCGCGAGCTGAACAGCGATGACCAGTGTTGGACAGCCGATGACCAGCCGAAGACCGGCCGCGGCGACCACAGTTCACAACGTACCGGAGAACGCGGGGCGGTTCGGACGAGCCGCTCCCACCTGGAGGGACAGACATGGCCATCACCGACATCGACCACGACGCCGCCGTCGTCGTCCGTCACGAGATCCGCATCGACGCCCCGATCGACCGGGTCTGGGCGCTGCACACCGACGTCAACAACTGGACCGGGTGGCAGACCGACATCGACACCGCGTACGCCGACGGGCCGCTGCGGCCGGGCTCCACGTTCCAGTGGACGACCGCGGGTATGTCGATCGTCTCGACGGTCTACGCGGTCGACGCGCCGCACCGAATCCTCTGGGGTGGTCCGGCGCACGGCATCGTCGGCATCCACGAGTGGACCTTCACCGCCGACGGCGACACCACCGTCGTCGGCACCGCGGAGTCCTGGGACGGCAACCCGGTCCGTGCCGACCCGGAAAACCTGCGCCAGGCCCTCGACGCCTCGATCGTGTCCTGGCTCGAGCGGCTGCGCGAGGCCGCCGAGACCCCGGCCTCCTGAGTCCGGTCCGGCCCGCGGAGACGAACCCATGACGACCACCTCGGCACCGCCGCGGCGACCGGCGACCGCCGCGCGCGCCACCATCCTGGCCTCGGCCGGCCTGACCATCATGGCGGCGGCGATCATCGCCCCCAGCCTGCCCGCCATGACCACCGCGTACGCCGGCACCCCGGCGGCCGAGGTCCTGGTCCGGCTCACCCTCACCGTGACGTCGCTGGCCATCGCGGTCACCGCACCGGTCGCCGGGCTGCTCGCCGACCGGATCGGACGGCGACCGCTGCTGCTCGCCTCGCTGGCGCTGTACGCGCTCGCCGGCACCGCCGGATACCTGATCACGGACCTCGGCGTGCTGATCGCCAGCCGTGCCCTGCTCGGCGCGGCCGTGGGCGGCGTGATGACCGCCGTCAGCACCGTCATCGCGGACTGGTTCGACGGTCCGGCCCGGGCCAGGTTCCTCGGACTGCAGCAGGCGTTCGCCAGCCTCGGCGGCGTGGTGTTCCTGCCGCTCGCCGGCGTGCTGGCCGGCGTCTCCTGGCGCGCACCGTTCCTGCTCTACGCCGCCGCCGCGCTGATCCTGCCGGCCGCCGCGCTCTTCCTGGGAGAGTCGGCCCGGCGCACCGGCCCGGTGGGCGGCTCCGCCGCCGAGGTCACGGCGCCGGCCGGCGCGAGCCGGGAGATCATCGGGGTGTACGCCCTGGCGGCCGCCGCCACGGTGATCTTCTACATGGCCCCCACGCAGCTGCCGTTCTGGCTCACCGCCTTCGGTACCGGCACCGCCGTGACCGGCATGGTGATCGCCGGCAGCACCCTGACCGGCGTCGTCGGGGCGCTGGCCTTCCCCGGGCTGCGGCGGCGCCTGCGCCCGGCCACGATCACCGCGCTCAGCGTCGCGCTGCTCGGCGCCGGCTGGACGGTCGCCGGAACCGCGAACACGCTGGCGCAGCTCGCCGCGGGCGTGCTCATCGGCGGTGTGGGCGTCGGGCTGGTGGTGCCGAACCTCAACACCCGGCTCGCCGAGCTCGCCGCACCGGCCCGGCGCGGGCGCGTCCTCGGCGGCCTGGTCATGGCGATCTTCCTCGGCCAGTTCCTGTCACCCCTGGTCGTGCAGCCCGCCGTCGACCTGTTCGGCATCGCCGCGACCTTCACGTACTCCGGCGCCGTCCTGCTCGCCGGCGCCGCGACGAGCCTCATCGCCGGCTACCTCCGGCGCTGAGGATCCCATCCGAATCACAGAGGAGAAGAAAGATGATCTACCACGGTAACCGCATCAAGATCAAGGAAGGCGTCACGCCGGAGGAGCTGGAGATCGCGCTGGAGAGCCTGCGCAACCAGGGCCGGGTGATCCCGTCGGTGAAGTCGTTCGTGGTCGGTCCGGACTTCGGCGGCGAGTTCGACTGGGGCGCGGTGTTCGTCATCGAGGACCTGGACGGCTACTGGGAGTACCTGACCCACCCGGCCCACTCCAACACCGACCGGGTCGGCCTGCCGCTGGTGGAGAAGTTCCACTCGTTCGACATCACCGACGACCCGGACCCGGAGATAGGCGCCAAGATCGCCGAGCTGCACCGGCGGCGCTACGCGAACGACGCCGAGCTGACCAAGCTCGTGGCCGACCTGCCGGAGTACACCGGCAGCAGCGCGCCGGAGTCGGCCGGCTAGGCACCCGGGCTCCGTACGACACGGCCGAGACGACGGTGGTCGTCTCGGCCGTGCGCGCTGCCGCGGTGCGGGGTGCCGGGTCAGCCGGTGGTGCAGGTGATCGTCGGCCACGTCCAGTTGCCGTTGGCCATGATGGTCACGCCGAAGTTGTTGCCGTTGCCGTTGGGCCGCGCGGTGACGCTGCCCGTGGTGCCGGTGACCGCGGCGTTCCAGCTGTTCTGGATGCTCTGGCCGCCGTTGAGGTTGAGCGTCACGGTCCAGTTGCTGGCGTTGCTGACCGCGACGTTGAGGTTGAACCGGTCGCCGTACTGGTCGCCGGCGGACAGGGTCGCGGTGCAGTTGCCGCCGCCGGGGTTGCCGGGAGTGGTCGGGCCCGGGGTCGGGTTGCCGCCGCCGCCCTCGCGGACCGTGATGTCGGAGCTGCCCTGGCTCTGGTAGCCCTCGGTCGCCATGATCTGGTAGCTGTGGTTCGTCCCGAGGTTCAGGCCGGCGCGGGCCCAGGCGTCGAAGTGGTTCGCGGTGGTGATGGTGCCGCTGCTGCGCTTCTGCTGGCGGACGCTCCAGAACTGGTAGAACGTGCAGCGGTCGCCGTCGATGCAGGGCTTGTCGACCCGCTGGCTGCGCAGGATGTCGTACGTGCCACCGTCGGTGGTGACGGTGCCGAACCGGGTCGCGCCGCTGCTCGGGTTGAAGCTGCCGAAGTTCTCCACGATGTAGTACTCGATGAGCGGGTTACGCGTCCATCCGTACAGGGCGAGGTAGGTGTTGTTGTTCCCCGGGTTGTACGAGCCCGAGTAGGTGACCGTCCGGCGGCTGCCGGTGGCCCAGCCCTTGCCGCCGACCCAGTTGTTGGTGCTGCGGTCCCAGCTGCTGGTGTACCGCCCGTTCTCGCGCAACGTCACGCTGGCGTTGCCACTGTCCTTCCAGAACGAGAAGAAAAAGCCGTTGTGCGTGCCGGTGGTGTTCGAGCTGACGGTCCGGTCGGCCTCGGCATGCGCGGTGCCGGTCAGCGCGATGCCCGAGATCGCGACCATCATGGCGCAGGCGGCACCGAGGAGCATCCGGATGCGGCCGCGGCGACTCCTCGGAGCGGGGGAGGTGTCGGTCATGGTGTTGCTTCCTCTTCGTGTCGGCTGGCACGGGGCCAGCGGCTCGGTGCGACCCCGGCGGCCGGGTGACGACGGCGGCGTGAGCGGCGTCGTGCGACACGGGCGCGTCGTCCCAGTCGGCCGGAGGGGTGGACCGTGGTGGGTGACATCGACAGACATGAACGCCTATCGATGCCGATCGTAGGGTTGCGGCCGTTACCTTGGCAACAACTTCCGGCAATTATCCGGAAACATCGTTTCGGCCGCATCCGCCGGTGCACGGCTTTTCCCAGGTGAGCGGGGAGCAAGGCGTTCGCGAATGGCCATGCACCATTCCGCATACCAGCGCACGGACGAGTGAAAATCTCCGAAACTTTCGGACCTCGGCGAGAGACCGGCTGATACGTCCGCCTGCACACCGATCGGTGCGCCGGGGATGCCGCGAACCCGGTGCTACGGTGCACCGGACACGCTGATCGCCAACTCAGGAGACGCGATGACCGGCGAGAAGACGCTCGTGCTCGTGGGCGCGGGGCCGCGGATGGGGCTCAGCATCGCGACGGTGTTCGGCGCCAAGGGGTTCCGGGTCGCGCTGATCTCGCGGAGCCGCCGGAAGCTGGACGGCATGGTCGCCCGGCTGCGGGAGCTGGACATCGAGGCCGGCGCGTTCCCCGCGGACGTGACCGACGCGCCCGCGCTGACCGCCGCGTTCACGGAGATCAAGGAGCGCTACGGCCGGGCCGATGTGATGATCTACAACCCCGCGCCGGACTTCCGCGAGGGCCTGGTGCCGGTCGTGGGCGCGCTGGACGTGACGGTGGAGAACACCGCGCCGTGGCTGGACATCAGGATCAACGGCATGATCACGGCGGTACGCCAGGTGCTCCCGGACATGCGCGAGGCGGGCAGCGGCACGATCCTCATCGTGGCCGGCGGCTCCGCCATCGACCCCGCCCCCGGGCTGGGCAACGCCGGGCTCGCCTCGGGCGCGCAGCGCCACTGGGCCGTGAACCTCCACAAGGCGCTCGACGGCAGCGGCGTGCACGTCGCGTTCACCGGCATCAGCGGCATCATCGGCACCGGCGGCCCGAGGTCCGCCCCGGAGGAGATCGCGCCGTTCTTCTGGGACGTCTACGCCGGCGGCACCGGCGCCGAGCACGTCTACCACATCCCGGCGAGCCCGGAGACGGCCGCGTTCCTGGCCGCCATGCGCGCGGAGGCCGACCGCGCGGCCGCCGCCCGCGGCACCGCGGCCTGACCGCCGCGGGCCGGTGACCGGCTCCCGTCCGCACCGGTCACCGGGCCCCGGGGTCACCCGCGCGTGATCTGCCGCAACAGCGCCGCGGCCACCTCGTCGGGATGCGTCAGCATCGCCTCGTGGGTGCCGGGCACCATGATCGGTGTGACGCCGAGCCGCGCGGCCGGTTCGGCGCCGGGCGCGGCGAGCGCGATGTCGCGTTCGGCGAGCAGATAGGTGATCGGCACGCCCAGCGTGTCAAGCCCGTCGACGTCCAGTGACTCCAGCACGTAACCACCGGGCTGCGGCGTCAGCTGATCGAAGACGAGGCGCTGCAACGCCACCGGCTCGTCCTGCATCAGCCGGGTGCTGAACGTCGTGAAGTCGATCGGGATCGTCCCGTCCGGGCTGGCGGCGGCCGTGGCGCGCATCCACGCGGCCGTCTCCGGGCCGAGCGCGTCCGCCATGGACTCGCCGCGCCTCGGGATGAACCCGCTGAAGAACGCGACGTGTGCCAGGCGGCCGGCGATCCGGGGTGCGGCACCGGTGATCGGGATGCCCGCGGCGCTGTGCCCGACCAGCACCACGTCACGCAGGTCGCGGCGCTCCACCTCGGACACGATGAAATCGACCGCGTCCGCCAGGCGCAGCCCGGCCGGGTCGTCACCCATCGCGAGCCCCGGCAGCGTCAGGGGGTGAACGGCATGACCGGCCGCGCGCATCCGTTGCCCGACCGGGTACCAGCACCACCCGCCGTGGTTCACCCCCGGCACGAGGACGATGTTCATCAGCGCGTCCCGACCGCGATCCACATGGTCAGCGCCACCAGGAACGTGCCGTCCGCGTCGGCGGTCTCGAGGTCGCCGAGCCAGCCGGCCGCACTGTCCGGCATGCCGATGGCCGCGAACATCTCGCGGCTGAACGGCATGATCTGGCGTGCCTCGGTGAGGTCGGTGAAGACCATGGTCACCGGCTCGGTACGGACGCCGGTCAGCCCCGCGGTGACCAGGCGCCGCCGCAGCGTACGGCCGGACGGCGGGATGTCGACGGTCCGCGTCTGGGCCAGCCACTCCCGGCGCAGGGCCACGCCCCGCTCGTGGAAGCCCTCCGGGGTGCCGTCGAACTGGAGCGAGTCCCAGTCGGTGTCGATCAGGCAGATCCGGCCGCCGGGCCTCAGCACCCGGGCCATCTCGGCCACGGCCCGGTCCGGGTCGGCGAGGTGCTGGAGGACGCGCTCGCTGCGCACGCCGTCGAAGTGGCCGTCCGGGTACGGCAGCTCGTACGCGTTGCCCACCTCGTACTTCACCCGGCTGCCGTCGTGCAGCCCGCTGGCGTTGGCGATCGCTTCGGCCGAGTGGTCCAGCGCCGTCACCTCGGTGCCGGGCAGTAGCCCGGCGAGTTCCCGAGCCACCTCACCGTTGCCGGCGCCCACGTCCAGCAGCCGCCCGCCGTCGCCGACCTCCCACATGCCGAGCGCGGCGGCCCGGATCCACCGGATGCTGGACGACCCAGCCGCGGTGGTCAGGTAGTCACGCAGGTGCGCGGGTTGCGCGGTGCCGCTGAAATTCGAGTCCGAAGTCATGGGACATTAAACGGGGCACACCCCTCCGGCGTTCGACCGGTGTGACACATCATCCTCCGCCGTATAGCCGCTGATCGGCGCCACGGCACATCCCCTGACCTGCGGGGATCTCGGCGGGGTCGCGCGCGACGGGACACCGGTATCAGCCGAAAGTCGTACCGTGGCGGCCGCCGAGGTCCGGCGGAAGCCGGATGCGCGGACCGGGGCGGGATAACCATGATCGTCGAATGGTTTTCGCCGGGACAGCCGACCAGACAAGGAACTCCCCCGCCGCGCGGCACCATCCCGGCCAGCGGGCGTGGCGGATCGCCGGCTACACGGTCGCCGCCGGGTTCGCGGCCGGGGTCGGCGCGTTCGCCGGGCAGCAGGTGCAGGCGTCCTGGGGCCGCTGGGCGGCCGGCGGATACGTGCTGGCCGCGCTGATCACGCTGCTGTGGCGGCACCCCGCCGCGCGCACCACCGCGACCTCGGCCGCCCTGCTCGGTGCCGTCGTGGCGCCGCTGGTGTGGATGGTGACCGGCGGCCGGCACATGTCCACCGTGGGGATGGGCGCGCTGACCGTGGTCACGCGCGCCGCCCGGCTGCTGGTCGAGCACGGCAGCCCGTACCTGCCGAAGGATCAGCTGACCGGGCCCGAGTCGCTCAACCCGTACGGCCCGCCGCTGACGATCTTCGGGTTACCGCACGCGCTGGGGCTGGACGGCTGGGCGGGCAACCCGCGGACCTGGTTCGCGCTCAGCGCGGTGGTGCTCGGCTACCTGACCCTGCGGTACCTGCGGGCCGAGCGGCCGATGTGGACGCTGGCGTCCGCGTTCGCCTCGCCGATCCTGGCGCTGCCGCTGGTGCTCGGCGGCACCGACCTGCCGGTGCTGGGCCTGGTGGCGCTCGGCGTCGCGCTGCTGGCACGCGGCTCGCACGCCGGGCTCGCGGGCGTGGCGCTCGGGATCGCGTGCGCGATGAAGGCCACCGCGCTGCCGGCCGCGCTCGTGCTCGTACCGATGCTGGTGGCCCGGGACGGGTGGCGGCGCGCGCTGGCGTTCGCCGGGTCCGGCGTGCTGGCCGCGCTCGGGTCGTCCGCGGTCACCGCCCCGGCGATGCTGGCCGACCCGAGCGACCTGGTGCACAACATGGTGCTGTTCCCGCTGCGGTTGACGCCGCAGCAGACCACGGCCGCCAGCCCGATGCCCGGGCAGGTGATCGCCACCGACCGGTCCGGCGGCCGGGTCGTGATGATCGCGCTGCTGGTGGTGCTGATGGTGGCGGTGTGCGTGTACCTGTGGCGGCGCCCCGCGCGGACCGTGTCCACGGCGGTGCTCCAGATGGCGGTCATCTGGGCGCTGGTCTTCAGCCTGGCGCCGTCCACCCGGTACGGCTACTTCATCTACCCGCTGCTGATGCTGGGGCTGCGCAACCTCCTGCCGGTCCGGGTCAGGCCACGTCGATAGCGTCGAGTTCGGCGAAGTGCGCGCCCTTGCCGTACGAGACGGTGTTCGTGCCCGCCCGCAGCGTCACGTCACGCTCGCTGACCTCCCAGTTGTCCCAGCCGGTGACGGGATAGTCGACGGTGCCGGCCGCGGTGCCGTTGACGGTCAGGGTGTGGCTGGCCGGGCCGGCGTCGGAGCCGTTGGCGAACCGGGTGTACAGCCGGTAGGTGCCGGCCCGGGGCACGTAGACGGTGAACGTGACGCGGCTGTCCTCGAAGTCGATGCCGCCGACGACCACGCCGTCGCTGGCGCCGCCGGCCGCGTACCGGGCGTTGGCGCGGGTGAAGTCCGCGTCCTCGGCCTCGTAGCGCACCTTGGCACCGTCCACGATGGGCCGGCTGCCCTGCCAGTCGAGCCGCTGGGAGTACATCGCCCGGTAGGTGAAGTCCGCGTTCCAGCCGTGGAAGACGATCCGGTCCCGGCCGTCCGGGCCGGTCACCACGTCCTGGCCGCCGGGGCCGCGGACCGAGCCGGCGAACGCGTCCGTGGTCATCAGCGGCGTCTCCGCCTTGGTGTACGGCCCGCGCAGCCGCGTCGAGGTGGCGTAGCCGCTGACGTAGCTGCCGTTGCCGAAGAAGTTGGCCGAGTAGAACAGCACGTACGTACCACCGCGCTTCCACAGCGTCGGCGCCTCGACGAGAATGCCCTCGAACGGCTTGTTCTGTTTGATCAGCTGGGTCTCGGTGCCGGTCCGGCGCAGCCCGTCCGCGCTGACCTGCTGCAGGCGCAGCCAGGTGTCCTGCGCGCAGCAGTTGCCGTCGTTCTTCCACAGGATGTAGCGGCGCCCGTCCTCCTGGTACGACGACGCGTCGATCGCGCCGCCGATCTCGGGCGTGCACACCAGGCTGGTGTCCTGCGGCACGAACGGCCCGCCGGGCGCGGTGGCGGTGGCCGCGCCGATGCACTGCTTGCCGGAGGCGCGGTCGTGCGCCGTGTACCACATCACGAAGCTGCGCGGCCCGGTGGCGAACACCTCCGGCGCCCAGATGCCGTGGTCGCCGGAGCCGCCGGGCGGGAACGACCAGTCCGGGTCGACCCAGGCACCGAGCGTGGGCAGCGCGTCGCTGTCCTGCACGGTCCAGGTGACCAGGTCGGTGGAGGTGGCCCACTTGATGTGCCGGCCGTCGCTGTTGGTGGCGTAGGCGTAGTAGGTGCGCCCGACCTTCATCACGTCCGGGTCCGCGAAGTTCTGATCGATGACCGGGCCGGACGCGACCGCGGCCGACGGCGTGGCCGTGACGGTGAGCAGGCCGGCGGCCAGGGCGAGCGTGGCGGTCGCGGCGGTCGCCAGGCGCAGCAGGCCGCGCCGGGCGGAGGAGTCCATCATCGTCTCTCCACGGGGGTCGATGGGGTGTTACATCATGGCCCGCGACCTCGGCCCGCTGTCAAGAGATCTTGGTCGATTCCGGTTCTTGCGTGCGGCAGATGCCGTGCGCCGCCGCCACCGCGGCGATCCGGTCCGGTGGCGGCACGGGCGCGTCCGCCGGCGGCAGGTCCAGCTGCGGCGCCTCCTCCCCGAGCGCCACGATCAGGTCGCCGAAGCCCGCCGGCGCGCAGAAGATCAGGATTCGGGCCGGACCGTCCGTCGAGTTCACGAACCCGTGCGGTACGCCGCGCGGCAGGAACACCAGCGAGTCGCGCCCGGCCCGCCACGCGTCGCCCCCGCACCGGACCTCGAGGTCGCCGTCGATCAGGTAGAACACCTCGTCGGCGTCCCGGTGCACGTGCCACCGCGCCGCGAAGCCCGGCGGCACCCGATGGTCGACCACGTCGAGGTTGCCGGTGGTGCTGGAACCGAGGATCTTGGTGATGCTGAGCGTGCCGAGCCAGTGGTACGGGTCGCCCTCGTCCGGGCCGAGGACGAGGCCGCGGGTCGCGGGCACGGGCCGCGCTCCGGCGCCGCGGCCGGGTATCGGAGGGAAGCTCATGGCGGAGGTCCTCTCAGGAGGGTGACGCGCGTTGCGCACACCTTCCTCCGGTTTCCGCTCCCGCGCAGCTATCCGTTCGCACCATGCCGGGCGACCATCGCGACCAGCGTGTCGATCAGCTCGTCCGCGGAGGTGCCCCACTTCTCGCCGTCGAGCTGGCCGCCGGCCTCCAGGTTGGCGATGCCGTCCACGCCGGCCATCAGCAGCGCGCCGTACCGCCGGGCGTCGCGCTCCCCCACCAGGGCCGCGACGGTCTCGACGAACACCTCGTTGCTGCCCCGTGCCGCGCGGACCAGCGCCTCCGGGTCGCCGGCCGGCCGGCTGAACATCAGCTCGTAGAGGTACGGCCGCGTGCGGGCGATGTCGACGACCGCGGCGAGGTTCGCGCGGAGCCGCTCGGCCGGGGTCAGGGCCGGGTCGGCGGCCAGCGCCCGCGCCCGCTCCTCGATGTCCTGCCACGCCCGCGCGCCGACCGCGATGAGCAGCGTCTCCTTGTCCGCGAAGTGCCGGTAGGGCGCGCCCCGCGTCATGCCGGCGCGCGCGCCGACCTCGCGCAGCGTGACCGCCTCCGGGCCGCCGAGGTCGAGCAGCGCGTCCGCCGCCTCCAGCAGGGCGCGGCGGGTGGCGGCGGCGGACTCCATCCGGCTGGTCATGGCGCCACTCTACCCAGCGCTGACGTCGTCATCTCCGGCCTCATCCCGGGCGGCGGGGGAACAGCATGACGACGGCGGTGGCGGCGGCGCCCGCGGCCACCGCGACGGCCAGGCGCCGCGGGTCGGCGACGCCGGCCAGCAGCCCGGCGACGCCGGTGAAGACGCCGATCAGGCCGAACACGGTCTCGCGCGCGATCGCGCCGCGGCCGGCGGACTCCCGCGCCGGGGCGGCGGGCCGCGTGGGCGGGCGCCGCCTCGACACGTGCACCAGCAGCGCCACGCCGATGGCGGCGAGCCCGACCAGCGCGTATCCGAGCACGGCACCGAGCAGGAAATCCTGCCATCGGCTGTACGTCTGGACGGCCAGCCACCGGCCGGTGTAGAAGGCGCCGATCGCGGAGGCGGCGCGGGCGATCAGCACCGGCCTCGGCCCGGCGGTGCGCAGCAGGTGGCTCTCGGCGGCCAGCACGCCACCGCGCACGGCCAGGACGAGCACGGACGGCAGCAGGCCCTGGAAGTTGAGCACGTCCAGGCCCTCCGACTCCAGCACGTGGGACGGATCGAGCGTCGCGACCACCGCGAACACCGCGATCACGAGCGCGTCGACGCCGGTCAGCACCCGCCACAGCATCAGGGCGACACCAGGGCTCTCAGCGTGCGGCGCAGCTCGTCCGCGGCGCCCGGCCCGACCGCGGCGAGGAACGCGCTCTCGGCCTCGGCGTGTGCCGCCCGCGCCGCCTCGAACGTCCGCCGCCCCTGCTCGGTGAGCGCGACGATGTTGCGCCGTCGGTCCTCCGGGTCCGGCCGCCGCACCACGATGCCCTTCCGCTCCAACTCGTCCAGCAGCGCCACCATCGTGGTGCGGTCGATGCCGAGCCGCTGCGCCACCTGCAGCTGGGACGCCGGCTCGCCGCCGGCCAGCACGCGCAGCGCCCCGAAGTCCTTGCCGTCGATGCCGAGCGGGGCCAACGCCGTGTCGGTCAGCGCGGCGAGCCGCATGGTCGCGTGTTTGAGCAGGTAGTTGAGGACGTCGTGCGGGTCGGTGGACATGCCGGCCATCTTATGCGTAGGCTGATTGTCAGCACTACTGACGATCAGCGCCACGACTGGAGATTGCCATGATCCTCGTGACCGGCGGAGCCGGCTTCATCGGCTCGCACACCGTCCGCGCGCTCACCGAGGCCGGTGAGGAGTGCGTGCTGCTCCAGCGCCGCACCCCGGAGGTCCCCGCACACCTGGCCGACCTGCCCGTGCACGTGGTGCAGGCGGACGTCGCCGACCTCGACGCGCTGCTCGCCGTGGGCCACAAGCACCCGATCACCGGCGTGGTCCACCTCGCCGTCGCGCTGCCGTGGCCGGTCACCGGCGACGACCCGATCGGCGACACCGGCCGCGCCGTCGAGGCGTTCCTCAACATCACCCGCGCGGCGCGGGCCTGGGGCGTACGCCGCGTCGTGAGCGCGAGCACCATCGGTGTCTACGGCTTCGACGGCACCGGCGCGCTCACCGAGGACCTGCCGCTCTGGCTCGGGTACACGCACGTGATCCCGACGTTCAAGAAGATCTTCGAGCTGCTGGGCGGCCACCTGTCGGCCGTGACCGGCGTGGAGGTGGTCAACGCGCGCATCTCCGGGACCTGGGGACCCGGCGGCCACCTGCCCGACCCGTTCTTCGCGGCGCCGTCCCTCGCCCACGCGGCGGCCCGGCGCACCGAGCCCCACCTGTCCGGCCTGCTGGCGCCGCCGCACGCGGAGGACGCGCTCGACCTGCTCTACGTCCGGGACACCGGCCGCGCGCTGGCCCTGCTGCAACTCACCGACGAGCTGCGCCACTCGACGTACAACGTCGCCTCCGGGCACGCCACCAGCAACGCGGACGTGATCGCCGCGCTGCGCTCCGTCGAGCCCGGCTTCCGCGCCGAACTCCCCTCGGCCGGCCCGCGCCCGCAGCGCTGGCTCGACATCACCCGGCTGCGCGAGGACACCGGCTTCCAGCCGCGGTACGACACCGCGGCCGCCGCGGCCGACTACGTCGACTGGCTGCGCGCCGGCAACGACCGGTAGCGAACCGCGGCTACCCGGCCGGGCTCGCGGTGAGGCGGTGCAGCGCCGCGCGGCTGTCGTCGTCGGCGGGGCGGCAGATCACCAGGCGCTGGTCACGGTCGCCGAGCGGGGTGAGCGTCTCGAAGTCCACCGCGAACGTGCCGGCGCCGGGATGCCGTACCGCCTTGCTGCCGCGGCCGTTCGACCGCACCTCGCCCTGGGCCCACACCCGCGCGAACTGCTCGTCCGTGCTGAACTCGGCGATCAGGCCGGCCAGCGCGCGGTCCTCCGGGTGCGCGGCCCAGGCGGCGCGCACGTGGGCGACGGCCTCGTGCACGACACGGTCGCGGTCGAGGTAGTAGTCGCGCATCTCCGGGCGCATCAGGCACAGCCACGCGGAGTTGTGCCGGGCGGGCGGCAGCCGGGTGTCGAAGTCGAGCTGGAGGCGCGCCATCTCCGGGTTCCAGGTCAGGATGTCGAAGCGGTGGTTGATCACCATGGCCGGCAGCGGCGACAGGTCGGCCACCAGCCGGGCCAGCGGCGGCGCGGCGGCGGTGGCGGGCTCGCCCGCGGGCCGGGACCGGTGGCGGGCCAGGTCGAACAGGTAGGCGCGCTCGTCCGGGGCCAGCCGCAGCGCCCGGGACAGCGCCTCCAGCACCTCCGCGGAGGGCCGCAGACCGCGAGCCTGCTCCAGCCGTACGACGTAGTCGATGCTGATCCCGGCCAGCTCGGCGACCTCCTCGCGGCGCAGCCCCGGCGTCCGGCGGGACCGGCGCCGCTCCGGGAGCCCGGCGTCGCGCGGGTCGAGGCGCTCCCGCCGGCTGCGCAGGAACGCGCCCAGCTCGCGGCTGGTGTCAAGGGTGTCGCTCATCGAGGCCGATGGTAACGCGGGGGTGGGATCGGCCTTCCCAGGAAGTCTCCTCCCTTACCCCTGGCTCACGGCGCTCGCAGACTTCAGCGGACGACCCGGTACGAGTACAGGAGAAACACGATGCCGCTCACTCTCGACAGCTACCGCCTGCTGGGCCGGTCCGGTCTGCGGGTCTCCCCGCTGGCGCTGGGCACGGCCACGTTCGGCACCGAGACCGGCTGGGGAGCCGGCAAGGACGACGCCCGCCGGCTGTTCGACCGCTACGTCGAGCTCGGTGGCAACTTCATCGACACCGCGGTGGGTTACGGCAGCTCGGAGAGCCTGCTCGGCGAGTTCATCCGCGGCCGGCGGGAGAGCCTGGTGCTGGCCACCAAGTACAGCACGCTGCGCCGGCCCGGCGACCCGAACTCCACCGGCGGCTCCCGGAAGAACCTGGCCGCGTCCGTGCGGACCAGCCTCGAACGGCTCGGCACGGACTACCTCGACCTGCTCTACCTGCACGTGTGGGACTTCACCACCCCGGTCGAGGAGATCCTGCGCGGCCTGGACGACCTGGTCCGGCAGGGCCGGGTGCTGCACGTGGCGATCTCCAACACGCCGGCCTGGCAGATCGCGCGCATGCAGACGATCGCCGACCTGCGGGGCTGGTCGCCCCTGGCCGCGGTGCAGCTCGAATACAACCTCGTCGAGCGTACGGCCGAACGGGACCTGATCCCGATGGCCCGCGAGCTGGGCCTGGGCGTGGTCCCCTACTCCCCGCTGGCCGGCGGCGTGCTGGCCGGCCGGTACGATCGCGCCGACCTGGCCGGCGTGACGCCCGGTGACGGCACCCGCAAGGCCTTCAACGCCGCCGCGCTCGGCACCGTCACGGCACGCAACCTCGACGTGGCGGACGTCCTGAAAGAGGTCGCGGCGGAGCTGGGCTGCACGCCCGCGCAGGCCGGGCTCGCCTGGGTGTTGCGGAACCCGGACGTGACCGCGCCGGTCGTCGGCGCGCGCACGCCCGCGCAGCTGGAGGACAACCTGGCCGCGCTGGCCGTCGACCTCACCGCCGCGCAGCTGTCCCGCCTCGACCAGGTCAGCGCGGTCGATCCCGGCCAACCGCACGCCCTGCTGGCCGGCGACCACATCCGGTCGGTGATGCGTGGCGACATGAAGATCCCGACCGACCGGCGGCCTATCCCCTCCGGCGCACCAGGGTGAGCGCGTCGTTCCTGGCCGCGTCCGCCACCCCGAACCGGACCGACGGGGGCAGGCCGTCCCGGTCGAGGCCGGCCGCGTAGTCCCGGCCGGCGAAGGCGGCCAGCGACCGGCCGATCTCGTCGCCCGCGCAATCGGCCAGCTCCGCATCGGCCACGGCCTGCCGCAGCGCGTCGAACGCCCGCCGGTCGTTCCACTGTGCCAGGTCGACCGCGGCCTCGGCGCGCCACTCGAGGCCGGCGGCGCCGTCGAGGAGCACCTCGCGGAGGGACTCGGCCCGGCCGTCCCAGGCGGGCCGTACCGCCTCGGGCAGCCCGTCGAGGAACTCGCGGGGCGGCCGGTAGCCGTGCCGCTCGGCGTAGTGCACGATCATCGCCGGCGCCGCGAAGGTGCGGCCGCCGGGCAGGTAGTACCGGTACTCGCCGTTGCCCTCGACGGCCTCGCAGAACTCGCACGGGTGGAAGCCCAGCATGACGTTGCACACCCTGCGCGACGCCGCGCGCAGGGTGCGCAACTCGGCCTCCGTCAGCGGCGACCCGGTCCCGCCCTGCACCCCGTGCTCGCTCCCGAGCCAGCCCACGGACGTCATCGGCAGCGGCGACGCGGTGTACGCGTACGGGCTCAGATCGAGGTACTCCACGCCGCCATGATCTCAGGCCGCACGACGGCCGGCGACCACGTACGCGACTGCTCAGCCTCGGCACGCAACGGCCGATGATGAGGCATGGCGTCCGACGAGCCGTCTTCGTCAGGCCGGGCGGCCCGCCCACCCGGCCTCCGCTGACCCCGGCCCCCTTGCGGAACCGGGCCGTCGAGGCGGAAGAATGTCTTCATGACCGAGGATTGGGAGTTTCCCGAGGACTCCAAACTGGACACCACGGTTCCGCACTCGGCGCGGATCTGGAACTACTGGCTCGGCGGCAAGGACAACTTCGAGGCCGACCGAGCCGCTGGTGACGAGGTCATCGCGCACATCCCGGACATTCCGATCGGGGCGAAGGCGGAGCGCGCGTTCCTGAAGCGAGTGGTCAGATTCCTCGTCGAGGAGGCCGGCATCCGTCAGTTCCTCGACGTCGGCACCGGGCTCCCGTCGGCGGACAACACGCACGAGGTCGCGCAGTCGCTGGACCCGCGCTGCCGGGTGCTCTACATCGACAACGACCCGCTCGTCATGGCCCACGCGCGGGCGCTGCTGGCCAGCACGCCGGAGGGCTCCTGCCACTACGTCGAGGCGGACCTGCGCGAGCCGGAGACGATCCTGTCGGCGGCGCGGGAGACGCTGGACCTCTCCCAGCCGATCGGGCTCATGCTGCTCGGCGTGGTCAACCACCTGATGGACGACGACGTGGCGTACGGCTCCGTGGCGCGGCTGGTGCAGGCGATGCCCGCCGGCAGCTACCTGGTCCTCACCCACTCCACCGCGGAGATCCACGGCGAGCCGATGCTGCGCGTGATGCGCGAGACCACCGAGCGCGGCGGCACCCCGATCCGCGCCCGGACCAAGGTGGAGCTGGAGCGCTTCTTCGACGGCCTCGACCTGCTGGACCCCGGCGTCGTGACGTGCTCCCGCTGGCGCCCCGACCCCGATTCCGGCGAACCGGAGGTCTACCTCTTCGGCGGCGTCGGCCGGCTGCCGGACGCCACGTAGGCACGGAACAGAGCCGACGGGATGGACGGTAAGCGCTGGGCGCTCGTCGCGCTCGTGGTGGCCGAGACGCTGTTCATCGGTTACCTGATCGCGGAGGCGTTCCGCGCCGACGCCGCGTGGCGGCCGTGGTATCTGATCGGAGCCGGTGGACTGTCACTGCTGACCGGCGCCATCGTCTGGTCCAGGATCGGCCGCCGCCGATCCTGACGGGACGAGGGCCAGGTCGGGATAGGTGGTCACCTGGGGGTGGGCGGATGCCCAGGTGAGCAGGTCATGGCCGAGCGGCCCGTAGAGCTCGGCCGTGACCATGGTCGCGGTCCGCGGCACCTCGGCGAGCAGGTCGGCGCAGCGGGCGTTGTGGGCCAGGGCCGCCGCCGAATCGGCATACTGCTCGATCACCAGGTAACCGCCGCGGTCCGGGCCGAACCAGCGGTACGTCAGCGTGCCGGGCTCGTCCGCGGCGCGCGCGGTCAACGCCCGCGCGAGTGCCACGAAGTCGTCCCGCCGCCCCGCCAGCGGCTCGAACCGCGCCCGCACGAAAACGCTCATGCCTGACACCCCCAAGAGCCGCGGCATCCGTGTGGCCGGCGCTGAGCCGATGATTCCCTCGCAAGCTGGCTCATGCCCGGCCACCCCGACAGCCGCGGTATCCGTGTGGCCGGCGCTGAGCCGATGATTCGCTCGCAAGCTCGCTCATCGCACCCCCACCGCATCAACGACCAGCGTGCCGGCGACCACCTCGAGCGTAATGGTGTGGCGGCCGGGTGGCAGGCCGGTGAGGCTGAAGGTCTGCTGGAAGTCGGTGGAGGCCGTGGTGGGCTGGTCGGTGGCGACGAGGCGGCCGTCGACGCGGACGTCGAGGCGGGCGGTGCCGTCGTTGGGGCCGATGACGTCCAGTCCGGAGCCGGCCGTCGTGTAGGTGAGCGTGGCCCCGGGGCCCTGGCTGGTCGACGCGGAGCGGTGGTACTCGTACATGCCGCGGCCGTTCGCGTGCCGCCAGTCGCCGCCGTAGACCAGCGCCGGGCCGAACTGCAGGTTGTCGAGCAGCGCGGCGTAATAGGGACGGTGACCGCGTACCCGCTCGATGGTGAGATCGTCGAACTGGGTGTGGTGGAAGCCGCTGGCGAGGTCGACGCGCCCGGAGCGGAACGGCGCGTCATCGCGCCAGCCGAACACGGCGCGCCCGTCCACGAACCCGGTGACCAGGTCCCCGGTCACCCGGATCGTCAGCCGGTGCCACGCCGCCGGGTCGAAGCCGGCCAGCGTACCGCTGGAGATCGTGCTGCCCAGCCGGCGGAACTCCCAGGTGCCGGTGGAGCCGAGCCACAGCGCGTACGGCGTGCCGTGCAGGCCGTGCGAGGCGCCGCCGCCGGTCGAGCGCGCCCCGATCGCGGCGTAGTTGTCCGCCGCCGGTGCGCGCTCGAACCGCACGTCCACCCGGGCCTGGTAATCCGTCCACCGCGGGTCGCCGACGCCGGTGATCGGGTCGGCGTTGTTCCAGGCGCGGCCGACGCCGGTCGTGGCGCGGTCGATCTGCTGGCGCAGCACGTGCTCGCGGTCGCCGGTGCGCACCGCCTCGAACGCGCCGTTGCGGTCCCAGGTGTAGAGCGCGTCGCCGCCACGGGTGGCGAGGAAGTCGGTGCGCCCGGGCGTGACGGCGCCGCCCGGGCCGATCACCGGCACGGTCTTGCCGCGGTAGTCGAACCCGTCCGCCCAGAGCACGCCGCGCGCCGGGTCGGCGTCCAGCACCGGGCGCGCGCCGTCCGCGGGCAGCGGTGCCGTCCACTGCGGGTCGCGGGTGACGTCCAGCGAGGTGACGCTGACGACGGAGTACGGCTTGACCTCCACCGTGTACCCGCCGGCCGCGTCCGGGCGCAGGTCGCCGGCGTGCCGCTTGTAGTCGGCGTCGTAGGCCTGGCCCGGGTCCGCGGCCCTGGTCTCCCAGGACGCGAGCCTGCTCACCGGGAAGCCGGAGGGCGTGATCCGGTACGTCCGCGGGTACTCCGAGTCGTTGACGATCACGGTGGAGAAGTCGCTCGCGTCCGGCGCCGCCATGGTCAGGTAGTTCGGCAGCCCGTTGCGGCCGACCACGGGGTTGGTGCCGGTGGCGGTGGACGCGCTGGCCCGCGGCACGATCCGCCAGATGCCGGCGGTGTTGTCCGCGTTCTCCCAGCCGGCCTCCGCGAAGCCGGTGAAGTGCTGCAGCACCGCGAGACCGGCGTCGTAGTGCATGAACCCCGACCACGGGTCGCGCGCCGAGACGAGTTCCTTGAACGAGTACTGGCCGCCCTCGTAGAACGAGCCGATCGCGGGCTGGTAGACGAAGTGCGTCCGCCGCGACCGCACGAAGCCCTTGACCACGGTGTTGGCCATCTCCAGCGCGCTGCCGGACCCGCCGAGGCCGGTGCCGGGCACGGTGGGGTCGGGCGTGTTGTTGTTCGGCCGGAACCGCGAGTTGCTGAACGTGGCCTGCGCCTCGCTGTTCCAGACCTCCTTGTCGTACGTCTCGGCGAGCCGGGTGAAGTTGCCGCCGGCGTCGTCGTCCGTGTTGTAGTGGTAGCCGGCCACGGCCACCGCCTCGCGCAGGCTCGCGTCCGCGATCATCGCCGACCCGAAACCGCCGATGCCGGCCTCGTCCGAGATGACGACCTTGATCCGGCGGTACGCGTCCGCCTCCCCCGGCCGGAAGCCGGTGGTGTCGGTGCGCACCAGTTCGGCGTACGTCTTCGTCCACGTCAGGTCGGCCGGTGCCTCGTTCACGCCCGGGTTCACGTAGTCGACCATGAAACCGTACGTGCGGTACGCCGCGAGGATCGTCTCCTTGTACCAGGTGTAGATCTCGTCGTTGGTGTCCGCCCAGGCCGGCGCGTTCCACCGCAGGATGCTCACCCTGAGGCCCGGGTTGACCCGCTTGGCGTCCGCGGCCAGCTGGAAGCCCGGCGCCCGCGCCACGTTGGCCGGTTCGGTCGCCCAGCGCTTGGTCGCCGGGTCCGGCCCGGTCGAGTTGTTGCGGTCGTTCCCCATCTCGATCTTGACGTGCGTCATGATCGGGCGCTCGCCGCCGAACAGCACCCGCAGCAGCCGCGCGTAGCTCTCCGGATGCTGCGCCTTGTAGTCCAGCAGCAGCGCGCTCGTGCTGTTCGCGGTCAGCACGCCGAAGCCCTTGAAGGTCAGCCCGTTCACGTTGCCGGCCGCGATGTCGGCCGCGTTCACCGCGATCTCGACCGCCGGAACCGCGGCCGCCGCGGACGCCGCGCGCACCGGCGTGATCAGGCCGCACACCAGCAGGCCCACGGCAGCAGCGGCGGACACGCGCCTACGCCTCATGACGATCCATCCTCCCGGCGGCATCGACCCGACTCTATAGAGGCCGGTCGCCCGCCTGAACGGACCGTTCACGCCCGATCGGAACCGTTCACGGCCGACCGGTGCGCTATGCTGTGCGCTCACTCGTCGATGGCCCGCGTGCGCCGCGAAGCACGCCACACATGACCTTCACACCCCGGAGCCCCTTCGCTCCCGTACGGTGACGTCCGCAATCCGGGCCAGGACGCCCCGGGAGATCAGGTCCGCCCGCCGCCCACGCCGGCACCGATGCTGGGGCCACCTGGTCGCCGCCCCGCTGTGGCCGATGCACGGCGCCAACCTCGGCACGCTGCTGCGCACCTGCGACGCGGTCGGCGCCTGCCTGGCCGTGCCGCCGTTCCCCTGGGTCGAGGGCGCCCTCGCCCGCGGCAACACACTGCGGCAGCCCGCCTGCGTACACCGCGTCGGCAGCCCCCTGCGATGGCTCGCCGACGAACGCCGCGCCGGAGCCGCCGTACTCGGCGTGGAACTGGCCGACGAGGCGATCCGGCTCGCCGACCTGCCGCCCGCCCGCCGCCGCACCATCATGGTCCTCGGGCATGAGGCCACCGGCATCCCGCCGGAAGCCCTCGGCCTCCTCGACGGCGCGGTCGAGATCCCCATGATCGGCACGGGTTCGAGCCTCAACGTCGCGGTCGCCGGTTCACTCGTCCTGTACCGGCTGGCCGGGCTGCTCTAGCGGCGCCGCACCCTCCGCGCGATGCCCACCGGCGGCGCGGCGGGCGCGGGAGCGGCGCAGGTTCTCGGCGTTGCCGCAGGTGCGGACGTCGTGCCAGGCGCCGCTGGTGTTGCGGGAGGCGTCCCAGAAGGCGACCAGGCACTGTGGGTTGCGGCAGACCTTGAGCCGGCGCCACGTGCCGTCGCGCTGGGCGTCGTAGATCGCGATCAGCACCCGCTCGACCAGCGCGGGAATCGCCGCGGCGCCGGGCACGAACCGGACGGTGCCGTCCGCGTCCAGCCGCATGCGCGGGGCCGCCTCGACCGGCCGGGCCGGCGCGGCGCCCGAGTCGTGGTCGCGGGCGATGAGCGCCTGGCGGACGGTGTCGCGCAGCCGTTGCAGCGCGCTGACGCCGGGACTGTCGCCGCCGATGCCGTGCCGGCTCAGCCAGCGCGCGGCCGTGTCCGGCGCGTCCAGCAGGTCGGGCACGTTCTCGCGGGGCTTGCGGATGCCGGCGGTGTTGAGCAGGTCCTGCACGAGCCACAGCTCCCCGGGCGCCACCGCGACCCGGAAGCGACTCTCCCGGCGATCAGCTTCCATGACATAAGCATACGCACATACCCGGCGACAAGCCCTGCGGCTGACGCCGACCACCCAGCTGTAACGACATAGTCGTAAGTGCTAAGGTTATGTCATGACCGAGCTGCACTACGAGGTGTTCGTCTCCGGCATGGCGCCCGCCGCCAGCCCGCCGCCGCCGGACGGCGGCCCGTCGCGGTGGTCGCCGCTCTCGCACACGCTGATCTACGGCGAGTCCGAGGCGCTGCTGACCGACCCGCCGATCACGAGCGCGCAGGCGGACACGCTCATCGAGTGGATCGAGGGGCGCCACGTGCCGCTGCGCTACATCCACCTCACCCACGCGCACTTCGACCACTTCCTGACCACGAACCGCATCCTCGATCGCTTCCCGGACGCGACCGTCGTCGCCACGGACGCGGTGCTCCGGCGCATCGCCCGGGAGACGCCGGGCGGACAGATCTCCAACCGCTACACCGGTTTCTTCGGCGACGCGCTGCCCGAGCCGCCCGTCACCGTGCACGGCACGGTCTTCCCGGCCGGCGGGCTCACGCTCGACGGGCACGAGCTGTTCGCGGTCGAGACCGGGCACTCGGACACCGACGACACCAGCGTGCTGCACGTGCCCGGCCTCGGCCTGGTCGTCGCCGGCGACGTCGTCTACAACAACATGCACCAGTACGTCGGCGAGGGCCGGGACGGCGGCCTGGCCGCCTGGCACCGCGCCCTCGACACGGTCGCCGCGCTCTCCCCGAGCGTGGTCGTGGCGAGCCACAAGGACCCCGGCCGCCCGGACTCCCCCGCCGACATCGACGAGACCCGCCGCTACCTCGACGCCGCGGCCGGCGTCCTCGACCACGCCACCGACGCCACCGGGTTCTTCCACGCGCTGAAAACGCGCTATCCGGACCGGGTGAACCCGTGGGCCATCTGGCTCAGCGCGCTGCGCCTGTTCGACAACTGAGCCGGGTCAGCGGCAGATCGGGGACAGGTCGGCCACCGGGCTGCGGTCCCGGATCGCCAGGCGGGTCACGGGCGCACCCGCCAGCGTCTCCAGGCGGGAGCTCATCAGGTACATGCGCAGGTCCGTCACGCCGGTGTCGCGCAGCGGCCCGAGATCGCGGATCAGCGGGCAACTGGCCAGATGCAGCACCCGCAGGCGGTGCGCCGTCCGCAGCGGAGCGAGGTCGCGCATCACCGGATTCCGCAGCAGTTTCAGGTAGATGGCCGGCCCTGTCGCGGACCATGGCGGCCAGCCGGCTCGGATCCAACTCGGTCACCCTCCACACCTATCGGTGCGGGTGAACAACCGGCTCATGGTTTGATCATCACGTAGTTGATCCACTACCATCCGCCGCCGTGAGAAACATTCGCCTGGTGGCGTCTACCGTTTTCTGTACCTCCCTGCTGATGCTGTCCGCGTGCGGCGGCGACAACTCGACCACCACCGACACCGCCGCGCCGGCGGCGTCGGCCACCACCGCGGCCACCACGGCCGCGCCGGCCGCGTCCGAGGCTCCGGCCACGACCGCCGCCTCCGACAAGGAGATCTGCGAGGCCGCGGTCACGGGCGCGAAGGCGTTCCAGGACCAGGTGCAGAAGGCGATCGCGTCCGGGACGATGCCCGGCGAGGCCGAGATCAAGGCGGCCATGGCGACCATGGGCGAGGGCCTGGCGATCGCGCAGGGCGGCGACAGCGCGGTGGCGAAGGCCGCGCAGGCGTACGTGGCGGAGAACTCCAAGGCACTGGCCGCGGCCGACCCGGCGACCGCCTCGGAGACGCCCGAGTTCCAGAAGGCCGCCTCCGACTTCGACGCCGCCTGCAAGGCCGCCGGCGTCCCGATCAACTTCTCCTGATGCGGAACGGGCCTGCCCGGCGGTCGCCGGGCAGGCCCTGCCGTTCCACATCGGTCACTCGGTCAGGTGCGCGCCGATCTCGGTCTCGCTGACCCGGGTGGGCTCCAGCACGCGGTGCAGGAACGTCCGGGTGCGCTCCTCGCGCGGGCTGCCGAAGACGTCGGCCGGCGGCCCCTGCTCGACCACGACGCCGCCGTCCATGAAGACCACCCGGGACGCGACCTCCCGGGCGAACGCCATCTCGTGCGTGACCACCAGCATGGTCATGCCCTCCGCGGCCAGCCCGCGCATGACCGCGAGCACCTCACCGACCAGCTCCGGGTCGAGCGCGGACGTCGGCTCGTCGAAGAGCATCAGCTGCGGGTCCATGGCCAGTGCACGGGCGATCGCCACGCGCTGCTGCTGACCGCCGGACAACTGCGCCGGGTACGACCCCGCCTTGTCCGCCAGGCCGACCCGCTCCAGGTTGAGGCCCGCGATCCGGTCCGCCTCCGCGCGCGAGCGCTTGAGCACCCGGCGCTGGGCGATCGTGACGTTCTCCCGCACGGTCAGGTGGCCGAACAGGTTGAACTGCTGGAACACCATGCCGATCCGGCGGCGGACCGCGTCGATGTCGCAGTCCGGGTCGGTGACCTCGACGCCGCCGACCCGGATGGTGCCGGACGTCGGCGTCTCCAGCAGGTTGACGCAGCGCAGCAGCGTGGACTTGCCGGAGCCGGACGGCCCGATCACGCAGACGACCTCGCCCGGGTCGACCGTGAGATCGATCCCGCGCAGCACCGGCAGCTTGCCGAACGACTTGTGCAGCCCGCTGATCTCGATGGTGGACATGGCGGTCACCTCTCCCTCGCGGCGCGGCGCTCCAGCGCACGGACCAGCTGCGACAGCGGCAGCGTGATCAGCAGGTAGAGCAGGCCGGCCACGACCAGCGGCGTCGGGTTGACGCGCGTGTTGAGCGCGTCGCCGGCGAACTTGGTCAGCTCGATCGTGGTCGAGGTCACGCCGAGCACGTACACCAGCGAGGTGTCCTTGGTCAGCAGGATGATCTCGTTGGTCAGCGGCGGGATGACGATCCGGAACGCCTGCGGCAGGATGATCGAGATCATCGCCCGGGTGTGCGACATCCCGAGCGTGCGCGCGGCCTCCAGCTGCCCCTTGGGCACGGCCTGGATGCCGGCCCGCAGCGTCTCCGCCATGTACGCCGCGGCGGTCAGGCCGAGGCCGAGCGTGACGGAGCCGTAGACGCCGCCCGGGATCTCCCGGTCCGGGAAGGCCAGCGGCACGCCGTACCCGACCATGAACAGCACCAGCAGCGCGGGCAGGCCGCGGAACAGCTCGATGTAGGCGGTGGCGAACCAGCGGTACGGCAGGACCGACGACAGCCGCATGAGCGCCAGGACCAGGCCCAGGATCAACCCGAACGCGAACGCCAGCAGCGTGTAGAGGACGGTGTTGCGCAGCGCGACCGTGATCGCCTCGGGGAACATGCTCCGGGCGACGTCGAGCCGGAAGAACGCCTCGGACAGCGTGGCCCAGTCCGCGGCGGCCACCACGGCCAGGATGATCAGAGCGAAGACGAGATAGCCGGCGGTACGGGCGAGCCGTTGCCGCCGGCGTCGGGTGAGCTTCATCGGTGGTGTGTCAGCTGGCCGGCTTGGCGCCGATCCAGGTCGCGTAGATCCTGTCGTACGTGCCGTCGCTGCGCGCCGCGGCCAGCGACTCGTTGACGGCCTGGAGCAGCGCCGCGTTGCCCTTCTTGACCGCGAAGCCGTACTGCTCGCCGGTGTCGAAGCCGGCCGCGACGACGACCTTGCCCGGGTTGTTCTTGATGTACTCGTTCCACACCGGCAGGTCGTTGACGGCCGCCTCGACCTGGTTGGTGGCGAGCGCCTGCTGCTGCGCCGCGAGGTCCCGGAACGAGACGACCTCGATGTTCAGGCCCTTCTGCTCGACCTGGGTCTTGATGTACTCCTCACCGGTGGTGCCGCCCTGGACGCCGACGCGCTTGCCCGCCAGCTCCTCCAGCGTCTTGACCGAGCTGCCGGTGAGCACGGCGAGCGCCTGGGTGGCGTCGAAGTACGGGTCGGAGAAGTCCAGCACCTGCTTGCGCTCGTCGGTGATGGTCATGCCCGCCGCGGCCACGTCGCACTTGCCGGCGTTGAGGTCGGAGCCGGACTTGATGCCCTCGAACGGCGTATCGACGATCTCCTGGGTCACGCCCAGCTTCTTCGCGACCAGGTCGATCAGCTCGACATCGAAGCCGACCACTTTGCCGGTCTCGTCCTTGGCCTGGAACGGCGCGTACGGTAGGTGCGTGCACGTGGTGAGCGCGCCCGCCTTGACCAGTGACACGCCGCCGGCGGTGGTGCCGCCGGTGTCCTCCTTGGCGCAGCCGGCGAGCCCGCCGATCGCCAGCGTCGCGGCGGCCGCCAGCGCGGCCACCCTTCGGGTGCTTCCGAGCGGATTCATGCTGTCTCCCCAGGTCCCTGCCCGTCGTCGCGGGTCGAGACACATTAATCCACCGTTATCCGCCCGGCAACATGGAAGATCAACAGACGAAGGTGCGCGGCCGTGACCGCGCCCACATCGTCCGCGCGCCTACGTAACCGTGATCACTGCGCCGGATCGCTGGACATCTCCCCCTAAGCACATAGGATTAGCCGCTAATTGGAGTGACGGAGGGACATCCGTGTCGGAGATCGCGTTCTCCGCACCACCGGCCGCGCAGCGCGGGCACGTGTGGCGGCGGCTGCGGCGGGACCACTGGGCCGTGGCCGGTGGCGTGATCGCGCTGGCGATGATCGTGGCCGCGCTGGCCGCGCCGTTGCTCACCCGGCTCTCCGGGTACGACCCCTACACCTACGACCTGGACGCGCTCTCCGACGGCGGCGTGCCGCTCGGCGCCGGCGGCGGGATCGGCGGTGAGCACTGGTTCGGCGTGGAGCCGATGACCGGCCGCGACCTGTTCGCGATCGTGCTGCACGGCGCGCGCACGTCGCTGCTGGTCGGCGTGGCCGCCACCGTGGTCGCGGTGGTGATCGGGGTCGCGCTCGGCGCCACCGCGGGCTTCGCCGGCGGCTGGTGGGACGCGCTCGCCAGCCGTACCACCGACGTGGTGTTCGGGTTTCCGGCCCTGATCTTCATGATCGCGCTCAGCGCGGTGGCGCCGCCGCGGGTCCCCCGGCTGTTGCTGGTCGTCCTGGTCATCGGCTTCTTCGGCTGGCCGCCGATCGCGCGGGTGGTCCGCGCGCAGACGATCGCGCTGCGGCACCGCACGTTCGTCGTCGCCGCGGTCGCGCTCGGCGCCCGGCCGCACCAGGTGCTGTGGCGGCACGTGCTGCCGAACCTGGTGCCCACGGTGCTGGTCTTCGGCACCATGCTGGTCCCGTCGATGATCGGCGCGGAGGCGGCGCTGTCGTTCCTCGGCGTCGGCGTGCCGCCGCCCACGCCGTCGTGGGGCCGCTCGATCGGCGACGCGATCTCCTGGGTGCAGCTGGACCCGATGTACCTGATCTTCCCGGGCGGCGCGCTGTTCGCCGCCACGCTCTCGTTCAACCTGCTCGGCGACGGGCTGCGGGACGCGCTCGACCCGAAGCTGCGGGAGCTGCACCGATGATCTTCATCCTGCGGCGGCTCGGCGGCATGCTCGGCGTGCTGTTCGTGGTCAGCCTGCTCACGTACACGCTGCTGATCGCGGCGCCGTCCGATCCCGCGCTGATGTCCTGCGGCCGCCCGTGCACGCCCGACCGGCTCGCGGACGCCCGCGCGTTCATGGGCTACGACGAGCCGCTGCTCGCGCAGTACCTGTCGTTCCTCGGCGGGATCGCCACCGGGCGCACGTTCGGCTCCGGGGCCGCCGCGGTGGAGTGCGCGGCACCGTGCTTCGGCTACTCGTTCCGGCTGGGCGAGCCGGTCACCGAGCTGATCGCGGAGCGCGCGCCGGTCACGTTCTCGGTGGCGATCGGCGCGGCCGTGCTCTGGCTGCTGCTCGGCGTGGCGGCCGGCACGATCTCCGCGGTCCGGCGCGGCTCGCTGCTGGACCGGGCCGCGATGACGCTGTCCGTGGCCGCCGTGTCCGCGCCCGCCTACCTGGTCGGGCTGATCGGGCTGCTGATCTTCGGGTTCACGCTGAACATGGTGCCGGTCTCCGGGTACGTGCCGCTGACCGAGGACCCGGTGCGGTGGGCCTGGCACCTGATCCTGCCGTGGCTGGTGCTCGCGCTGATCTCCGCGGCCGTCTACGCGCGGCTCACCCGCACCCAGCTGCTGGAGGTGCTGAGCGAGGACTTCGTGCGCACCGCCCGGGCCAAGGGACTGCGCGAGGGCGCGGTGCTGCGCCGGCACGGGCTGCGCAACACGCTGGTGCCGATCGTCACCTACTTCGGGCTCGACCTCGGCAGCCTGCTCGGCGGCGCGGTGCTGACCGAGCGCGTGTTCAGCCTGCCCGGGCTCGGCTCGCTGCTGATCGACGCGTACGGCAACGCCGACCTGCCGGTGATCATCGGCGTCACACTCTTCGCCGCCGCGGTGATCGTGGCCGCGAACGCCGCCGTGGACGTCGCGCACGGCCTGCTCGACCCACGTGTCACCCATGTGTAGAGAGGAATGAGATGAGAGCCCGCCTAGCCGTTGCCGCGGCCGCCGCAGTGATCCTGGGGCTGACCGCGTGCAACGCCAACCCCTCCCCCTCGGCGGAGGCGACGACGGCCGCACAGAAGGGTGGCACGCTGCGCATCCTGTCCTCGGCGTCGGAGTTCAACCTGGACCCGGCCAAGAGCCAGACGCTGGCGATCACCTCCGGCGGCCTGGTGCTGCGCCGGCTCACCACCTGGGACATCTCGCCGGGCAAGCCGCCCGCGGTGGTGGCGGACCTGGCCACCGACACCGGCACCACCACGGACGGCGGCAAGACCTGGACGTTCACGCTGAAGGACGGGCTGACCTACCCGGACGGCTCGCCGATCACCACGAAGGACATCAAGTACGGCCTGGAGCGCTCGTTCGCGCCGGAGCTCGGCGGCGGTCTCGGTTACCACAAGGCGTTGCTGGCCGGCGGGGACACCTACGAGGGACCGTACGACGGGCAGTCGCTGGACTCGATCGCCACGCCGGACGACAGGACGATCACGTTCACGCTGAAGAACGCCTACGGCGACTGGCCGTGGATCGCGTCCATGCCCGCGTTCGCGCCGGTGCCGCAGGCCAAGGACAACCCGGCGGAGTACGGCCGGAGCCCGGTCGCGTCCGGGCCGTACCAGATCACCTCCTACACGGCCGGGTCCGAGGCGGTGCTGGAGCGCAACCCGGCGTGGAAGCAGGAGACGGACCCGGTGCGTACCGCCGGTCCTGACAAGATCATCTTCCAGCTCGGGCAGGACACCACGGTCGCGGCGCAGCGGCTGGTCGCGGACTCCGGCGACGACCGCTTCGCCTTCGGCGCCAACTTCGTGCCGCCGGCCCAGCTCGCGCAGGCGCAGGCGAACCCCGCGGTCAAGGACCGGATCGTCACCTCGTCGCCGGGCGCGCTCGCCTACCTGGCGATCAACACCAAGAAGATCACCGACGTGCGGGTACGCCAGGCGCTCGCCTACGCCGCGGACAAGCGCGCCTACCAGGTCGCGTCCGGCGGCGAGATCGGCGGCGGGCTGGCCACCACGCTGATCACGCCGGGCATCCCCGGCCGGGTGGAGTACGACCTCTTCCCGGCGGACCCGTCCGGCGACGTCGAGAAGGCCAAGGCGCTGCTGACCGAGGCCGGGCAGACCGCGCCGAAGCTGACGCTGCTGGCCCGCAGCGACGGGCAGTGGAGCAGCCAGGCGCAGGCGCTGCAGCAGGGCTTCGCGCGGGCCGGCATCGAGGTCACCATCCGCACCGAGGAGTACGAGTCCTGGTTCGAGCACGTCACCAGCGGCGAGCGCGACGACTGGGACCTGACGCTCACCTCCTGGCAGCCGGACTTCCCGTCCGCGAACGGCAACATCCAGCCGCTGTTCGCCTCCAGCGAGATCGGTGGCGGCGGGTTCAACCTCTCCCGGTACTCGGTGCCCGAGGTGGACCAGCTCATCGCACAGGCCACCGCGGAGGTCGACCCGGCCAAGTCGCAGGCGCTGTGGGCGCAGGCGGACCGGCGCATCCTCCAGGACGTGCCGGTGGTACCGCTGATCTACACGAAGAACTCGTTCCTGCGCGGGTCCAACGTGGAGAACTTCTACATCGGCGAGTTCCCGGCGTACCCGAACTACCTGAAGGCGTCGCTGAAGCAGTGAGCGACGTGCTGGAGTTCGACGGGGTCTCCGTCGCCTTCGGCCAGGTGCGGGCCGCCCGCGGCGTGACGTTCGCGTTGCGCCGCGGGCGGATTCTCGCGCTGGTCGGCGAGTCGGGGTCGGGCAAGTCGGTGACCGCGATGGCCGCGCTCGGCCTGCTGCCGCCGTCCGCCGCCGTGTCCGGGCACATCCGGCTCGGCGGGGAGGAACTGGTCGGCGCGTCACCGGCGGCGCTGCGCGCGGTCCGCGGCGCCCGGATCGGCACGATCTTCCAGGAGCCGATGAGCGCGTGGAACCCGGTGCACACCATCGGCGCGCAGATCGCGGAGGCCGTGTCGGTCCACCGCCGGCCGGGGCGCGCGGCGCTGCGGGACCGCGTGCTGTCGCTGCTGGCCGAGGCCGGGCTGGACGCGCCGGAGCGGGTGGCCGCGTCGTACCCGCACCAGCTCTCCGGCGGCCAGCTCCAGCGCGCGATGATCGCGATGGCGATCAGCTGCGAACCCGAGGTGCTGATCGCGGACGAGCCGACCACCGCGCTGGACGTGACCGTGCAGGCCGGCATCCTCGCGCTGCTCCGCCGGCTGCGCGACACGCACGGCACGGCGATCCTGCTGATCACGCACGACATGGGCGTGGTCGCCGACCTCGCGGACGACGTGGTGGTGATGCGCGCCGGCTCGGTGGTGGAGTCCGCGCCGGTCGAGTCGCTGTTCGGCGCGCCGTCGCACGACTACACGCGCGCGCTGCTGGCCGCGGTCCCGTCGCTGACCGGCGAGTTCCCCGCGGCGCCGGACGCGGCCGGGACCGCGGTGTCCATCCGCGACCTGTCCGTGGTGTACGACCGGCGGGTGCGCGCGGTCGACGGCGTGTCCCTGGACCTCCCGGCCGGCACCGTGACCGGGCTGGTCGGCGAGTCCGGCTCCGGCAAGTCCACGATCGGCCGCGCGCTGGTCGGGCTGGCCCCGATCACCTCCGGCACGGTCACGGTCGACGGCCTGGAGATCGGCACGGCGCGGCGCGGGGCGCTGCGGTCCGTGCGGGCCCGGGTCGGCGTGGTCTTCCAGGACCCGGCCGCCGCGCTGGACCCGCGCCGCACGGTCGGCGACAGCATCGCGGAGCCGGTCGAGCTGCACGCCCGCGGCACCGACGCGCGCACCCGGGTGGCCGAGCTGCTGGAGGCGGTACGGCTGGACGCGTCGTTCGCCGAGCGGTACCCGCACGAGCTGTCCGGCGGTCAGCGCCAGCGGGTCGTGATCGCGCGGGCGCTGGCGCTGCGGCCGTCGCTGCTGATCGCGGACGAGCCGACCAGCGCGCTGGACGTGTCCATCCAGGCCGAGGTGCTGTCGCTGCTGGCCGAGTTGCAGCGGGAGTACGGCTTCGCCTGCCTGTTCATCAGCCACGACCTGGCCGTGGTCCGCGCGATCGCGCACCGGGTGGCCGTGATGCACCGCGGCCGGATCGTGGAGGAGGGCCCGACCGGCGAGGTGCTGACCGCGCCGTCCCACCCGTACACGCGGCGGCTGCTCGCCGCGGCCCCGGTGCCGGACCCGCGGGCGCAGCGCGCCCGGCACGCCGCCACGTCGGACGCGTGAGGTGCGCGGGCTCCGCGGAGCCCGCGCACCTCACCATCGACGGTGAGGTCAGTCCGCCAGACCCAGCGGCGTGTTGCCCTCACTGATCATGTTCTGCACCTCGGCGCGCAGCTCGGCCAGCGGCGCGACGGACGACTCGGACATCGTCGCGGCCGCGCGAGTGCGGACCGGGCCGTCCACCGGGAACACCTCGGTCTCCTCAGGCAGCGGGAGGCCGGGGCAGGTGGCCGAGCCGGGACGCGAGTTGCGCAGCAGGAACACGTTCACCATGCCGTCCACGCACGGGTTGCCCTCGAAGGCGTACTGCCCGTGGAACGGGCTGTCGTCCACCGAGATCATGCTCACTCCGGGCGCGGCCTGGGCAGCGGCGCGGGCCTGCTCGTACCCGGTCTGCGGGTCGAACTCGCTCTGCACCATCAGCACCCGGCCGGTGACCTCCGCGGGCAGCTGCGGCAGCTCCTGGCGCGGCGCGTCCGACCAGAACGCGCACGGCTCGAGGCCGATGCCGTACAGCCAGCCGAACAGCGGGTACCGCGGGCCCTGCTCGTCGCTGAGCCGCTTGTACCACGCGGCCGAGCGGGTCGGCTGGTCACCGCAGGCCACCGCGAAACGGGTGACCGGCGCGTGCAGGTAATCCTCGGGGTCGTCGGCGAGCGCCTCGGCGACCGCGGCGGGCGTCAGTTCGGCCAGCGGCAGGCCGAAACGCTCCCGGGACCGCGCGTCCAGCGCCGGTGCGAGAGCGGAATCGACCAGCGTGGGCTCCTCCTGGTCCGCGCCGGACACGCTCAGCACGAACACCAGCGCGGCCACCACCCAGGCCTGCGACGAGCCCATGCCGACGAACACGCGGTCGTAGACGTCCGGGCTCTCGCCCTGGGCGGCGAACCAGGCACGGCCCCGCTCCCGGCTGGCCTTGGCCTCCGCCGGCGTGGCGCCGACGACGTCCGGGAACTGCCGGGCCATCCACGGCAGGAATTGGTCGTCCAAGAGCCGCTGGTTGATCGGCGGCCACGACTCGAACGCGGCCTGATACCGGCCCTGGAAGTTCACGTTGGAGTCCAGCACCATCTTGCCAGCGCTGCCCGGGAACAGCGACGCGTACTTGGCACCGAGCCAGGTGCCGTAGGAGTAGCCGAGGTAGTCCAGCCGCGGCTCGCCGAGCAGGATCCGGATCAGCTCCATGTCGTGCGCGGTCTGCCAGGTGGTGATGAACGGGGCGAGCGCCACGCTCTGGCAGGCCTCCGCGATCGCGCGGGGTGCCTTCTGGTGCTCGGCGATGCTCTCCGCCGACCGGTCCCGGGCATCGAGGTCGAGGCGCTGGGAGAGTCGGTCGAGCGGTACCGCGCAGGTCTCCGCCTCGGGCGAGTTGCCGCCCTGCTGCCCGGTGCCGCGCGGGTCCATCCCGATCAGCGCGTACCGCTCGTGCAGTCCGGGCTGCGCCGCGGCCAGCGCGCTGGGCATCGACGTCGCCTGGACGCCGGGGCCGCCCGGATTGATCAGTAGGGAGCCGAGTTTCTCACCGCTCGGGGCGATCCGGCTGATGGAGACCTGGATGGTGCGCCCGTTGCCGGGCGTGGCCCAGTCGCGGGCCACCGTGATGACCGCGCACTCGGCGGGCCGCGCATCCGGCTCCGGGGTGAACGCGCACGGCCCCCAGGTCACCTCCTGGTCGGCGAACGCGGCGAACGGGTCGACCGCGGCGCTGGCCGGAACACCGCTCCCGGTGATCACCAGCGCCGTGGTGAGCATGATCGCGGCGCCCGCGGTGGATCTACGCACGGTAGTCCTTTCGTGGCAGGGATCTGGTGGCATCGATATCACCATCGCGAGCGCCTCCGCGTCACGGCGGATTGATGAGAGGTAGTACTTTCGGAGGAGGAACCGTAGGCAGCCGGTGCATCGAGGCGGGCCGCCGCGGACTCGGCGTGGTCTTCCAGGATCCGGCCGCCGCGCTGGACCCGCGCCGCACGGTCGGCGACAGCATCGCGGAGCCGGTCGAGCTGCACGCCCGCGGCACCGGCGCGCGCACCCGGGTGGCCGAGCTGCTGGAGGCGGT
The DNA here is from genome assembly GCF_031458235.1 of Catenuloplanes atrovinosus. NCBI lineage: Bacteria > Bacillati > Actinomycetota > Actinomycetes > Micromonosporales > Micromonosporaceae > Catenuloplanes > Catenuloplanes atrovinosus. The sequence goes on along the minus strand of NZ_JAVDYB010000001.1, from coordinate 2,232,566 downwards.
ACGGCTGGACGCGTCGTTCGCCGAGCGGTACCCGCACGAGCTGTCCGGCGGTCAGCGCCAGCGGGTGGTGATCGCGCGGGCGCTGGCGCTGCGGCCGTCACTGCCCGTACGCCCAGCGGCTGCTCGCCGCGGCCCCGGTCCCGGACCCGCGGGCGCAGCGGGTCCGCCACGCCGCCACGTCGGACGCGTGAGGTGCGCGGGCTCCGCGGAGCCCGCGCACCCCGTCATCGGATCGGCGTCAGGTCAGCGGCCCACGCCCGGCGGCGTGTTCACCTCACTGATCATGTCCTGCACCGCGGCGCGCAGCCCGGGCAGCGGCGCGACCGACGAGGCCGACATCGTCGCGGCGGCCGGCGTGCGGACCGGGCCGTCCACCGGGAACACCTCGGTCTCGGCCGGCAGCGGCAGGCCCGGGCAGGTGCCCGAGGCCGGACGCGAGTTGTGCAGCAGGAACACGTTCACCATGCCGTCCACGCACGGGTTTCCCTCGAACGCGTACTGACCGTGGAACGGGCTGTCGTCCACCGACACCATGCTGACGCCGGGCGCGGCCCGGACCGCGCCGCGGGCCTGCTCGTAGCCGGTCTGCGGGTCGAACTCGCTCTGCACCACCAGCAGCCGGCCGGTGACCTCCGCGGGCAGCTGCGGAAGCTGCTGGCGCGGCGCGTCCGACCAGAACGCGCACGGCTCGGTGTAGATGCCGTACTCCCAGCCCAGCAGCGGGTAGCGCGGGCCCTGCTCGTCGCTGAGCCGCTTGTACCAGGCGGCCGATCGGGTCGGCTGGTCACCGCAGGCCACCGCGAGCCGGGTGGTCGGCACGAGCCCGTAGTCCTCCGGGTCGTCCGCGAGCGCCTTGGCGGCCACCGCGGGCGTCAGCTCGCCCAGCGGCACGCCGAACCGCTCCCGGGACTGCGCGTCCAGCATCGGCGCGAGAGGGGAGTCGGTCAGCGTGGGCTCCCCACCGTTGGCGCCGGTCACGCCGATCGTGAACACCAGCGCGGCCAGCATCCAGGCGAACGGCGAGCCGAGGCCGGCGAACGCGAGGTCGTAGTCGTTCGGGCTGACCTCCTGGGCCGCGAACCAGACCCGGGCCCGCTCCCAGTTGGCCTTGGCCTCCTCGGGCGTGGTGCCGACCACGTCCGGGAACTGCCGCGTCATCCACGGCAGGAACTGGGCGTCGAAGAGCCGCTGGTTGATCGGCGGCCAGGCCTCGAACGTGGCCTGCAGGCGGCCCTGGAAGTTCATGCTGGAGTCCAGCACCATCTTGCCGGCGCTGCCCGGGAACAGCGACGCGTACTTGGCACCGAGCCAGGTGCCGTACGAGTAGCCGAGGTAGTCCAGCCGCGGCTCGCCGAGCAGGATCCGGATCAGCTCCATGTCGTGCGCGGTCTGCCAGGTGGTGATGAACGGCGCGAGCGCCTCGCTCTGGCAGGCCTCCGCCATCGCGCGCGGCAGTTTCTGGTGCTCGGCGATGCTCTCCGCCGACCGGTCCCGGGCGTCCAGGTCGGTGCGCTGGGAGATCCGGTCGAGCGGCACCTCGCAGGTCTCGAACTCGGGCGTGGTGCCGCCCTCCTGCCCGGTGCCGCGCGGGTCCATCCCGATCAGCGCGTAGCGCTCGTGCAGTCCGGGCTGGACGGCGGCCAGCGCGCCGGGCAGCGACGTGCCCTGACCACCCGGGCCGCCCGGGTTGATGAGCAGGGAGCCGAGCTTCTCACCGCTCGCGGCGACCCGGCTGATGGAGACCTGGATGGTGCGCCCGTTGCCGGGCGTGGCCCAGTCGCGGGCCACCGTGATGACCGCGCACTCGGCGGGCCGCGCATCCGGCTCCGGGGTGAACGCGCACGGCCCCCAGGTCACCTCCTGGTCGGCGAACGCGGCGAACGGGTCGACCGCGGCGCTGGCCGGAACACCGCTCCCGGTGATCACCAGCGCCGTGGTGAGCATGATCGCGGCGCCCGCGGTGGATCTACGCACGGTAGTCCTTTCGTGGCAGGGATCTGGTGGCATCGATATCACCATCGCGAGCGCCTCCGCGTCACGGCGGATTGCCGAAAGGTAGTACTTTCGGACGAGGAACCGCAGGCAACCGGTGGGTCGAGGCGGGCCGCGGCACCGACGAGGGGAGACCGATGCCGATTCGGGTCCTGGTGGCCGACGATCAGAGCCTGATCCGCGCCGCGTTCCGGCTCATCCTCGACGCCGAGCCGGACATCGAGGTGATCAGCGAGGCCGCCGACGGGGAGGCCGCGGTGCGGCTGGCCCGCGCGCTGCGCCCGGACGTGACGCTGATGGACCTGCGCATGCCCAAGCTGGACGGCGTGCGCGCCACCGAGCTCCTGGCCGGCCCGGGGGTGACCGACCCGCTCAAGGTGGTGGTGGTGACCACCTACGACGTCGACGAAAGCATCTACGCCGCGCTGCAAGCCGGGGCCTGCGGCTTCCTGCTCAAGGACGTGGGGCCCGGGTGGCTGGCCGAGGCGGTGCGCGCCGCGGCCAAGGGCGAGGCGCTGGTCTCGCCGTCGGTGACCGTACGGCTGCTGCGGCACATCACCGAGCGCGCCGCGGAGCGCGCCGACCTGCCGCTGACCGGCCGCGAGCTGGACGTGGTGCTCGCGGTGGCCCGCGGCAGCACCAACGCGGAGATCGCCGCCGACCTGCGCATCTCGCTGTCGACCGTGAAGTCGCACCTGGCGAGCGTGCAGGAGAAGCTGGCCGCGCGGAACCGTACCGAGATCGCGATCTGGGCCTGGCAGCGGCGGCTGGTCGTCTGAGCCACCCTTGACGGCGGCGGGCGAACGGGACAGCATCGTCCAATGTCGATACTCGGAGGTTTCGCGAAGAGGGTAACCGCCGTCGCCGTCGTGCTGGCCGCCACCGTGGCGGGCTCACCCGCCGCGGCCGCGCCACCGGACCACACCACCGCCGAGGCGGGGAACCCGTTCGTCGGCGGCTGGTACGCCGACCCGGACGTGGCGATCCACCAGGGCCGCTACTACGTGTTCCCGACGTCCTCCCGGCCGTACGACCAGCAGACCTATCTCGACGCGTTCTCCTCCACCGACCTGGTCACCTGGACGAAACACCCGAACGTGCTCACCACCGCGAACGTCTCCTGGGCGCGACGGGCCGTGTGGGCGCCCGCGCCGATCGAGCGCGACGGCCGGCACTACCTCTACTTCGCCGCCAACGACATCCAGAGCGATGCGGAGCTGGGCGGCATCGGGGTGGCCGTCGCGGACCGGCCGGAGGGCCCGTACACGGACGCGATCGGCCGGCCGCTCATCGACCGGTTCGTCAACGGCGCGCAGCCGATCGACCAGGACGTCTTCATCGACGACGACGGCCAGGCCTACATCTACTACGGCGGCTGGGGTCACGCCAACGTCGCCAAGCTGAACGCCGACATGGTCAGCCTGGGCACCTTCCCCGACGGCAGCACGTTCAAGGAGATCACCCCCAGCGGGTACGTCGAGGGCCCGCAGATGTTCAAGCGCGACGGCGTCTACTACCTGATGTGGTCCGAGGGTGGCTGGACCGGCCCGAACTACTCGGTGGCCTACGCCCGGTCCGACTCCCCCACCGGCCCGTTCACCCGGCTGGACAGGGTGCTCGCGCAGGACCCCGCGGTGGCGCGCGGCGCCGGCCACAACTCGGTGATCAACATTCCGGGCACCGACACCTGGTACATCGTCTACCACCGCCGCCCGCTCAGCGAGACCGACGGCAACTCGCGCGAGCTGGCGTACGACCGGATGCACTTCAACGCGGACGGCACCATCCGCCGGGTCACCATGCTGGTCAAGGACAACTTCGCGGACGGCAACGCGCTCGGCTGGCGCACCTACGGCGGCGGCTGGACCGCGACCGGCGGGCAGTACCGGGCCACCCACTCGTACGGCGGCAAGTCCCTGCTGGACGACAACCACACCGACGCGGTCTACGACGTCGACGTCACGCTCGATCCCGGCTCCGCCTCCGGCGATGCGGGCCTGGTCTTCCGCGCCACGTCGCCCGCGACCGGCGTGGACGCCTACCGCGGTTACTACGCCGGCATCACCGCGCGCGGGCAGGTGCTGCTCGGCCGCGCCGACAACGGCTGGACCCCGCTCGCCACCGCGCCCGCGACGATCACCGCTGGCCGCCCGCACCACCTGCGGGTCGAGGCCACCGGCAGCACGCTGCGCGTCTACGTCGACGACCTGACCACCCCGAAGCTCACCGTCACCGATGCCACCTTCTCCTCCGGCCGCTCCGGCCTCCGCGTCTTCAACACCCCCGCCGGCTTCGACAACGTGGTCGTCACCAATCGGTAGATCGCGTGAATGATTCACTCCCGCGCGCCGGGGTGTGTCGCATTCGGGGCTCAAGCGTTGCGGGGCGGGGTGGCGGCGTCACTACACTCGCACGATCGCTGGACGGGGGATGATCTGGAAGGGACAGTCGTGACGGGCGGGAACAGCTACGAATACCTGGACACCGCGGAGGCGGCGGAGCGGCGCAGGCTGGCGGCGGTGCGGCGCTACGTGCTGGTGGACCAGCCGGTGGAGGACGCGTACGACCGGATCGCGTTCCTCGCCGGGACGATCTTCGACACGCCGATCGCCACGGTGTCGCTGGTGGAGCAGGACCGGGTCTGGCTCGCCGCCTGCCAGGGGCTCACCGGCGTGCGCCAGGTGGGCCGGGAGCCGGGGCTGTGCGCCTCGGTCATCGCGCAGGACGACACCTATGTGGTCACCGACGCGGCCGTGGACCCGCGCACGCTGGAGCATCCGCTGGTCCGGGGCGAGCTGGGCCTGCGCTTCTACGCGGCCGCGCCGATCCGCACCCACGACGGCTACCGGCTGGGCACGGTCAACGTGATCGACAGCCGGCCGCGGACGGCCACGCCGCGTCAGCTCAAGGCGCTGCAACATCTGGCGTCGATGGTCTCCGACGAGCTGGAACTGCGGCTCAGCGTGATCCGGAACGCGGCCAACGCGAAGCAATGAGGGTTGTTCGGCGCCCGATCGTCAGTGCGATGGTCTCCGCCGCGCCGAACGATTCTCATTGACCACCTCGGCCGCCGCCCGGGTCATCGGCAGCAGCGGGCTGGAGGCCATCAGCGTCAGGTCCTCCCGCCACGTGGTGGCGCCGTCCAGGAAACGCAGCACCCGGTCGGCCGGGTTGCGGTCGAAGAGGCGGTCGAAGAACGCGACGCCGTCGACCAGGCCGCGGTCCAGCGCGCGCAGCTGCACCGCGTCCATCCACAGGTGCCGGCCCGGGTACGCCGGCGCCGGCACCGGCGGGCGGCCGGCCGCGAGCGCCCGGGCGATCTCGTCGGCCTGCCGGGCCATCGCGGAGAACGTGTAGCCGGTCGACGGCCGGGTCGCGCCGCCCGCGGTGCCGAGCCGGACCACGCGCGCGGACGGCCGCGGCGTGAACGGGCCGTCCGTCATCGGGATCACGCCGTCCTCGACCTCGCGCACGCGCAGCGCGGCCAGATCGAGGCCGAGCAGCGCCGCGTAGTCGCGCAGCGCCGCGTCGTAGGCGTCGCCGTCCAGCCGCGCGGGCGAGAACTCGGTGTACTCGACCAGCGCGAACCGGTCGCTGACCGGCAGCACGTAGCCGAACGAGATCCCCCGGGCCGGCTGCGGCGTGCGGAAATCCATCAGCACCGCGCGGCCCGGGTCGAAGGTGGGCCGGTCCGCCTCCAGCCACCAGCCGCGGAAGTGCTGCAGCCAGCTCGTCACGCCGGGCCGGTCCGGGCGGCGCGGGCGGGAGTCGAGCACCCACGCGGCGCGCACCAGCGGCGTACCGTCCGGGCCGGCGACCGTGACCCGCGCGCCGTCGTCGGCGAGCGCGCCCGCCGGCGCGGTGAGCCGCGTGGCGTCCAGCCGCTTCTCCGCGCCGGCCGCGAGGTCGTAGAGCGGGGCGGAGCGCAGCATCGCGTACCGCAGCGGGTCGAGGCTCAGCACCCGGCGGCGGGCGGGCGTGACCACGTCCACCTCGTCCCAGCTCGCGCTGAGCAGCGGGTCCAGGAACGTGCCGGGCCGGCCCCAGAACGCCCACGTCCGGTCCTGCCCGCGCTTGTGCACCGGGTCGACCACCGCCACCCGCAGGCCACCCACCCCGGCCCGGCCGAGCGCGGCCAGCACGAGCGACGCGGCACCCCCGCCACCCACCAGCGCAAGATCGACATCAACGGTCACCCGGGCAAGCCTGCCATGACCCGGCTCGGCGGGTGTTCCGGGGCCGGTGGGTGGGAACCCCGATGTGGACGTGCGCGGCCGCTGCCAGGCTGTGGGCGTGGTGATCCACTCGAATGGAGGAGAACCGTGACCCGGACCATCGCGGCGTGCCTGGCGGCGTGCGTGCTGACGCTCACGGCCTGCGGAAACGAATCCGACTGGGGGACGGTGACGGAGGCGGCGGGCGAGCGGCAGCGGGTGGAGTGCCGCGGCACGGTCACGCCCGCGGTGGTGCTGGTGCACGGCATCGGCGACCGGGCCGGCTCCGCGTCCTGGTCCGAGGTGCTGGACCTGCTCCCGGACGACCGGCGGGTCTGCCGCTACGACCGGCCCGGCGCCGGGGACAGCCCGGCGCCGCGCGCGTCCGGCCGCGACGGCACCGCGCTCGCGGCCGAACTGGACGCAGTGGTGGCGGAGGCGGGCGCGCCGGTGGTGCTGGCCGGGCACTCGTTCGGCAGCTACCCGGTGCTGATCTACACGGCGGCCCACCGGGACCGCGTCGCCGGGGTGGTGCTGGTCGACGGCGTGGACCCGGCCTTCGGGCTGCTGCCCGCGCTCGGCGCGGGCTCCTGGGCGGACGTGTCGATGGCGAAGGAGGGCCTGGCGCTGGAGACCGTGGAGCGGCAGGCCCGGGACGCGGTCGCCCGGCCGGACGTGTTCGCCGGGCTGCCGCTCACCGTGCTCCGCCGCGGTGAGAACGCCACCGACGCCTGGATCGCCGCGCAGCAGCGCCTGGCCGGCCTCTCGCCGCGCGGCGAACTGCGGGTGGCGGACGGCGCGGGGCACCAGATCCCGGCCGACGACCCGGACGCGGTGGTGGCCGCGATCACCCGGTCGTGACGCCCGGCGCCGCGGTCATCGCGACCCGCACGCGGGTGCGGGCCGGCTCGGCGGCGATCGCCACCTCGTCGCAGAGCTGCCGGACGATCCACAGGCCCCGGCCGCCCTGGCTGCCCTCGGCCGGCGCGCCGTAGCCGACCAGCGGGTCCGCCGGGCCGGGCCCGTCGTCGGCCGCCTCGCAGACGACCGTGTCGCCGGACCGCCAGACGCGCAGCCGGCGCTCGCCGCGGCCGTGGCGCAGGCCGTTGACCGCGATCTCCGTGGTGACCAGCAGCAGGTCCTCCAGCGCCTCGGCCGGCCAGCCCGCCGCGATCGCGCGGACCGTCTCGCGCACCGCGGCGAGGTCGGTGACGTCGTGCAGCGGCCGGTCGGCCAGCGGCGGGCCGGAGACCGGCGGCAGTTCCTCGGGCAGCTCGCGCAGCAGCGAGCCGGGCGCGCGATAGCCGGCGCTGTCCCGCCGTCCCGGGTCGCGGATCACCGGGTGGGTGCGGTGCGCGTCCGCGAGGACCCGGCCGGGCAGCGCGCGCGTGTCGTACGGGCAGACGATCCACGCGGGCGCGTCCGCGAACACCGCGTTGACCGCCGACTCGTACCGCGTCCAGGTCCGGTGCCGCTCCAGCCCGCCGAACGCGACCTCGCCGACGATCCGGGCGCCGGTGTGCCCGGCGGCCCGGGCCCGCGCCAGCAGCGTCCACCAGCCCGCGATCGTGACGGCGGGCCGCCGGTACCACTCGTCCCGGTCGATGAAGGTGACGTGCGGCGCGTCCGGGCCGAGCGCGTCGCGCAGCAGCGCGATGTTCTCCCGGCGGACCGCGGCGACCAGCGCGTCACCGGCCGCGAGCCCGTCGCGGAGGAACGGCAGCAGCGCGTCGCGGTACGCGTCGTCGCTGTCGTAGAACAGGGCCTCGTGGCACAGTCCGGGGGCGGACACCGTCACCGCGCGCCACCGCCGACCAGGCCGATCAGGCGGTCGACCTGTGGCGACTGACCCACCAGGCGGAAGGTGCCCGCGCCGCGCACCAGCCGGGTGACCGTGGAGACGTCGAACACGGCCGCGCCGGCCAGGTCGACCTCCACGGTGGCGGACTCGGCGGCCAGCGTCTCCAGCATGGCGGCGACCGCGTCCCGGTTCGAGGCGTCGATCTCGCCGCGCAACGTCAGCCGCGGCGGCGTGGCCGTGACCCGCATGCGCAGCGCCGGGCGCCAGCCGCGCTCGTCGGCCGCGCCCTTCGCGCACGGGTGCGCCGACATGATCGGGTTGAGCTCCGCGGCCGTGAACAGGCGCCGGTCGTACAGGCACAGCGCCATCGCGTACCCCTCGGCGAAGACCCGGTTCACCCGGGCCTCGTACGCCGCGAGATCCTCCGCGCCGGGCAGCCGCGACGCCGCCCACGCCATGTCGCCGATCGCGCGCAGCCCGGACCAGCCGGCCGCGCGCGCCGCGTCCTGCTCGGCCGCCCACGCGCCGGGCATCGCGGACGCGTCGAACCGGCCGGTCGCCAGGTAGCCGCCGGACGACGGCGTGATCCGCAACTGGCCGTCGGCGACGGCGCGCGCGACCGGCACGCCGCGCGCGGTCAGGCCGGCGGACACGGCCAGCGGCAGGAGGCTGTGCGTGAAGTACACGATCCGGTGGCGGCGGGCGAGGCCGTCGGCGATGAACCGCGCGGTCACGTCCAACTGCTCGTCGTCGGTGCCGACCGTCCAGCACACATGGTCACCCGGTCGCAGCGTCTCCACCATCGCCATCACCCCCTGCCCGTCCTCACCGCATCAACGAGGCTCTCCCCCAGACCGTACGCCTCCGGCGGGTACGAGCTACCAGGCAGCCGGTGCGTAATCCTTCAGGAAGCACCCGTACACGTCCTCGCCGCGCTCGCCGCGCACGATCGGGTCGTATACGCGGGCCGCGCCGTCCACCAGGTCGAGCGGCGCGTGGAAGCCCTCCTCGTGCAGGCGCATCTTCGTCGGGTGCGGGCGCTCGTCCGTGATCCAGCCGGTGTCCACGCTCGTCATCAGGATGCCGTCGGCGAACAGGTCGTCCGCGCTGGTGCGGGTGAGCATGTTCAGCGAGGCCTTGGCCATGTTCGTGTGCGGGTGGCCGGCGCCCTTGTAGCCGCGCGTGAACACGCCCTCCATCGCGGACACGTTCACCACGTACCGGCGCGGGTGCGGCGACGCGGTCATCGCCTTCCGCAGCCGGCTGACCAGGATGAACGGCGCCGTGACGTTGCACAGCTGCACCTCGAGCAGCTCCATCGGCGGCACCTCGTGCACCCGGTCGCTCCAGCTGTTCGTCGGCGCGGTGTCCGGCACCAGCCCGCCCGCGTCGATCAGCGTGGACCCGGCGGTCAGCGCCAGCGTGGTCACGTTGTGCGCGCTCACCGTCGGCACGCCGCCGGTCAGCTCGCCCGCCGCGGACCGGCCGCCGAGGAACTCCAGCTCCGGCAGCGGGCCCGCGGGCAGCGGCTCCGACTCCGCCGCCACGATCGCCGCGTAGCTGCCGGCCGGGCGCCGTACCGTCTGGGCCGCGTTGTTGATCAGGATGTCCAGCGGCCCGCGGGCCGCGACCGAATCGGCCAGCGCGACCACCTGGGCGGGATCACGCAGGTCGATGCCGACCACGCGCAGCCGGTGCAGCCAGTCGCCGCTGTCCGGCATGGCCGCGAAGCGCCGCACCGCGTCGTGCGGGAACCGCGTGGTGATCGTGGTGTGCGCGCCGTCCCGCAGCAGCCGCAGCGCGATGTACATGCCGATCTTGGCGCGCCCGCCGGTGAGCAGCGCCCGCCGCCCGGTCAGGTCGGTCCGCGCGTCCCGGCGGCTGTGGTTGATCTCCGCGCAACTCGGGCAGAGCTGGTGATACCACGCGTCCACCTGCGTATACCGCTGCTTGCACACGTAACAGCCGCGCGGCTGCCGCAGCACCCCCGCGGTCCGCCCCCGCACCCGGCTCTGCAACGGCAGTCCCGCGGTCTCGTCGTCGATCCGCCCCGGCGCCCCGGTCGCGGTCGCCGCCGTCACCGCCCGGTCCGCCTCCAGCACCGCCTCGCGCCGCTCCTTGCGCCGCTGCAGCTTCACCGTCTTGAACAGCCCCGCCGTCGCCCGCCGCACCGCGACCGCGTCCGGATGCTCCGGCGGCAGCGCCTCGGCCTCGGCGATCACCTCCAGGCACACCGCCAGCCGCTCCGGATCCAGCCCCGCTCCACTCACGTCCGCGAACTGTACTGGCCCGCCCCCTCCACCCCCCAATTCCACCCCTCCACAAGATCACCCACGGCGGCCCGCACGCTCCCGCGGGCGGCCCCGGACCCTCGTACCGCTCCCCGCGTGCCCGCCGGCCCGGAGCTGCATATCCGCTCCCAGCATGGTCGCGGCCCGCCTGCCGCCGCAGGCACTCAGCCGGTCCGGGAACGACACGGGCCTCATATTCCCGCTTCCGGCGTGGTGGCGGTCCGCATGCTCCCGCGGGCAAACCTCGCGGCGGCTCCGCCGCCGCTCCGACGCCGCGTCGGAGCCGGTTCCGCGGCGGCGGGAGGCACACGACAGGGCGCCGCGCGCCCGACATTTCGCCTTATGTCGCCTTCAGGGATGTGGTGACGGCGGCCATGCGCACGTCGCCGCTGTCACGGGCGGCCACGTATGCATCGCGGCAATCCGGCCGGATGGCGGCGAAGCGGGCATGATCGGGACATGACGACGGCGGTTGGTGGGGTGGACGCGCTGCTGGAACGGGCGCGGGACGGGATGCGACGGCTCGATCCGCGCGAGACCTGGGCGGCGGTGGCCGACGGGGCGCTGCTGGTCGACACGCGCACGGACCGGCAGCGGGCACGGCAGGGAGAGCTGCCGGGGGCGATCGTGATCGACCGCACCGTGCTGGAGTGGCGGCTCGACCCCGCGTCCGGCAGTCGCATCCCGGAGGCGACCGGCTACGACGTGCCGGTCGTGGTGGTGTGCCGGCAGGGGTACAGCTCCAGCCTGGCGGCGGCCAGCCTGCGCGCGATCGGCCTGCACCGGGCCACGGACCTGGCGGGCGGCGTGGAGGCGTGGATCACGGCCGGACTGCCGACCACGGCCGGGCCCGCCGACGTCCGCGAGTGAGGTGATCTCCCCCGGCTAGGGCGTGTCTGGTGGATGTCGTCGAGCCGAGGCGAGGTCCAGGTGTCGTCTGGGTGTGCGGCGCGGAAGTCCGCATACCGGTGTTGTATGTGGGCTTTCGCGACGTGCGGCCAGGCGGCGCCTGGGCCACGCCGCAGGCCGGCGAAGATCCGCCAGACATGCCCTAGGCTGCTCGGGCACCCCGCCGCCTGGAGAGCGAGTTGTTCATGGACACCGACCGGTCACCCGAGGCCGACGCGACGGACGACGCCGGCATCGGGCCGGACCACGCACCCGGGACCGATGCGGCCGGCGCCAGGAAGATCCGCTGGTGGCGGTGGGTGGCCGGCGGGCTCGCCGCGGTGGCCGTCGCCGCGGTGGCCGCCGCCGGGGTGTGGCTGGCGGTGCCGCTGCGGGCGGACGCGGCGCGGTTCGCGGAGGTGGAGCGCCAGGTCGAGGACGCCGGGGACGGGATCGTGATGCGGCCGGCCGCGGCCTCGACCGGGGAGGGGCTGCTGTTCATCCCGGGCGCCCGGGTCGAGGCGGAGGCCTACGCGTGGACGCTCGCGCCGCTGGTCGACGCCGGCACCACCGTGGTCATCGTGCGCCCGCCGGTGCGGTTCGCGATCCTGGAGACGCGCGCGCTGGCCGCCCTCACCGCGCTCGCACCGGAGATCAGCACCTGGCGGGTCGGCGGCCACTCGCTCGGCGGCGTGCGTGCCTGCGCGTACGCGGCGGAGACGCCGGAGCGGATCGCGGGGCTGGTGCTGCTCGGGTCGTACTGCGACGACGACATCTCCGGCACCGCGCTCCCGGTGCTCAGCGTGGGCGGCTCGGCGGACGCGCTCAGCACGCCGCGGGACATCGGGGAGAAGGCGCACCTGCTGCCCCCGGACGCGACGTTCGTGCAGATCGACGGCATGAGCCACGCGCAGTTCGGCGCGTACGGCGAGCAGGGCGGCGACGGCACCGCGACCATCGACGACGAGGCCGCCCGGAACGCGCTGGCGAAGGCGCTCATCGACGCTTGACCTCAACCCCGGTTCAGGTTGGACGCTTTCACCCGGGAGCGGGCCGAAAGGGGTGCGGGGTGCGGGCGGTACAGGTGGGCGCGTTCGGGGGTCCGGAGGAGTTGCTGCCGGTGCGGCTGCCCGATCCGGCGGCGGCACCGGGACAGGTGGTGGTCGGCCTGCACGCGGCCGACGTGCTGTTCCTGGACACCATGCTGCGCAGCGGCGACGGGCAGGCGTTCTTCCCGCGCGCGCTGCCGTACGTTCCGGGCTTCGGCGGCGCCGGCACCGTGCTGGAGACCGGCGACGGCGTGGACCCGGGCTGGGTGGGCCGGCGCGTGGTGGTGCGCGCGGACCTCGGCTACGCGGAGCGGATCGCGGCCGGCGTCGACCGGATCGTGCCGGTTCCGGACGAGGTCGCGCTCGACCAGGCCGCCGCGATGATGCACGACGGCGTGACCGCGCTGCGCTTCCACGCGCTCGGCGCGCCGCAGAAGGGCGAGTGGGTGCTGATCCTGGCCGCGGCCGGCGGCGCCGGATCGCTGCTGACGCAGCTCGCGGTCGAGGCCGGCGCGCGCGTCGTCGCGGCCGCCTCCACCGAGCGGAAGCGGGCCCTCGCGCGCGAGCTGGGCGCGGAGGTCACGGTCGACTACACGCGGCCGGACTGGGCCGACACGGTACGCGCCACGATCGGGGGTGGCGCGACGCTGACCTACGACGGGGCCGGCGGCGCGCCGGGCGCGGCCGCGGTGGAGGCGACCGCGGCGGGCGGGCGCGTGGTCGTGTTCGGCACCGCGGGCGGTCTGCTCCCGCCCGACGTGGACGCGGCGGTCCGGCGGGGCATCCGCGTCTTCACGCCGCTGTCCGAGGGCCGGCCGGCGCCGGAAGTCGAACGGGTGCTCCTGGAGCAGGCGCTGGATCGTGTCGCCCAGGGCCGGTGGCGCGCGGTCATCGGGGCCACGTTCCCGCTGGAGCGGGCCGCGGACGCGCACCGCGCGCTGGCCGCCCGAAGCGTGGTGGGCAAGTCCCTGCTGCTGATCTGAGGCGTGGAGCAGGCTGTCGGCGAGGTGGCACGGGGTCGTACGTACCGTTGAATGATCTTGATTTTGGTCTTTCATGGTCGCGATATGGTGGCGGGATGACGGCGGCCGAGCGCGCGTACGCGTACATGAAGGAGCGCATCATCCGGGGCGAGCTCGTCGGCGGCGCGCGGCTCAGCGAGGGCCAGATCTGCGCCGAGCTGGAGCTGAGCCGGACGCCCGTGCACGAGGCGTTCCTGCGGCTGGAGGCGGAGCGGCTGCTGACGCTGTCCAGCCGGCAGGGCGCGGTGGTGACCGCGATCCCGCCGGGCGAGGCGCGTGACGTCCTGGAGATGCGCGGCGCGCTGGAGCGCACCGCCGCCGCCCGCGTCGTCGCCGACCGCGTCGACCCGGCACGGATCACCGCCGCGCTGCGGACGCCGCTCGGCTACCAGCGCGAGGCCTTGGACTGCGACGACCTCAACGCGTACGTGGTGGCCGACTGCGACTTCCACGGCGCCGTGATCTCGCTGTCCGGCAACCGCATCGCCGCGCACTACTACGACCTGCTGCGGGACCGCCAGCTGCGCCTATTCCACCAGGTCCTGACCGTCGGCGGGCTCAAGGCGGACGAGGCGTTCGACGAGCACGAGGACCTCGCCCGCCTGCTCGCCGCCCACGACGGCGCCGGCTACCTGGCCGTGCTGGACCGCCACCTGGCCCGCCACCAGGGCGTGCTCTGACCGTTCAGTACGGCGTGAGCGTCACCGGCCGCAACCGTCTCCGCGGCCCGCCGCGCCGCGCGGGTCAGTGGAGCAGGACCGTGCGGAGGCGGTGGTGGAGCCAGTCGGCGGCTCGCGACGGTGGCCAGCACAGGTCGCCGGTGAGGGTGAAGTAGGACTGGTCGTTCAGGAAGTACCAGAGCAGGTCGGCGGCCTCGCCGGCGTCCAGGCCGGGCTGGAGGGCGCCCAGCTCGGCCAGCCGGTCGGCGGTGCGGAACAGGCCGCGGCGCAGGCCGGCGTGCGCGGTCTCCAGGCTCTCGCGGACGGCCGGGTCCTGTGGTGCGGCGTCGGTGACCTGGCGGATCAGCGGTGCCCACTCCTCGAAGACGCCGCGGGTGGCGTCCACGATGAAGCGCAGCAGCGCGTCCGGGTCGGTCTCGGCCGCGATCCGCGCGTGGATCGCGTCGGCGTCGCCGCCGTGCGTGCCGGCCTCGATGAGCGTGCGCAGCAGGCCGCTCTTGCCGCCGCCGGTGGCGTAGACCGCGGGCGCGCCGACGTGGGCGGCGCGCGCGATGTCCTCCACCCGGGTCTCGAAGTAGCCGCGCTCGACGAACAGCCGCCGGGCCGCGGCCAGGATCGCCTGGCGCGTGGCCTCCGCGTGCGCGGTCCGCCGGTTCGGGCTGGTCACGCAGCAGATGGTAAGCGAGGACCGGCCGGAACCGGTCCCCGCGTCACACTCGGGAGGGTCAGCTCAGCGTGAACGCGCCGGGCCGGGTGCCCGCGACCAGCGCGCCCCGCTCGTGGCGCAGGTGGACGGCCGGGTCGGCGGCGAGCTGGACGGTGATCCCGCCGCCCGGCCGCCGGGTCCGCCGGAAGCTGGCCGGGCCGTCGCCGGCCGCGGCGGGCTCCACCCGGACCGTGCCGTTCACCACGCGCAGGTACCGGCCCGGGCGGCTGACCGACTCGATCGACTCGGTGCCCGCGCCGGCCAGGCCCGGCACGAACCGGAACTGTGTGTTCTCCAGGTCGCGCGGCGCGACCGGCACCGTGACCGTGCCGTCCGCGGGGTCGTGCCGGACGAACGCGTCGCGCACGCCGGCCGGGGAGATGCGCACGATCGGGCCGCCGGTGCCGACCGGGATGCCGAACATCGGCGTGCCGTCCGGATGCCAGTAGAGCTTCTGCACGCGCGTGTGCCGGTTCGGGTCGTAGAGCGGGTCGCCGGTGATGTCGCGGTAGTCGCGCGCGTGGTAGACCAGCACGTCGGTCACGCCGTCCTCGGCCACGGTGAACGAGTTGTGCCCCGGCCCGTACCGCCGGGTGTGCTCGTTCGTGGTGAGGACCGGCCCGGGCGTCTTGGTCCAGGACGCGTGGCGTAGCAGGTCGGCGGAGGCGGGTGCGGTGAGCAGGCCCATCGCGTAGCGGGCGTCGGTGGCGCTGGCGGAGAACGTCACGAAGACCCGGCCGTTGCGGATCAGCACGGCCGGCCCCTCGTTGACCTTGAAGCCCTGGATCTCCCAGTCGCGGGTGGGCGTGGCGATCCGGGTGGGCTTGCCGCCGAGCGTCCACGGGTTGCTCATCGGCGCGATGTAGAGGCTGGAGTTGACCGCGATCTCCGGTTCGGACTGCGCCCACACCAGGTAGCGCCGGCCGCGGTGGGCGAACGTGGTGGCGTCCAGCGTGAACCCGTCCCACTCGGTGGCGAGCCGGCCGCGCAGCGTCCAGCCGGCCGGGTCGGCCGGGTCGGCGAGCGGGGACTCCAGCACGTACGTGCGGATGCGGAACACGTCGTCGGAGTCGCCGGCCGCGAAGTAGATGTACCAGCGGCCGTCGATGCGGTGCAGCTCGGGCGCCCAGATGTGGCCGCCCATCGGCCCGGACGCGGGCCGCCGCCAGACCACCGACTCGGCGGCGGTGGCCAGCCCGGCGATCGTGCTCGCGCCCCGCACGATCAGCCGGTCGTACTCCGGGACGGACGCGGTGAAGTAGTACCGCCCGCCGGTGCGGGGCGTGATGAACGGGTCGGCGCGCTGCGCGATGAGCGGATCGGCGGTGGGTACGCCGTAGATCTCCGCGTCCGTGCGGTCGTCCCGCGCGGTCGCGGGCGTGGCGGCGCCGAGGCCACCGAGCATCCCGGCCCCGGCCACGCCCAGCAGCAGGTTGCGACGGCTGGTCATCTGTGCACCCCTCACTTGGTCTTCAGTCGCAGGAACGTGACGGAGTTGGCCGGGAAGGTCCGGGTGAAGTCGGACGAGATGCCGGTGACCGTGGTGGTCACGGGCTGGATCGGCTCGGCGGACCGGGTGTTCTGCTCCGCGGGGTCGCCGGTGATCACGGTGGCCCGGGCGCGGCCGTCCACCCGCAGCCCGCCCAGGTCGACGCGGGTGACGGCGGGCCGGTCCTGCGCGTTGACCACCTTGACGATCAGGTCGTCGCCGTCGCGCGTGACGACCTGCGCGACCGGCGCGGTCACCTGGTCGTCGGTGAAGCTCGCCCACTCCACGCCGTCCAGCAGCAGTTTCACCGAGGTGCCGCGGACCTGGATGGTGATGTCGTAGGTGCGGCCGGTCTCCACCGTGCTGGGCTTGAGCAGCACCTGTTCCTTGGCGCCGCCGACGCCCTTCTCGATGCCGCCCTGGGTGTTGTTCCAGCCGCCCAGGTTCCACCAGTAGAAGGCGCCGGTGTCCTTGAGGCCGAAGCCGATCAGGAAGCCCTCCGCGCCGGAGAGCTTGGTGGCCTTGACCGAGTAGTCGTAGTCGGTGGCGGTGATGTCCGCGCCGCGCACCATCGTGTCCTGCGCCGCGGTGTCCGACTGCACGTAGGCACCGTCCACCACGGACCAGGCGCCCCGGCCGGTGAACGGGCGCCACGCGTCCGCGCCGCCGGAGAAGTCGTCCGCGAACAGCGTCTCACCGGCCGGCGTGGTGACCCGCACGTCGTCGTAGCGCACGGAGGTGGCCCAGGTGGAGAGCCCGACGCCGCCGGTGATCGGCTGCGGCTCCAGGCCCGGCCCGGCGAGCGAGCTGGGCACGGTACGGTCGCCCACGTTGTTCATGAACAGCTTCTGCACCTGGTAGCTGGTCGAGCCCCACGACTCGTCGTTGTCGAACCAGATCAGGTCCGGCCGCCACTGCACGTGGTCGATGTTGGCCAGCAGCGGCGCGTAGGAGGCCATCCGCACCACGTCGGCGTTGCGCTCCAGCCCGGTCATGTACGCGGCCTCGGCCAGCGAGTTGAACAGCTTGTTGTCCAGCGACGCGTACTCGCCGAGGAACACCGCCGGGCCGTTCCGGTCGTACGCGTCGTACCGCTCGTTGTGCGACAGGAACCAGGCCGGGCTGTTGTAGTAGTGCTCGTCGACCATCTCCGTGCCGGCCTGGCGGTTGAGCTCCCACAGCCGGTCGAACGTGGCGCCGGTGTCGTCCGGCCCGGTGTTGCCGATCACCGTGATCTGCGGGTAGCGGGCCTCGATCGCGGCGCGGAACTTCACGAACCGCGCGAAGTACGCGTCCGGCAGGTTCTCCTCGTTGCCGACCGCCACGTGCGTCAGACCGAAGGGCTCGGGATGCCCCATGTCGGACCGGAGCTTGCCCCACGTCGACGTGACCGGCCCGTTGGCGAACTCGATCAGGTCGAGCGTGTCCTGGATGTGCCGTTGCAGCAGCGCCTCGTCGTCCGTGGCCCGGTTCTGCCCGCAGCCGGTCACCAGGGCGGGCACCACCGGCAGCGGCATCGCGCCGATGTCCTCGGAGAACTGGAAGTATTCGTAGTAGCCCAGGCCGTACGACTGGTTGTAGCCCCAGAAGTTCCTGTTCGTCGCCCGCTGCTCGACCGGCCCGACCGTGTCCTTCCACTGGTACGACCGGGCCCGCTCGTAGTTCGAGGCCGCGTCGTACCCGTAGTGGCTGCCGGTGTTGACCAGGCACCCGCCGGGGAAGCGCACGAAGCCCGGGTCGAGCGCCGCGATCTTCTCCGCGAGGTCCCGGCGCAGCCCGTTCGGCCGGTTCCTGAACGTGTCGCGCGGGAACAGCGAGACCTCGTCCACCCGCAGCGCGCCGGTGCCCCCGGCCCGGACGGTCAGCCGCCCCGCGTCCGTGGTGCGGGTGGCCCGCAGCGTGCCGGTGTACTTCGCCCAGCCGTCGCCGCGCGTGGTGATCGTCAGCGGTGCGGCGAGCGCCTGGCCCGCGGCGTCGTGCAGCGTGACGGTCAGCGGCGCGCTCCCGGCCACCCAGATCGAGAAGTCGTAGAGCGCTCCGCCCCGGACCGCGATCCCGCTGTTGTAACCGGCGTTGGTGAGCGACTGCCCGCCCGCGAGCCGCAGGTAGGTGCGGTTGCGCTCGTGCAGGCGGCCGTCGTCGTCGGCCGTGGTGCCGGGGGTGATCCAGGCGGTCAGGCCGGTGAACGACGCGTTGTCCGCCGGGAGGAACTCGAACGAGCGGTTCCGCACCAGCTCGGCGTAGAGGCCGCCGTCCGCCGCGTAGTTGATGTCCTCGAAGAACACGCCGTACATCGAGTCGGGGATCTCGACGCCCGCCGCGCCCGGGTCGAGCGTGATCGTGTACTCCGGCGCGGCCACGGAGGTGCCGGGCATGGCCAGCAGCGCGGTGCTGAGGAGCAGGGCCGCCCCGGCCCTGGTGAGGATGCGTCGTCGGGACATGACAGCGACTCCCGGGGGTCATGTGAGCGCTAACACAGCGCCCACAGTGTTAACGACACATCTCCATTCGTCAACGTCTCGATCTCTGCTTGAAACAACGCCGGACCCTATATAGAGTACGGAACATGCCGCCGTTCCGCGCTACGTTGCAAACCCGGCTCGTCCTCGAGACGCTGCTCGCCGACCCCCCGGCCGAGCTGTACGGGCTGCAGATCGTCGACGCCACCGGGCTCCCGCCCGGCACCATCTACCCGATCCTCGCCCGGCTGGAGAGCGCCGAGTGGGTGACCAGCCGCTGGGAGGACGGCGAGCACGCCGAGGGCCGGCCACGCCGCCGCTACTACCGCCTGACGCCGGACAGCGTCGAGCCCGCCCGCGCGCTGCTCGCCGCGTCCGCGCAGCGCCGCCAGGCCCACCGCCGACCCGCCGTCCCGTTCCCGCACCCCCCGCTCGGAGGCCTCACCCGATGATCGACGCCCTGATCCGGGCCGGCGCCCGGCTGCTGCCGCCCGGCCACCGCGATCGCTGGCGCGAGGAGACCCTCGGCCTGCTCGCCGACGTCCACGGCACCCGCCGCTGGCGCTACGCCGCCGACGTCCTGATCAAGCTGCCCGCCCTGCGCCGCTCCCTCACCGGCCGCCCGCGGCTGCTGCCCGTGCTCGGCGGCGCCGCCATGCTGCTCACCACCGTGCTGGTCGCCGGCGCCCCGATCCTCGCCCCCGTGATCGGCGAGGACAACGCGGAGGCCCTGTTCCTCGTCGGCCCGCTGGGCATCGCACCGGCCGTGGCACTCCGGGCGGCCGCGGGCGACGGCGGGCCACTGCGCACCGCGCTGACCGTGGCGGTCTGCGGCTTCGGCGCGCTGCTGGCGGCGATCCTGGTGGCCCTGGCCAGCTTGGACGGCCCGTTCACCGGCGTCCTGGTCTTCGCGGCCGTGCTCAGCGCGCTGGGCCCGGCGGGCTGGCTGATCACGACGTCCGTGGCCGACCTGCGCGGCGGGCACGCACCGGCCGGCCTCGGCGCGGCCGGACTGCTGGCGGGCGCCGCGCTCGCGGTGATGCTGATCTGCTTCGGCGTGGGGCTGAGCCGGGGCGGCCTGCCACCGTCCATGCAGGGGCTGTCGGTGCTCGGGATCGCGGTGCTGGTGCCGAGCTACCTGGTGTGGAGCGTGTGGACCGGGTTCCGCCTGCTGCTGCGCCCCGCCCGCCAACCGGCCTGATCGATTCATCGCCCACCGTTCGAGACTCAGGCACCGTGTTCCGCGCGGATACGGTGCCTGAGCCCGGTACGCGTCGGCGACCGGATCGAGACGTCCGGCCAGGGCGGCTGGTACGACGACCTCACGTTCCCCGAGAGCCTGGAGGACGAGGTCGTGCGGGAGGCGCACCACCGGGTGATGGTCGAGCAGTTCCGCACGCGCATGGCGACCGGGCGCCGATCTGGACCGGGCGGGGGGTCGCGGCCCCGGGATGCGCGTGGAGATCCGCGTGACCGCCGTCGTCTGACCGGCACCACCCCGGGGCGCTACGAGAAGACGTGCAGCGCCGCCCACTGCAACAGCATGACGGTCTTCGCATCCGCGATCCGCCCGTCACCGATCATGGCGAGCGCCTCGGCGAACGGCAGTTCGACCACCGCGATGTCCTCGCCCTCGTCGGCGATGCCGCCACCGGCCCCGGTCCGATCCGACGGCCGGTACGGCGCCGCGTAGAAGTGCAGGCGCTCGGTCACCGAACCCGGGCTCATGTAGACGTCGAACACGTGGGTGAGCGCGCCGAGCGTGACCCCGAGTTCCTCCTCCGCCTCGCGCCGGATCGCGGCCTCGGGCTCGTCGTCGTCCAGCAGGCCGGCCGCGGCCTCCAGCAGCATCCCGTCCGGGTGGCCGTTGACGTACACCGGATACCGGAACTGACGCGCCAGCAGCACCGTGCCACGCGCCAGGTCGTACGGCAGAACCGTGGCCCCGTTCCCCCGGTCGTAGGTCTCCCGCCGCTCGCGCGTCCAGCGCCCGTCCGCATGCCGGTAGTCGAACGTGGTGCGGCGCAGCACGTGCCACCCGGAGGCGATCAGCTCCACGTCGCGGACCACCACGTCCGGATTGCCGGTCAGGTCGCGGCCGGCCCGGTCCAGCCCGGTGCGTCCGCGCTCGTCCGGCACATCGACACCAGGAATACGCACAATCACGGAACTCATGCCCGCTAGACTACGCAACAACATGCAACAACGGGAAGGATTTGCGCATGCTCGCCGCCCAGCGCCGCACGCTCCTGCTGGACCGCCTGGCGCGGGACCGGCGCGTCGTCGCCAAGGACATCGCCGCCGAGCTCGGCATCTCGGAGGACAGCATCCGCCGTGACCTGCGCGATCTGGCCGCCGCCGGGTTGTGCCAGCGGGTCTACGGCGGCGCGCTCCCGGCCTCCCCCGCGACCGCGGACTACGCCACTCGCGGCGCCGTGTCCGTGGACGGCAAGCGGCGCGTGGCGGCGAAGGCGGCGGAGCTGGTCAGGCCCGGCGCCACCGTGATCCTGGACGGCGGCACCACCGCGCTGGCGGTCGCGCACGCGCTGCCGGACGAGTTGCACGCGACCGTGGTGACGCACAGCCCGACCGTGGCCGCGGCGCTCGGTGAGCACCCGCACGTGGAGATCTACCTGCTCGGCGGCCGGGTGTTCAAGCACTCGATGGTGGCGTGCGGTGCCGCGGCCGTGGAGGCGGCCCAGTCCGTACACGCGGATCTGTTCCTGCTGGGTGTCACGGGCGTGCATCCGGAGGCGGGGCTGACCACCGGCGACGCGGACGAGGCGGCGATGAAGCGGGCACTGTCCCGGCGCGCCGCGGACACGATCGTGCTGGCCAGCGCCGAGAAGGTGGGGGCCGCGTCGCGGTTCGCGGTGCTGGCGCTGGACGCGGTGGCCGGGATCGTCACGGACGCGCCGGCCGGCGACGACACGGTACGGCGGCTCGGCGAGGCGGGCGTCCCCATCGTGCACGCGTAGCCGGGCGTCACCCGGGGTACCCGCGGGTCATGGCACGATACGCGGTGGCCGCCTCCGGGCAGGCGCGGGGCGGCGACGGCGCGCGGCAGCCGGCCGGGGACGCGCACGCCTGGCTGCCCGGCACCAACCAGACGCTGTGCGGCGTGCCGCTGGCCCGGGCCGGGCTGCGTCGCTTCCCACACGTACCATGGGAATATCGCTCATCCGACGTGCTCACCGACGCGGACGACGTGCGTCACCTGTGTGAACGCTGCCTCGCCGGCACGCGTCCGCGCGGTGCCCGCGGGCGCGGATGGGTGAGGGTGTCGCCCCGGCCGTGAGCTTTCCCGAGGTCGGGCGGGTAGGGTGAGGGCACAACCTACAGGACGGAGGAGTCATGAACTCCTTCCGCACCGAGTCTGACCTCGACTACCTACAGGTCGAGAGCGAACCGCCCAACCGCCTTGTCATCATCGGCGAGCTGGACCGCGACACCGTCCCCGTCCTGCAAGAGGCGCTCGCCGGGCTGTTCGACCTCACGCGCAAGGACTGCGGCGCGGAACTGGATCTGTCCGGCCTCACGTTCGTCGACGCCGCCGGCGTGCGGTGCCTGATGCGCTGCCAGCTCGCGGCCGAACAGGCCGGCACCACGCTCACGTTCCTCCGCCCGACGTCCCGGGTCAGCCAGGTGCTCGCCATGCTCGGCGTGAAGGACCTTCTGAACGTGCGCTAGGCCCGTCCGCACCGTTCCGGCGCCGGCCATCGACCGGCCCGGAACGCTCCCGGCGGCGCACCCATCAACCGCCGGAACTCGGCCGTCATGTGCGACTGGTCGTAGTAGCCGGCCAGCGCCGCCACCTCCGGCAACGGCACCTCCGGGTGGGCGAGCACGGTCCGTACCCGCTCGATCTGGGTGTACAGCCGCGGCGGCAGCCCGACCCCGGACGCGAACAGCCCACGCAGGTGCCGCTCGCTGACGTGCAGGCGCCGCGCGGCCCGATGCACCGGCTCCGGCCGCGCCCCGGTGATCAGCGCCGCCGCGTCCCGCAACAGCCGCGACCGGCCGTCCGGCCCCGGCGGCACGCTCGCCAGCAACTCCGCAAGATCAAGATCAAATTCCTTCAGCGGTACGGCGCGGTCGGTGATCGCTTGCGCCGGCAGTCCGAGGAGGTCCGGCGCACGCCCGGGGGCGAGCCGCATCCGCACGCATCCCGCGGGCGACCGCATGCCGTCCCAGTAGTGCGCGCGCGTCCGCGGCCCCATCACCACCACGTCCCCCGCGCCGGCCGCCCCGTCCGCCGGCCAGGCCAGCTCCACCCCGTGGTCCGGCTCCACCATGGCCGCACCCCCGTGCCACCGATGCGGCACCACCCTCGGCGGCCCCTCGAACCAGCTGCTCACCCCGCCACCGTAGGCCCTCCCCACGGCTTCCGCGCCCCCTGACCGCCGATCGTGCCGAAACCTCCAACGCGGCGGGCCCCGGTCACCGCCCGGAGGCCACCGGACTCCGCGGTCGGCGCCCAGCCCCTGGGGAACGACCCGGCCGCCACTGGAGCACCGCCATCCGGGTCGAGAGGCCCGCCGAGCCAGACGCTCCACATCGGCCGGCCGCCCCGCGCCATGCCGCACCGCCACCACCGCCACCCTCGCCCGGCGTGCGGAGGGCCGGCGGCCACCGGGCTCGGCACCGGGAGGTGGACGTGGGCCGGCCCCTCGGCATTCGCCGAGGGGCCGGGTTGTGACGGGGGTCAGGAGACGATGCAGGTGGTGCTGTTGGGGCCTTCGCCGACCTTGACCGGCTCGTCGCCGCTGTTGTTGCCGTTGTAGAGGTCGCAGACGCCGATGGAGCCGATGTTGAGGCCGGACAGCCGCGCCCGGTCGCCGTAGTTGACGTTGATGCCGACCAGGACGTCGCCGTCGGAGGCGGTGATGTTCTGCAGGGTCACCGAGCGGGCGGCCTGCGTGGAGCAGTTGCCGCAGGAGCGGTAGAGCTTGCCGAAGTCGTTGACCGAGAAGTTGCGGATGGTCACCGAGCCGCCGGCGCCGCGGTTGTCCTGGAAGACCTTGTCGGCGGCCTTCGCCGCGCTGCCGCCCTCGACCAGCACCGTGGCGTTGGTGCCGCGGAAGGTGGCGGCGTCCTCGCCGACGTCCTGCCAGGTGACGTTGCGGAGCGTGCAACTGCCGGCGCAGTGGATGCCGTCGGCGGCCGGGGCGCCCAGCACGACGTTGGTCAGGGTGGCGCCGGCGGCCAGGCGGAACAGCGGGTCCTGGTCCTCGTTCTGGCCGCCGCTGCCCAGCGGGCCGGTGCCGTAGTAGCGGTTTCCGTTGCCGTTGAACGTGCCGGACACCTCGATCGTCGCGGAGACCGGCACGTCGGCGTCGGCGGAGGCCACACCCGTCAGCGTGACGGAGCCGGCCATCGCCGCGACCAGTACGGCGGCGCCGAGGAGCATGCGTGGTGTTCTCATGGTCTCGACCTTTCGTCGTTACCCACTCTCTTCCGGTCAAGGTGGGGCACACACGGACCATATGCCGCACTCAGGCTTCGACCATCATGAATTTGTTTAAGGCAACTTTAATCGCTGCTTTGTTCAACGTGGAAAGCGTGCCGATCCGTCCTAGATGCCGCCGCACGGCGCGGAGCAGCATCGACGCCATGATTCTGGTAACCGGTGCCACCGGCACCATCGGACGTCCGGCGGTCGCCGGGCTGCTCGCGCGCGGGGTCCCGGTCCGCGCGATGACCCGCGATCCACGCCGGATCGCGCCCGCGGACGGACTCGAGGTGGTCGCCGCCGACCTCGACGACCCGGACTCGCTGCGCAAGGCCGCGACCGGCGCGGAGAAGATCCTGCTGATCACCGCGCCGCCGGAGCCGACCGCGCGCCACGACCTCGCCATGATCGGCGCCGCGGTCTCGGCGGGTGTCGCCTCGGTGGTGAAGCTGTCCGCGATCGGGACCGGCGAGCGGTACGCCGGCGGCGTCATCGGCGAGTGGCACCTGCGCGGCGAGGAGGCGCTGCGCGCCAGCGGCCTGTCCTGGACGATTCTCCGCCCGTCCGTGTTCGCCTCGAACGCGCTGTGGTGGGCACCCGCGATCCGGTCCGGCGCGCCGGTGCCGGACCCGGTCGACGGCGCCCGCCAGGGCGTGGTCGATCCGCGCGACGTCGCGGCCGTCGCGGTGGAGGCGCTGACCGGCACCGGCCACCACGAGGCCGTCCACCCGCTGACCGGCCCGGCGCCGATCAGCGTGGGCGAGCAGGCGCTGATCCTGGCCGACGTGCTGGGCCGCCCGGTCCGGGTGACCACCGCGCCACCGCCGGCCGCGGCCTGGGCGAGCGGCATCGCCTGGTCCCGCGACGGCCACAACGCCGTGGTGACCGATGACGTGGCGCGGCTGCTCGGCCGTCCGCCCACGACGTTCCGTGCCTGGGCGGAAGATCATCGGGACGCCTTCTGACCGGGCATTATGCCGACCACCGGCCGACAATGATCGTGACATAGCCTGCCGGCATGACGACTTCGGCGTTGCTCATGATCCCCGAGGCCATCGACCGGTTCGGCGCGCGGGTGCGCGGGGTGCCGGCGGACCGCTGGGACGATCCGACCCCGTGCACCGAGTGGACCGTCCGCGACCTCGTCAACCACCTGGTCGGGGAGCACCTGTGGGCGCCGCACATCCTGGCCGGCGAGCCGCTGGAGCAGGTCGGGAACCGGTACGACGGCGACGTGGTCGGCGCCGACCCGGTCGCCGCGTGGGAGCGGGCCGCGGCGCGCTCCCGGGCCCTGTGGCCCGCCGCGGACCCGGCCGGCCCGGTCCAGCTCTCGTTCGGGACGGTGCCGCTGCGGGATTACGCGGACCAGATGCTCGTCGACCTGACCGTCCACCAGTGGGACCTGGCGCGCGGATCCGGCCAGGACGAGACGCTCGACCCGGCCGCGGTCGCGTACGGCCTGGCGTACGCGCGGGCGAACGTGGAGCGGTTCATCGGCATGGGCGTCACCGCTCCCCCGGTGCCCACCACCAGCACCGACCCCACCGTGCAACTGATCTCCCTGTGCGGGCGCGAGGTCTGATCGGACCACCGCGGAACAGGCAGGAAGCCCTGCTGCCGCCCCGAACCGACCACGCCGGAAGAGGAATATGAGGTCCGTACTCCCGGTCCGGCGCTGATACCCTCGGCGGATGTCCTGGTCGGGCGCCGCCGAGGTGATCGGGTCGGGCTGCGACGCACTGGACTGGAGCCCGATCGGCTCCGCCGCCTCGCACTCGCAGCTCGCCGGCGTGGTCGCGGGCTTGGTGTTCGCCGCCATCATCGTGATCGTGGAGCGGCCGAGCGCGACCGCGCGCCCCACCGAGGCGCTCACCATGTTCCTCGCCGGGTTCTTCACGTTCGCGCTGGACAGCTTCCTGTTCGCGGTGATCGCCGGCGACCGCACGTGCGCGCGGGCCTGGACCGAGACGATGATCGGTGCGGGCCTGCTCGGCTACGGCGCGGTCAGCCTGTTCGTCGGGATCGCCTGGCTGCTGTACGAGCGGGGTCTCGGCGACACGGTCCCGTTCCGGGTCACCCGCGTGATCGTGTACGCCCTGGTGATCATCGAGGTCGCCCAGCTCAACGCGACCGCACGCGACTACCTGCGGGACATCCGCCCGGCCGGCGACGGCGCCTGGCTCGACGGGCTGCTCACCGTCGGCCTGGTGATCGGCCTCGCCGTCATCGCCGGTCACGCCGTGCTGGCCGCGCGCCTGTGCGGGTGGGCCCGCCGCAGCGTCGGCGTGTCCGCCTACGTCGCGATCGGCTACGCGCTGGCGTCCGCGCTCGCGTTCGGCCTGCTCACGGTGGTTCCCGCGAGCTACTGGTCCACCGAGGCGGACCCGGTCAGCTACGTCTCCGTCACCCTCGGCTCGATCGTCCTGCCGTCCTTCGTGGTCATCATCCAGCTGCTCGCGCTCCCGCACCGGAACACGGGTCCGTAGGTTCACCGCGGCCGAGGGCAGGTCGTCGGGAAGGCGCGGCCGAGGTCGCCGAGCACGTCGATGGTGAGCCGGGAGGCGATCGCCGCCTCGGCGGACAGGCGCTCCAGTTCCTCCGGCGGGTACGGCAGCGCGTCCAGGCGGGCGCGGTAGGCGTCCTGGTAGGCGCGCGGGTCCGTGCCGGAGTCCAGCGCGGCCGGCGCGTACCCCTCGGTGCTCACGCTGACGCCGGCCCGACACCTCAGGTTCGGACGGTGCCGGCCGCGATCACTCGGGCCGGCACCGCACCGGATCGGCGTAGGCCCCTCCCCTGAGCCGGCGCCGCCCTCACAATCCCACCACATTGGAGCGTTTCGCGCCGTGACCACCATCCGACACCTCCACCGCCCGGCCACGGCGCTGCTCGCGATCGCCGCGATCGTCGCGTCCGCACCGGTGCCGGCCGCCGCGGCCACCGGCGCCGGTCCCGTCGCCGTGCGCGCGTCCGCGGACACGAAGTGGGCGGTGCAGCCGTCGACCGAGCGCGGGCGGCTCACCGCGACCGTCTCCGTGGTGCCGTCCACACCGGACACACCGCTCGGGCCGGTCACGCCCGGCACCTCGCTGTGGGCGCCGCCGTGGGTGCTGATCGGGCTGCTGGCGGTGCTGCCGGGCCGGCTCGCGTACCGCCTGATCAGGGTCTTCCGGGCGCGCCGTGGGGCGGTCGGGCCGCCGGCCCCGGCCGGGGGGACCGCGGCGGCGGCCTGACCGCACACTCAGCCGGGCCAGACCATGTCGAGCTGCCGCTCGAAGACGCGGTAGCCGGCGCGCGCGAACGCGGCGGCCATCGGCGCGTTGCCCACGTCGGTGGCGGCGCGCACGTGCGGCACGCGCTGCTCCATCAGCAGGCGCGTACCCTCCGCGAGCAGGTCGTCGACCAGGCGCCGGCCGCGCAGCTCCGGCACCACGCCGATATACGCGATGACCGGGTTGTAGCCGTTGTGGGCGGGCAGCACGAATCCGGCGGGCGTGCCGTCCGGCAGCACGCCGACCCGCCACCACTCGCGCGGGCTGGGGTAGCGCAGCAGTTCCTCGTGGTATTGGGCGCGGGCGGCCTCCCCGGCGGAGCGCCGGGTCAGCTCGTCGCGGCCGTGCGCGTCCAGCGTGCCGTCCAGCACGCGGGTCATCAGCGCGATCAGCTCGTCCGCGTCGCGCGGCTCACGGAACGCGAGCCGGCCGGCCGGCGCGGGCAGCGGCGCGGTGCCGGGCCGGTGCAGGCGCAGCCGCTCCACGAACAGCCGGCCGCCGAGCGTCTCGATCGCGCGCATGCGCAGCGTGGTCGGCCCGGGTTCGTCGCGCCAGTCCGGTGCGACGAACCGCGTGTACTCCGGCCGGGTGCGGACGGTGGCCAGGGCGCGCTCCAGCACCCGTACCCCGTCATCGAGATCGTGGTCCGCGGCGACATCGAAGATGTCGATGACCAGCGGGTCCGCGTCGCCGGGCCGGGACCAGAAGCCGGCGCGCGCGACCAGGCGGCCGGCGCGCAGCCCCATCCACAGCCAGCGGTCGTGCCGCCGCCCCTCGGCGAGGTCCTTCGCGATCTGGTCGTTCAGCTGGTACGGCAGGGTGTTGAACAGGTCGATCTCGGTCGGCCCGGAGATCGGGCGAATCATGAGCGTCACGGCTCTCCTGTGAGAGTGAGTGCCCGTGCGTCACCCCGCGGAGAGTCCCCGGGAGGGCACGGGCGAACCGGTCATCCGAAACATCGCCGCCCTCCTTCCCACTCGCGATCGAATCCTCATCGTGCACACCCGCGCCGGCCCGCGCAACCGATTACGCACCCGCCGCCGTGCGGGCGAGCGTCACGGCCGGCCAGGAGGATTCCTGGCCGCGGTGCCGCCGTTGCCGGCGCGGTGGCGGAGACCGGCCGAGCGGTCAGGCCGGTTCGGGGACGGCGCCGGGGTCGCCGCCCGGGTCGTCCGGGGTCGGCTCGATCGGGGCCGGTGGCAGCGTGTCCGGCGTGTCCGGGAGCAGTTCGCCGGGGTCGTCCGGGACCGGCTCGTTCGGGTCGATCAGCGGGAACGGTTCGGGGTGTGTCATGCCCCCCAATGCCCGGTATGTCGCGCCGGGAAACCGGGTCAGCCGTCGAGGTAACCGCGCCGGATCAGCGCCGCCCGCAACGACTTCAGCGCGTAGAACGTGCGCGACTTGACGGTGCCCTCCGGGATGCCGAGCGCGCCGGCCAACTCGGCCACGGTCCGGCCCTCGAAGTACGTACTCACGATGATCTTCCGGTAGCTGTCGGAGAGCGACGCGAGCGCGGCCCGCACCTCCAGCCGGTCTATCATGCGCGGCGCCTCGTCCTCCGCGCGCGCGATGCGGCCCTCGAGGTGCTCGTCCGCGACCGCGATCGTCCGCGCGCGGGCCGACCGCAGGTGGTCGATCGCGATCCGGCGGGCCACGGTGATCAGCCACGCCCTGTTCCACGTGCCGCACTCGTTGCGCGCCTCCGGGTGCTGCCACGCCCGGATCGCGGTCTCCTGCAACACGTCCGCGGCCAGGTGGGCGTCGCCGCCGGTCACCCGCGTCAGTGTGGCCAGCAGCACCGCGCCGTGCTCCCGATAGAGGTCTTCGAGGCCGTCCGAGATCCCCGCCCGCATCATCCGAACCTACGAACAGCCGTGCGCACGCGTCGTCACCCGAGAGCGGCAAATGTACATACCCCTCTGGGGGTAGGCCGCAGTCCGTCCCGGGAGAGACGCGGACGGTGACCCGCACACGATAGCGTCGGTGAGGTGCGCAGACTGTTCGACCCGGTGCTGACCGACGTGCTCCTGGCCACCGCACTGACCGGGTTGACCACCATCAGCCTCGTCACCCAGAGTGAGGGCCCGCCGCACTGGCTGGCGTCCACGCTGGGGTTCCTCTCCGCGGCGCCGGTGGCGTTCCGGCAGTGGGCTCCGTTCGGCACGCTGGTGGTCATCGTGAGCGCACTCGGGCTCTACGGGCTGCTCGGCTTCGGCGCCTGGCCGAACTCGGGGCTGGGCATGGTGATCGGGCTGTTCACGGTCGCGACGCTGCGCTCGCGCGCCGCGGCCGCGGCCGGATTCGTGCTGACGCTGCTGGTCGCCACGATCGCGTACCGGACGTTCCCGGTGCCGCTGACCGTGCCGGAGATCCTGCAGTACGTGCTGGTGATGGCCGTGACCTGGGCGGTCGGCGACGGCACCCGGCGGTGGGCGCTGCGGGCGGAGCGGGCGGCCGCGAAGACCGCGGAGGCGGTGGTCGAGGAGCGGGTGCGGATCGCGCGGGAGATGCACGACATCGTCACGCACCACATGTCGGTGATCTCGTTACAGGCCGGCGTGGCCGCGTACGTGCTGGACACCGACCCGCCCACCGCGAAGGTCGCGATCTCCACGGTGGGCGCGGCCAGCCGCGAGGCGCTGACCGAGATGCGCCGCCTGCTGGACGTGCTGCGCATCGACCACGGCGAGGAGTCGCTGCGCCCGCAGCCCGGCCTCGCCGACCTGGAGGAACTGGCCGCGCGCATCCGGTCGGCCGGGCTCGCGGTGGACATCTCCGTCACCGGGCGGGTGCGGCCGCTGCCGGCCGGGCCGGACCTGTGCGCGTACCGGGTGGTGCAGGAATCGTTGACGAACGTGCTGCAGCACGCCGGGCCCGCGGCCGCGCGGGTCGAGGTCGACTACGGCGAGCTGACGCTCACCGTGACGATCACCGACGACGGTACGAAGACGCACGAGCCGGTGCCGTCGCCGGACTCGCACGGCATCCGCGGCATGCGGGAGCGCGCGGCGCTCTACGGCGGCGTGCTCACCGCCGGCCGTCATGAGAGCGGTTTCCGAGTCCTGTTACGACTCCCGATCGAGGAGAGCGCATGACCGTCCGGCTGCTGGTCGTCGATGATCAGGCGCTGATCCGCGCCGGTCTGATCGCGCTGTTCACGGCCGCGCCCGGGATCGAGGTGGTCGGCGAGGCGGCGGACGGCGCCCAGGCGATCGCGATGGCCGCCCAGACGCGACCGGACGTGGTGATGATGGACATCCGCATGCCGCACATGGACGGCATCGCGGCCACCCGCGCGATCCTGGCCGCCGAGCCCCGCCCGCACGTGGTCGCGCTGACCACGTTCGACCTGGACGAGTACGTCTACGCCGCGCTCAGCGCCGGCGCGTCCGGGTTCCTGCTGAAGGACACGCCGCCCGAGCGGATCATCGCGGCCGTGCACACCATCGTCTCCGGCGACCTGCTGATGGCGCCGCGCATCACGCAGCGGCTGATCGAGGCGTACGCGGACCGGCACCGCTCCCCCGCCGCCACCGCGCCCGCGCTGGACGGCCTGACCGCGCGCGAGACCGAGGTGTTGCGCCTGGTCGCGAACGGCCTGTCCAACCTGCAGATCGCCGAGCGCCTGGTGCTCAGCGAGGCCACGGTGAAGACGCACGTCAAGCGCCTGATGGGCAAGCTCGGCCTGGCCAGCCGCGCCCAGGCGGTGGTGGTCGCGTACGAGAGCGGGCTGGTGGCGCCGCGCGGACGCTGACATTATTCGCGTCGTCGCGAGACGCGCGCGGGCACAATGATCGGCGTGCTCACCGCCACCCGCAACCTGCTCACGTCGCTGGAACCGCTGCCGTACCGGGAGCGGATGAGGACGCTCGCCCGGTGGGCGCGCACCGCGCCGGACCGCGCCGACGTCTGCGCCGACCTGCGGGAGCAGGGCCCGTACGAGCGGCGGCTCGCGCTGCACGCCGCGCTGGTGGCCCGGGACCGCGACGGGATCGCGGCCGCGGCGCACGACCCGATGCCGTCGATCAGGGCGTCCGCGCTCGGCGCCGCGGTGCGCGCCGGGGTCGCGGCGGGTGAGCACGCGGACCGGCCGCAGGCCGACCGGCGGCGAATCCACCGCGCGCTGCGCCGGCACCCGCGGCCGGAGACGGCGGACGCGCTGATCGCCGAGATCCGGGCCCGGTTCGGCGACCACGAGGCCGCCGCGCTGCTGCCGGCCTGCGGCCCGGACACGGTGCGGGCGCTGCTGCCCGAGCTGGAGCACGCGATCCGGCCGGTCCGGCTGGTCCGCCGGCACCCCGGCCCGCTGCTGGACCGGGTGCGTGAGCGCCTCGGCGCGGCCACCGCCGAGGAACGGGTCACGATCTGGGCCGACGCCGCCCCGGCCGTCCTCCGCTGCGACCCGGCCGACGCGCTCGACCTGCTGGAACGCTACCCGCCCGGTGAGGCGCTGCCCGGCCCGCTCACCGCGTACGGGGTGCTCGCGGCGCACGCGCCGGACCGGGTCGCCGCGCTGCTCACCGCGCCCGCCCGCGCCGGCTGGCTGCACCGCACCACGCTGCCGCCCGGCCTGCTGCGCCGCCTCGCGCCGCTGCCCACGGACGTGCTCGCGGCGATCGGCGCCCGGATCCGCGACAACGCGATCGCGCTGGCCGCGCTGCTCGACGCGGTCCCGCCCCGCCGGCGCGGCCCGCTCTACGACCGGATCATGGCGGACGTGGACACGGCCACGGCCGTCCCGGCACCCGCCGTGATGGAGGTGCTGCCGGAGCCGGTACGCGTCCGCGAGGCGACCCGCGTGCTCACCCTGCCGCGCATCCGTGAGCAGGAGCAGCTGGCCGACACGTGGAGCGCCTACCTGGCCTGGCCGGATGCGCGCGCCGCGCTGGACGTGACGCTTCGCTCCGGCGACGCGGACGAGCGGGCGCGCGGGTACGCGCTGCTGGTCACGGCCGCCCGCCGGTCCCGCGACCCGCGCGCGGTCGCCGACGTCCTCGCCCGGCTCGGCCGGCTGCGCAACGAGCAGGACCCGGTCCGCGCGTCCGCGCTCGCCGCGCTCCGGGCGATGGCGCCGCTGCTCACGGCCGGCACCGCGGACGCGCTCACGCGGCTCACCACGGACGCGGCCGAGGCCCGGGACGCCTCCGCCGCCACCACGACCGCGCTGTCCGGCCTGGCCGCGGACGTGCTGCGGCACCACGTGGACGAGCCGTCGCTGCGCGAGTGGGCGCTGTTCACCATCGACCTGATGAGCGGCAGCGCGACCGTACCGGTGCTGCGCCGCTTCGACTCCGTGCTGCGCCGCGGCCAGGAGGCGATGGTCTTCGCCCGGCTGCGCGGCTGGGTGGAGAACGGCGTCGCCCGCGCCCGCTACGGCCCGCTGTTCGCGCTCACCCACGCGCTCGGCCGCCGCGCTCGCCACGTACCGGAGCTGCAGGAACTGCTGGGCCGCGCGACCGGTCCGGACACGCTGCCGTCGGTGGCGCGGACCGCGATCTCCCTGTGGCTGGACGACCCGCGCACGCGCGCCGCCCGGGTCGCCGCGGTGCTGGACGCGGACGGGTCCGCGGTGACGCTGCACGAGGTCTGGTCGACGATCTGCGTGTCCCGGACCGACCTGCTCGACCGCGTCCTGCACGCCCCGATCGCCGGCCGGTTCGTGGAGCGGGGCACCCGCTGGGTGCCCCGCTGGGCCGTGCGGCCCGAGCGCTGGCTGCCGCGCCAGCAGGCCCGGTTCGTGGAGCTGAGCGCGCTGGTCGCGGCGGACGCCGGCCAGGGCGTGCAGGCGCGCGCGGCGGCGGTCCGGGCCGCGGCCGCGATCCCCGGCGCGGGCCGTGACCTGGTGCTGCGCTACGTCGACGATCCGGAGGTGGCGATCGCGGAGGCGGCGCTGGGCGCGCTGGCCGGGACGGACCGGCCGGACGAGGCGCTGCCGGTGCTGCTGCGGTACGCCGGCGGCGACCGCGCGCGGGTCGCGCTCTACGCGGCGGGTCGCGCGGCCCGGTACGTACCCCCGCCGGTGCTGGCGGACGTGCTCGGCCCGGTGCTGGCCGGCCCCGCGAAGGTGACCAGCCGGAAGGAGGCGGTCCGGCTGCTGGCCCGGTTCGGCCCGCCGGACGCGATGGCGACGCTGCTCGACCTCTACACCCGCCCGGACCAGCACCGGGACGTGCGCGCCGCGATCGTGTCCGCGGCCCGGCAGGGGCTGGGGTCCGAGGCGAGTTGGACGATCCTGCGCGCCGCGGTCGGCGGCAGCCGGGAGGAGCGGCGCGCGGTGCTCGGCGCCTACCCGTACGCGATCGCGGAACGGCACCGCGCGCGCTACGGCGCGTTCCTCCTGGACGCGGCCCGCGCCGACGACGCAGAGGTGCGGCGGGCGGCCTTCGCGCGACTGGCCACCTGGTCGCCGTGGCTCACCGGCGCCGCGGACCTGATCGTGGACCGGCTCACCGACACCGGGGAGTCGCTGACCCACCTCGAGGCGGCCGGCCTGCTGCGGGCCGGCGGCGACGCCGTGCTCGGCACCGCGCTGGAGCGGCTGATCGCCCGCGACGCCGCCGACGACCGCCCGGGCGACCCGCTGGAGGACCGACCGGCACGCCGCCGCGTCCAGGTGCTGGCGGCCGGCGCGTCCGCCCGGTCCCGTACGCTGCCGCCGGACGCGGACCGGAGCGCGCTGACCGGTGCGGCCCGGTGGCTGGCCGCGCGCGCCGGCTTCACCGGGACCGGCGTCGTGCTGCTGGTGGATCTCGGCCGGCTGGACAACCTGGACGAGGTCGCGGGGCTGTGCGCGGGCCGGCCGGTGCTCGCGGCGCACATCGCGGACCAGGTCGGCAGGCGCATGCGCGGCCTGCGCGACTGGTCCGACCCGGAGGCGGTGGCGCGGCTCGCCCGGCGCGGCGACGTCACCGGCGGGCTGTTCGCGGTGCGGCTGGTGCAGCACGGCGCCGGCTTCGGCTGGACCGGGACGTGGCGGACGCTGCTGCTCGAGCTGCGCGCGCACCCGGACCCGGACGTGCGCGAGGCGGCGTACGGCATCGACATGAGCTGACGTCTGGTCCACCATGGCCGGATGGGGTACGACGTGGTGGTGATCGGGGCGGGCCCGGCCGGCGCCGCCGCCGCGCTGGCCGCCCGCCGGGCCGGCGCGGACGTGCTGCTGGTCGACCGCGCGGACTTCCCGCGCGACAAGCCGTGCGGCGACGGCATCACCGCGCACGCGCTCGACGTGCTCGCCGCGCTCGGCGTGCCGGACGCGGCGGCCGGGTTCGCGCCGGTCCCGGCGCTGCGCCTGCGCTCGCCGCACGGCCGGGAGGCCGCGGGGCCGCTGGCCCGGCCGTCGTTCACGGTGCCGCGCGAGGTCTTCGACGCCCGCCTGGTCGACGCCGCGATCGCCGCGGGCGCTCGGTTCCGCCGGCACACGGTGCGCCGCATCGCGCCCGGGGAGCACGTGGAGATCGAGGGCATCGGCACCGCGCGGACCGTGATCGGCGCGGACGGCGCCGGGTCGGTGGTCCGCCGCGCGCTCGGCCACCCGCCGAACCCGGACCGGCACCTCGCGATCGCGGTCCGCGGCTACGCGCCCCACCGCGGGCCGGCCGAGCAGCTGATCGTCACGTCCGCGTCCGGGTGGCCCGCCTACGCCTGGTCGTTCCCGATCGGTGACGGCCGGGCGAACGTCGGCTACGGCGAGGTGCTGCGCGGCACGCCGGTCACCCGCGAGCACCTGCGCGCCCGGATGGCCGCGCTGCTGCCCGGGCTGGACCCGGGCGCGGTGACCGGGCTGCGCGGCCACCACCTGCCGCTGTCCACCCGCCGTCCGCCGCCCGGCCGCGGCCCGGTGCTGCTGGCCGGCGACGCGCTGTCCCTGATCAACCCGTTCACCGGCGAGGGCATCTTCTACGCGGTGCTCTCCGGCGCGCTCGCCGGTGCGGCCGCGGCGGCCGGGCCACCCGGGCAGGCGGCCCGGCGATACGCCCGCCGGCTGCGCGAGCGGCTGGGCCGGCACCTGCGGCACAGCACCACCGCGGCGTGGCTGGCCCGGCGCGCGTGGATCGCGGACGCCGCGGTCGGCGCCTCGCACGCGGACCGGCGCGTCTTCCAGGCGATGATCTCCCTCGGCCTGGACGACGGCCTGCTCGACGCGCGCACCGCGCTGCGCATCGCCCGGCACGTGCGCTGACGGTCAGAAGGCGTAACGGACCCGGCAGTACGGCGTGCGCGCCGCGATCAGGTCGACCAGCGACGCCACGTACCGGCCCTTGGCCCCGGTGCGGTACCGGACGTTCCAGAACCCGTTCTCCGAGCGCTTGCCCTGCTGCAGGTCCGGCCGCCAGATCAGCTCCTCCGCCTTCGGGTGCCAGCCGAGGTTGACCTGGTGCAGGTCCCGGTTGTGGGTGAGGAAGATGACCTCGGCGGCCAGCTGTGCCTTCGCGGCCGGGCCGATGCCGGCGTCGAGCTGGTCGAGCAGACCGGCCCAGTCCTCCAGCCAGCCGTCGCGGACCACGACCGGGCTGAAGTTGACGTGCACCTCGTACCCGGCGGCCACGAAGTCGTCGATCGCGGCGATCCGCTCCGCGACCGGTGAGGTGCGGATGTCCAGGACCTTCGCGTCGGCGGGCGGCATCAGCGAGAACCGGATCCGGGTGCGGCCCCGCGGCTCCCAGCCGAGCAGGTCCCGGTTGACGTACTTGGTGGCGAACGAGGCCTTGGCGTTCGGCAGCGTGCCGAAGAGCGAGACCAGGTCGCGGACGTTGTCGCTGATCAGCGCGTCGACGCCGCAGTCGGAGTTCTCACCGATGTCGTAGACCCAGGCCTCGGGGTCGCACTCGTTCGGCGCGGGCTTCACGCCCTGCCGGCCGGCATGCCGCCGTACGTACCCCATGATCTTGTCGATGTTCGTGAAGACCGTGATCGGGTTGCTGTACCCCTTGTGCCGCGGCACGTAGCAGTAGG
The DNA here is from genome assembly GCF_031458235.1 of Catenuloplanes atrovinosus. Lineage (NCBI taxonomy): Bacteria > Bacillati > Actinomycetota > Actinomycetes > Micromonosporales > Micromonosporaceae > Catenuloplanes > Catenuloplanes atrovinosus. The sequence goes on along the minus strand of NZ_JAVDYB010000001.1, from coordinate 2,196,299 downwards.
CGCAGGCCATCGCGCAGCCGTTGGCCGTGGACGGCGCGATGAAGTCGGCGGAGCGGCCGTTCGGGCGCGCGGTCAGCGACTTCTTCACGCCCAGCACCAGCGCCTCCCGCTTGATCCGCACCCACCGGTTGACGTTGGTCTCGTCGCCGTACAGCTCCGGGATGCGGTGGTGGGCGGCCACCTCCACCAGCTCCGCGTCCGGGAAGCGGGCGAGCACCTCCCGGCCCCGCGGCAGCTGCGCGGCGGCCGGCTCGACGTAGATGCGGCGGATGTCCAGCATCGGATCAGCCCCCGTCCCGGCCGCGCTCGTCGTGCGTACCCCTCGAAAGGATCTTATTAGCGCGTGGGCCACTTCCAGGCGGGTCCCTCGAATCGGCCCAGTCCCGCCACCCGGGTCTCGCCCTCCTCCTTGACCAGCTCGATCGTGTGCGCGTCCGCGTCGAGCGCGGCGGTGAGCGCGGCCGAGTGCGTGACCACCACGACCTGGCCGCGGGCGGCCGCGGTGGCGATCAGGCCGGCCAGCGGCCCGAGCAGATCCGGGTGCAGGCTGGTCTCCGGCTCGTTGAGCACCAGCAGCTCCGGCGGGCGCGGCGTGAGCAGCGCGGCGGCCCAGAGCAGATAGCGCAGCGTGCCGTCGGAGAGCTCCGCGGCGCCGAGCGGGCGCTCCAGGCCGGGCTGGCGCAGCGCGAGCCGCATGACGCCGTCCTCCTCGTCGACGGCGATCTCGATCCGGCTGCCCGGGAAGCCCGCGTCGATCGCCGCGTCCAGCGCGTCGTGGTCGCCGATCTCGACGATGGTGCGCAGCGCGGCGGCCAGGTCCGCGCCGTCGTGGCCGAGGATCGGCGTGCGGGTGCCGATCGTGGCGCGGCGGGCCGGCGCGTCCGCGTCCGTGCGCAGGTGATCGTAGAAGCGCCAGCGGCGGATCCGCTCGCGGAGCTTGATCAGCGGCGCGTCCGCGTACTCACTGAGCATGCTGTCGAACGGCGACACCGCCTCCAGCGCCGGCTCCAGGCGGCCGCGGCCGTTCCGGATCGAGATCAGCGGGCCGTCCCGGTCGGCGAGCAGCATGGACGGGCGCAGCAGCGGCCCGGACCAGAGCGCCTCGCGCTTGATCTCCGGGTCGTTCCCGAACTTCGACGTGCGGCTCGGCGGCGGCAGGCCGAGGTCGATCGCGTAGCCGTAATCGTCGCCGGAGAAGCCGAGCCGGATCGCGACCGGGCCCGATCTCGCCGGTGGCCCGGCCCAGCGCGTGCGCGCCAGGCCGCCCTCGCGGGCCAGCGCGGCGACCGTACCGTTACGCGCGGCCCCGGCCAGCAGGCGCAGCGCGCGGTAAAGACTGGACTTCCCGCTCCCGTTCGCGCCGGTCACGACCGTGAGCGGCCCGAGTTCCACGGTGAGGTCGCGTAACGATCGGTAACCCTCGATCGCCAATGTGCGGATCATTCCGGTGATTCTGCCTCATGGCCGAGACGGACCATGGGCGCGATCTAGGGCGGTCCGCCCTAGATCGATCCCCCCATTCGACTTCGCCGGGCTGCCACCCGACGGTGAAACACGTGCGTTACGTCAGGCCGCCGCGACCGGCCGGCGGGCCAGCAGATGCAGCGCGTTCAGGAACTGTTCACGGTCGTCCTCGTCGAGCGACGCGAGCGTCTCCTCCTCGGCCGCCTCCAGCCCGGCGGAGAGCTCGGTCAGCACGGCCCGGCCCGCGTCCGTGATCACCAGGCGGCGCACGCGACGGTCGGCGGCGGACAGGTGCCGCTGCAGCATGCCGGCCCGCTCCAGGTCGTCGATGCGGTCGGTGACCACGGTCCGGTGGATGCCGAGCCGGTTCGCCAGCGAGATCTGCGTGCCGTAGTCACCGGCGGAGACGGCGGCCAGGATCTCGTAGCCGTGCTGCCCACCCGGGGCGGTGGCCAGAACCGCGTCCGCGCGGGCCAGGTAGTCCCGCAGCACGGTGCGCAGCGCCCAGCCGAGACCGGCTGAGGAGGGCGGCGGTACGTGCCGTGCGGGGGCGGGTCGGGGGGTGAGCGATATTCGCTGCACGGTCGATTCCTCCTCGTACGAAAGTGCCGGGCTTTCTGCAATTAGGCCCGCGCGGGGTTGACGACCTGTTGACGAGTGATAGGCGCCGAGGGTTCGATCCGTGTCGCATATAAAGCAGAAAAGCCCGGGACGCTATTCGTGGCGTCCCGGGCTCATTACTGATAGTCACTTCTCGTCGTCGACGACCTCGTCGTCCTCGTCGTCCGGCGCGGCGTGCCGCTGCGCCTGCGCCTGCTGGGCCTGGGCCTGCTGGGCCTGGGCCTGCTGGGCCGGCGGGTTCTGCTGGGCCTGGGCGGCGGCGTGGGCCTGCGCCGCGGCCTGCGCCTGGGCGGCCTGGACCGCGCGCTGCGCCTGCGCGGGAATCGCGGCCGGCGCCACGTCCGCCTCCTCGTCGTAGTCCGCCTCGTCCGCGAGCTCGCCGACGACCTGCGGCTGGTCGACCCAGAGCGCGCGGAGCTGACCCTGCATGAACGAGGTCAGCCGCGACCGGTACTCCCGATCGAACTGCTCCAGCGCCTCGATCTGGTCCTGCAGCGACTCCCGCTTCGCGCCGAGGCTGCCGACCACGTCGTCGAACCGGCGCTGCGCCTGCTGACGCGTGTGCTCCGCGTTCTGCTCCGCGTGCTGCTCGATCGTCTTGGCCTGCGCGCGGGCGTCCGCGACGATCTTCTCGGCCATCCGGTGCGCGTCGTCGACGCGGGTCTGCGACTCGCGGGTGAGACGCTCGGCCGCGGCCCGCGCCTCCGCGACCGCCTTCTCGGCCTCACGGCGCACCTGCTCCGCGTGCCGCTCCGCCGCCTCCGCGATCTGCTGGGCCGCCGCGGCCGCCTCCGCGCGGATCTTCTCCGCCTGGGCCTGGGCGCCCGTGATGTGCGCCTCGGCGGTGCGCTGGGCCATGGTCAGGACCTGGAGCGCCTGGCCGGGCATGGGGGGACCACCGGCCGGACCGCCGAGGGCCTGTGCTGCCAGAGCCGGCATGACCTCGGGGTGCTCCGAGGTCGTGCTGTCCGGCATGGCGTTGCCGTTGAACATCACCTTGACACGATCCTTCATCCGATTGTCAGCCACGATTGACTCCGTACGTGTGGGCTTCATACGCGCGGCTTCGTGCCGACGAGACGCCGGTGGGACGGGCTTGAACCGCGGCATGTTACCAAGCCCCGGAGCCGGAACGCGAGGGTCGCTCCGGCCGATTCCACCGGCGTCGCACCATCGATGACCTCGGCCGATCAACCCCGATGTCCCCCTCCCGGCCTGGTCACCTCCCGCCGCTCCCGCGGCCGCGGATCCGAGGCCGGTCGATTCCCATCACCCGCGCGTCAACCCCCCGCGTGTTCAGTGACGTCCCGTGTCTTCCATCGTGGATCTCGTGGTGCTCGCCGAGCGCACCCACGCCGAACATCTGCTCCGCCTCAACGAGACCGCACCCGCCCACGTCCGCACCGCCCTCGGCATGACGACCGGCCGCCTCCCCGTGGCCGCCACCGTCGCGATGCGTCATGACCCGACGGACGGCCACTGGCGGCGCGCGGTCGGCCTCGGCCTGGACCGGCCGGTGACCGGGGCCGCGCTGTCCGAGATCACCGACTGGTTCCGGGCGCGGGGGGAACGTTTCGGCCACGCTCCAGATCGCGCCGGTCGCGCTCCCGGCGACCTGGCCGGCGCTCGCCGCCGCGCATGTCCTGAGTCCCGGCCCCCGCCGCTACCGCTTCGCCGGCCACCCTGCCGACGTTCCACCCCTGTCCGCGTCCTTCCGCCGGCACGCATCGCGCACCGGCCCGTGGTCCCGAGCCGCGCGTGCCGCCGGCGCCGGCGTCGGCGATCCCGGCGGCTCCGCCGGCTTCCGCGGTTCGGGGGACCGCGCCGGTTCTGCCGCCTTCGGCGGTTCTGGCGACTCCGCCGGGTCCACTGGTTCCGGCGGACCCGCCGCGAGCCGGCGGGAGAAGCCGGCGGCGGGCGGCGCCCCGGCGAATCATCGCGAAGCCGCCACCGCCACCGCCGTCGTCGCGATCGGCAGGGCCGTGCGTGGTGGGGAACTGACGATCGGGCCGGTTCCGGAGGATCAGCATCTGGACGCGGCCGCGCTGCTGCTGCACTCACTCGGGATGATCGAGGCCGATCTGCTGGAGATGTATGCCGCCGCCTTCACCCGGCCGGACATCCGCGTCCATGCGGTCTGGGACGGCCCCCTGATGATCGCCGCCGGCTGGGTCTTCCTGCACGGCGACGCCGCGCTGCTGGCCGGCGCCGCCACCCGCCGCGGCCACCGCCACCGCGGCGCGCACACCGCCCTGATCGCGACCCGCGCCGAAGCCGCCCGCGACGCCGGCGCTGCCTGGCTGCTCGCCCACACCACCGGCACCGCCGCGCACGGCACCCTGCACCGCGCCGGCCTGGCCCTCACCCACTCCCACCGCGACTGGCTCTGGTCCACCGGCTCGTGACCGCGGGCCAGGCCGCGACCGCACTCCCGGCGCGGGCCGGCCGCCGGCGGACGGCAGCGACCGCGCGGGCCGGCCGCCGGCGGACGGCAGCGACCGCGCGGGCCGGGCGCCGGCGGACGGCAGTGATCGCGCGGGCGGTCTCGGCGGGCGAGCGGTGGACGCGGCTGGATCGGAACGCCGCGACCGGATCGCCGAGCGGGCCGTGCCGGGTCGGAGCGGCCCGGCACGAACGGAACAAGCCCCGCCGGGCCCGCGCGGGCGTGGCTGGATCGGTTACGCCTTCTTGACCAGGCGCTTGGCGCGCTCCGCCGCCGCGTCGGCGTCGTTGGTGAGGTCGGGGTGGTCGGCGGGCTGGGGGACGCACAGCCACAGTGCCTTGGGGAGCACCTCCACGTCGAGGCCCCGCCCCGGGGCGATCAGGTCGCCGTCGAGCTGGCGGGGCTCGGTGTGGCGGGCGGTGACGGAGACGCGGGTGCCGCGGAAGACCTCCAGCGCCGGTACGCGGTCCCGCCGCCGCATGACCGCCCACGCCATCGCGGCCCACTGGGCCAGTGTGCGCGGCGACAGCACGGCCACGTCGAGTTTGCCGTCCGCCGGGTCGGCGGCCTCCAGCAGCCGGACGCCGCCCTGGAGCCGGCCCACGTTGGCGATCAGCACCGTCTTGGCGCGACGGTGGAACGGCGTACCCCCGTCGATGCTGATCGTGACGCGCATCGGCCGGTCACCGAGGTGCTTGACCGCGCCGATGATGTAGGCGGGCCAGCCGATCCTGGCCTTCGTGGTCTCGGACGTGGAGTCGAGCATCTTCGCGTCGAAGCCGAGGCCGGCCATGACCGCGAAGCAGGAGTCCTCGGTGCGGCCGACGTCGAGCCGCCGCAGCCCGCCCTCGATGGCGACGCCGAGCCCGGCGGTCAGGTCGGTGGAGAGGCCGAGGTTGGCCGCGAGCAGGTTGCCGGTGCCGGCCGGCAGGATGGCGAGTGCCACGTCGGTGCCGGCGAGCGCGGTGATGCAGGCCATCACGGTGCCGTCGCCGCCGGCCGCGAACACGACCTCCGCGCCGTCCTCGATCGCCCGGGCGGCCTGTCCGCGGCCGGGGTCCTCGGGCGTGGTCTCGTGCCACACCGGCGCGGGCCAGCCGGCGCGGGTGAGCGTCTGCGTGACGGTCTCCCGGAACGCGTCGAGGTCGGGGACCTTGACGGGGTTGACCACGACCGCGCAGGCGGCGGGGACGTTCAGTTCCGTGGGCACGTGTTCCTCCTGGTCAGCCGGCGCCGGACAGATACCCCGAGGGAGGGTGCCGCACACCTGCCCGTTGCCTAATCCCGATTAATCCGATAGGAATATCAGGGTGACCGCCGTACTGGAGACCACGGCGCCGCCGTCCGCCGGCGCGCCCGTGACCACGAGACCGGCCCGCCGCCGGCACATAGCGCTGCGGCTGCTGGCCGTCGCCGTCCTGTTCGCCCTCTGGGAGTTCACCGCCTGGTTCATGCGGAATCCGACGTTCATCCCGTCGCCCGCGGCGGTCTGGCACCAATTGATCGTCACCTCGACCGACGGCTACAGCGGCCACCTGCTGATCGAGCACCTCGGCGTGAGCCTGCGCCGCATCCTGATCGGCTCCGTGATCGGCGTCGCGGCCGGCCTGGTGCTCGGCGTGGTGATGGGCACGGTCGGCTGGGTGCGCGTGGTCACCGAACCGGTGGTCACGTTCGTGCGGGCGCTGCCGCCCCTGGCGTACTTCAGCCTGTTCATCATCTGGTTCGGCATCGACGAGACGCCGAAGCTGTGGCTGCTGTCGATCGCGGCGCTGCCGCCGGTCGCGGTGGCCACCGCCGCTGCCGTGCACGCGGCGCCGACCGGCCTGGTCGAGGCGGCCCGCGCGCTCGGCGCCGGGCGCCTCCAGGTGGTGACGGACGTGGTGCTCCCGCACGCGCTGCCGGAGATCGTGACCGGCATCCGGCTGGCGGTCGGCATCGCGTACTCGTCCGTGGTCGCGGCCGAGACGATCAACGGCGTGCCCGGCATCGGCGGCATGGTCCGCGACGCCCAGCGCTACTCCCAGACCGACGTGGTCGTGCTCGGCCTCTTCGCGATCGGCCTCTCCGGCCTGCTCATCGACGCGCTGCTGCGGCAGGCCGAGCGCCGGCTCATCCCGTGGCTCGGCCACGCCTGAAAACCCATCGGAAGGTACGAACATGCACAGCTTGAAGCGTTCCATAGCCGCCGCGGCCGTCGTCCTGCTGTCGGCCGGCGCGTGCGGCGACGGCGCCGCGAGCCAGGGCCGGGGCGGCGGTGGCGACGCGGCGGACCGGAGCATCCGGATCGCCTACCAGGCGTTCCCCAGTGGCGACCTGATCGTCAAGAACCAGGGGCTGCTGGAGAAGGCACTGCCCGACTACGAGATCACCTGGACCAAGTTCGACTCCGGCGCCAGCATCAACACCGCGTTCGTGGCCGGCAGCGTGGACATCGCCGCGATCGGCTCCAGCCCGGTCGCGCGCGGCCTCTCCGCGCCGCTCAACATCCCGTACCAGGTGGCGTTCGTGCTGGACGTGGCCGGGGACAACGAGGCGCTGGTCGCGCGCAACGACAGCGGCATCACGGACGTGGCCGGGCTGCGGGGCAAGAAGGTCGCCACCTCGTTCGCGTCCACCTCGCACTACAGCCTGCTCGCGGCGCTGCACCAGGCCGGGCTGAAGGAGTCCGACCTGACCATCGTGGACCTGGAGCCGCAGGACATCCAGGCCGCGTGGACGCGCGGCGACCTGGACGCGGCCTACACCTGGCTGCCCACGCTGGACGCGCTCAAGAAGGACGGCACGGTCCTGATCACCAGCCGTGAGCTGGCCACGGCCGGCAAGCCCACGCTCGACCTGGGCGTGGTCTCCACCGCGTTCATCGAGGCGCACCCGGAGGCGGTGGACGCCTGGCGCAAGGCGGAGGCGCAGGCGCTGGATCTGATCGCGAGCGATCCGGGCGCGGCGGCGCAGGCGGTCGGCGCGGAACTCAACATCAGCCCGGAGGACACGCGGCACCAGCTCAGCCAGGGCGTGTTCCTGAAGCCGGCCGACCTCGCCACGCCGGAGTGGCTCGGCACCGAGGGCGCGCCCGGCAAGCTCGCGGACAACCTGGTCGCGGCCGCGCAGTTCCTCCACGACCAGAAGAAGATCGACGCGGTCCCGGACCTGGCCACCGTGCAGAGGTCCATCTACGTGAAGGGGCTGCCCGGTGTCCTCGCCTGATCGAGTCAATACGTCAACATGTACGGGTAGATGGACATGACGGACGCCATCAACACGACGACCGCGGCCGTCGACATCGACGACGTGACCCATGTGTACGGGCACGGCGCCGCCGCGGTCACCGCGGTCGGCCCGGTCAGCCTGCGCGTGCCGCCGGGCGAGTTCCTGGTGCTGGTCGGTGCGTCCGGGTGCGGCAAGAGCACGCTGCTGCGCCTGATCGCGGGCTTCGAGGAACCCACCACCGGCACGGTACGCACCGCGGGCGAGCCCCCTCGTCCCGGCCGTGGCGCCGGGCTGGTCTTCCAGCAGCCGCGGCTCTTCCCGTGGCGTACCGTCGGCGGCAACGTGGACCTGGCACTGCGCTACGCCGGGGTGCCGCGCGAGGAGCGGGCACGCCGCATCCCGGAGCTGCTGGCCCGCGTCGGCCTGCACGACGTGGCCCGCCGCCGGGTCTGGCAGATCTCCGGCGGCCAGCAGCAGCGCGTCGCGATCGCCCGCGCGATGGCGGTGGACAACCCGCTGCTGCTGCTCGACGAGCCGTTCGCCGCGCTGGACGCGCTCACCCGGGAACGCCTCCAGGAGGACCTCCGCCGCGTCGACCGGACCAGCGTCTTCGTCACGCACAGCGTGGACGAGGCGGTGTTCCTCGGCACCCGCGTGGTGGTGCTCTCCAGCCGGCCCGGCCGGGTCGCGCTGGACCTGCCGATCCCGCTCCCCCGCACCGGCGCGGAGCCGGACGAGTTGCGCGGCTCGCCGGAGTTCGCCGCGCTGCGCGCCGAGATCGGCCACGCCGTCCGGACCGCCGCCGGAAACCACACTCAGTCGTGAGGAAGCAGTCCTCACGCCGTACCCGCGAAGGGGTTGTGTCATGACCGCGACCACAGTGGAGCTCCGGCTCGACCCGCTCGGCCCGCGCTTCGGCGCGGACGTGCTCGGACTCGACCTGGCCCGGGCCAGCGACGAGGAGATCGTGGCGGTCCGTGCCGCGCTGGTCGACCGCAAGGTGCTGTTCTTCCGCAACCAGAGCCTGGACGTGGACGGGCAGGTGCGCCTCGGCAACCGGCTCGGCGAACTGACCGCCTCGCACCCGGTGATCGGCCCGCTCAGCGAGCGGCACCAGGAGATCTACGCGATCGACAGCGCGGACAACGGCTTCGCGGACGTCTGGCACACGGACGTCACGTTCGTGCGCCGGCCCCCGATGGGCTCGATCCTGCGCGCGGTCACGCTCCCGCCCAGCGGCGGCGACACCAGCTGGGCCGACTCGCAGCTCGCGTACGAGTCGCTGCACCCGGGCGTACAGCGGCTGGTGGACGGGCTGACCGCCGTGCACGACGGCAACCGGGAGTTCGGGTACTACCTGGCGCAGCGCCGCAACGGCCGCGGCAACGAGTGGGACGGCGAGATCGTCACCCGGCTCGACCCGGTGGAGCACCCGGTGGTGCGCGTGCACCCGGAGACCGGCCGCAAGGGGATCTTCGTCAACCCCGGCTTCACGTCGCACATCGTGGGCGTGTCCGACGCGGAGTCACGCGCGATCCTGGACCTTCTCTACGCCCACCTGACCAAGCCGGAACACATCGTCCGGCACCGCTGGCAGCCCGGCGACGTGGCCATGTGGGACAACCGCAGCACGTCCCACTACGCCAACCGCGACTACGGCGGCACCCGCCGCGTCATGCACCGCATCACCCTCCGCGGCGACGCCCCGGTGGGCCCCGCCGCCTGACGCCGGCCACGCCGTGATCCGGGCGCCGACGTGACGCCCGGTTCACGGTCCCGCGGCTCACGGCCGCCTGGTTCACGGTCGCGCTGCTCACGACCCCGCGGCTCACGGTTCCGCGGATCACGGCCCCGCGGATCACCGCCGCGCGGGGTCACCGCCGCGCGGGGTCACCGCCGCGCGGGGTCACCGCCGCGCGGGGTCACCGCCGCGCGGGGTCACGGTCGCGTGGTGAGGAACGGCAGCACCGCGTCTTGGAACGCGGCCGGCGCGGTGCTGTGCACGCGATGTCCGGCCGGGATGGTGAGCAGGCGGCCGTCCGGGAGCGCACGGGCCAGCGCCGCCAGTCGCTCGGCGGAGACGTGGCTGCGCGGCCCACCGCCGATCACCAGCGTCGGCGCGGTGATCAGCGGGACGCGGTCCCACCAGCCCGGATCCGGCGCGCGCAACTGCCGGACCGCGGCGGCGAGCGCGCGCCCGTCGAAGCCACCGCGCCGCACCAGCATGCCGACCCAGGGCAGCAGCAGTTGCCGGGCGGGCAGGCTGCGCACGCCCGCGGTGCCGGACGGCGCGGGCGGATCCTCCAGCACGAGCCGGCCGACACGGTCCGGTGCCGCCTGCGCCACGAGCGTCGCGGTGTGGCCGCCCAGGGAGTGCCCGACCAGCGACACCCGCCCGAGGCCCAGCGCGTCCATGGCGGCGAGCACGTCGTCCCGGAACGCGGCCAGCGGATAGTCCCGGGTGCGCGCGCTGCCGCCGTGCCCGCGCAGATCCAGCGCGATCGCACGCTGCCCCGCCGCCGCGAGCGACATGGCGAACGCGTCCCAGGTGGCCGCGCGACTGCCGCCCCCGTGCAGCAGCACCACCGGTGGCGCACCGGCGTCACCCGCCGTCCGGAAGGCGATCGTCACCCCACCCGCGTCGACCGTACCGGTGCTGATCGCCATCGCGCGCCCCCATCTTCGACGTCTGCCCTCTGCGGGGGGAGCATGGCACGATGTCCCGCCGGCCAGACTCGTCGCGGTGCTCGCCGGATAGACACGCGGCGGATCCGGACGCCCTCGCTGCATGGCGGGTCCACGATTCCTAGGATCGGGACATGGCCGTCGTGCACGTCTTCGTCGCCACCGGCCGGTTCGCGTCGGAGGAGGAGTTGTGGGCCTTCGTGGAGCCGGCCTACACCACCGATGGCGACGCGGTCTCATCGCCATTCATGCGGGAGATCGCCCTCGACGGGTACGAACCCGCCGCCATCGAGGCGGTGCACGCGGCATCGGTCGTACCCGTTCGGCACTTGCTCCGGGAGGCGTCCTGGGCCGAACAATGGGTCGCCGATCTCGACCCGGCCCTTCGCGCCGACGCCGCGATCTGCGTCTTCCCACCGAATCTGATCGCCGCACCGCATGAGTCATCACTGGAGTACTGCGGCGCCCTCACCTACGGGCCCACCCAGAACTCATGATGGCGAGACGGCATCCGATCTGTTGTGGAGCGGCGTGTCGGCGGATCGCGGCATGTGGCCACGGCTTCCGCGGAATCGTCGAGCACGGACCCGTGTGCGGCGACAATTCCCTTCCACCCCGCCGGACCGGCGCCCTACGGTACGGCCGTGAACTCCGCGAACCGCCGGTCCTGGGCGGGCCAGGACCTGCGCCGTCGGACGCTGGACCGCTATCGCGTCAAGTCCTGTGACGTCCGCGGCGCCGGCCTGCGCGGGGTGTCGTTCTCCGGCTGTGACCCGCGGGGGGCCGGCCTGTGCGACACGGACCTGTCCTACGCCAGAAAGGGCGCGGACCGGAAAGCCTATGGGACCAACTCGTACCCATGCTCATTTGCGCGGCCGTCGCTTACCTGCCGGAAGCCGCCAGCGCGCCGTCGATGTCTCGGTATCAATCGTTGCTACGGCAATCACCGTATCGGCGATACGGACCATCCGGTTCCTGATCCGGAGGCGTCTCCCACGCTCGACATAGACGGGCATGCGACGCGAGGGGTACCGTTCCGGCGTGAAACTCGTCGGAGTCCAGAAGACTCTCAGTCCCGTTCTCAAGGCGAAGGCTCTGGACAACCGGCTGCCGGTCCCGATTCTCGGCGACGCCTACGCCGAGCGGGTTATGCGCCGCCTCGACCCGGCCTACGACAGCGGGAGATTCGGCGCCAGCCAACTCGGTCTGGCCGCCGTGGTGCGGGCCAAGGTTCTCGACGACTGGGCCCGGAGCTTCCTGGCCGATCACCCCGAGGCGGTCGTGTTGAACCTCGGTTGCGGCCTGGACGCACGGGTGTACCGGATCGATCCGGCCGCCACCGTGGAGTGGTATGACCTCGACTATCCCGGCGTCATGGACCTCCGGCGGCAATTCCTGCCGGCACGTCAGCATTGCACCCCGATCGGCTCCGACGTCACCGACCTCGGGTGGCTGACGCGTGTTCGCCACGATGTGCCGGTGCTGGTCATCGCCGAGGGACTGATCCCCTACCTGACGGAGGCTGGCGCGCGGCTGCTGCTGACCAGCATCGTGGACGCCTTTCCCGCCGGACAGCTCGAGTTCGACACGGTTTCCGTTGCGGCGTGGCGGGCCGCGAGATGGGACCCTCTAGGGCGAAAGTACAACGCCCAGTTCCATTGCGGCTTCGACGATCCGGCCGCGCTCGCCGATTGGCACCCCCGCCTGGAGTACGTCGACGAGGCGCCGATGAATGACTCGCCGGAGTTGATGGCCAAGGCGCCCGCGACGATACGGCGCGTGTATCGCCTCATGAATCTGGTGCCGGCCTTCAAACGGTCCAGCCGCATCCTGCGGTTCCGATTCTGACGCGTCGACGGCCGGCACTGCTGCGGGGGTGTGCCGCCCGGGCGGCACACCCCCGATCGGTGTGATTCGTTGCCGGTCAGGCGACGTTCACGAAGGTGTTCAACTGTTGCTGGCTGCCGTTGAAGCGGTCCAGGTCGACGTCTCCGACGATGCCCAGTACGGAACCCTCCCAGTCGTACTGCCAGAAGGTGTACCTGCTCCAGCCGTCCGGGACCTGGGGGCTGGAGTCGGGCTCGGCGTGCCAGAGCGGGTTGGACGCGGCGAACGCGGAGCTCCCGCCCGTGCACTGGTTCCACCAGTCCCGGTTCGTGTAGATCACGGCCTCCCGGCCGGTGCGTGCCTGGTACCGGTCGGTGAACTGGCGGATCCACTGCACCATCTGCGCGTGCGTCTTCCCGGAGCAGTTGCCCTCCAGGTCAAGGGCACCGGGCAGGGTACGGCCGTCCGGAGTCCAGCCGCCGCCGTTGTCGATGAAGTAGTCGGCCTGAGCCGCCCCGTCCGTCATGGACGGCCGGGCGAAGTGGTACGCACCGCGGATCATCCCGACGAGCGCAGCCTGGGTGTAGTTGAGGTCGAACATGGGATCCTGGAAATTGTTTCCCTCGGTGGCCTTGATGTAGGCGAACCGCTTGCTGAGCGCGACGGTCGCCCAGACGATCACCCCTTGGTGGTGCGACACGTCGATGCCCTCCACGGTCTGGAGGACCTGGGGCGGATCGACGGTGGCCGACTCGGCCGCGTTGGCGGTGCCGGACGCGACGACGAGACCTAACGTCGCGGTCGCGGCCACGGCGGCCATGATTCTTGGGATACGCATCGAGCTACCTTCCCCGTGCGGTAGTGATGGTTTTCCGCCCGTACCGCTCGTCGCCGACAGCCACCGATGAGACTTCGGCACATCGAGATTCCGGGCGGGCTCGCCGGTCGCTACCGGCGGCTGTCACCCTGCCTACCAGGATCGGTTTGTTCGGCGTCGACGGCGACCACACGAACAACCAATCGGCGAACAAAGCGGACGGTCGCCTGCCGCCCGGAAAGGCCGATTCCGTTGCCGGGAGGTTCAGCGGCCCCGCGCATTCTCCACAGCGGGTCCGGTGCCATACCGCGCGACCATGGTACGGACGGCCTCCTCCACCACCGCGGTCGTGCGGGCAGGCGTCACCGTCCAGCCCGGGAGCACCAGGCTCGGCCAGAACAGGTAGTTGGAGATCATGCCGAGAAACTGCGTGGCGGCCATCTTCGGGTCGGCGATGTCCGCGGCCCCCGCCTCGTGCTCGGCCGTGAGGTAGGTCTGAACGGACTCGAAGTACGGCAGTTTGCCCTGCGAGAAATGCGCTTTGGCCAGTTCGGGAAAGCGTGGCAGTTCGGCGATGACGATGCGAAACAGATCGGCCATCCCCGGCTGGCTCAACAGCGTCGCGTAACGCCGTCCCAGAATCGTCAGGCCGGCCGTCAGGTCACCGGCGGGCGGCACGTCGGCGACGTCGTTCTCGGCCCACGAGTCGATGACGATGGCGTCGAACAACGCCGCCTTCGTCGGAAACTGCTTGAACAGCGTGGCCTTGGACACGCCGGCGCTGTCGGCGACGCGCGCCAGTGACACGCGGTCGTAGCCGAACTCGAGGAAAAGCTCGGTGGCGGCCCGCACGATGAGCGCGCGCTTCTCCTCCGCCACGCGCTGGTGATAGGCCGACGGCGCTGGGGTCATGCGCCCATCATAGCGAGGTGAGTGGGTTGACTCACCACTCGACGGGGGCGTAGCGTCGGCGTGGTGAGTCGTTCGACTCACCACTCGTCCCTCGTCCCTACCCAGGAGGATTCTTGATGTCTCGCTTCGCCGATCAGACCGTTCTCGTGACCGGCGGCACCGGCGGGCAGGGCGCCAGCCACGTTCGCGCCCTGCATGCCGAGGGTGCCAACGTCGTCATCGGTGGCCTCGACGCCGAGCGTGGCGCCGCCCTCGCCGCCGAGCTGGGAGACGGGGCGCGTTTCGTCCACCTCGACGTGTCCCGGGAGGAGTCGTGGGACGCCGCCGTAGCGGAGACCGAGAGGGCCTTCGGTGCGCTCACGATCCTGGTCAACAACGCCGGGGTGCAGAACCCGCCGGCCCTCATCGAGTCCACCGACCGGGCTACCTGGGCCCGCATCCTCGACGTCAATCTGACCGGCACGTTCCTCGGGATCAAGGCCGCCGCCCCGGCGCTGCGGCGCGCGGGAGGCGGAGTGATCGTCAACATCGGCTCCACCATGGGCATCGGCGGGACCGCCCGCTACGCGCCCTACGTCGCCAGCAAGTGGGCGATTCGCGGGCTCACGCGCACCGCCGCCCTCGAGTTGGGCCGCGACAACATCCGCGTCAACGCGATCCATCCCGGCGTCATAGCCACCCCGTTCATCACCGAGCCGGCGGCCGGCAGCGACGCTCCGATCGCCGACTTCTACTCGCCGGAACCGTTCGCCGTCCCACGACTCGGGCAGCCCGCCGACGTCACCGCGCTGCTGTTGTTCCTCACCTCGCCGCACGCGGCCTTCATCACCGGCGCCGAGTACGTCATCGACGGCGGCCTGCTCCTCGGCCCCGCACTGCAGAAGGAAGCCGCATGAATCCCACGGACCGGCGCCGCACGCCCGACCCGCTGGCACACCTGCCGCACGAGATCAGGCGCGCCATCGAGATCACGCCCGCGGCCGGAACCCGCGACCGCATCGTGGACATCACCACCATCGGCCGGCGTACCGGACGACCCCGCCGCATCGAGATCTTCTTCTACCGCGCGCACGGCGCGACATACCTGTGCAGCGGAGCAGGCGGAGGACCGACCGGTTGGTACGCGAACCTGCGGGCGAACCCCGCTTTCACCGTCCACCTCAAGAACGGCATCAGAGCGGACCTGCCGGCGCACGCGACCACCGTCACCGATCCGGCGGAACGGGCCGCGGTGATCGCGGCCATCGTCGACGACCTCAACCAGCCCCACGACCCCGGCACCATTCGGCCGACCCGGCTGGCCGACTGGGCCACCAGCAGACTCATGCGGATCGACTTCGACTGAGCCGCCTCACGTCATCCGCTGAATCCCGGTGGCGTTGTCAGCCGGCGATCCGCCCCTCCGCCTTCGCCGAGCATCTCGACGTCGGCGTGCCGGGTTCGTGGGCGCTTCGTCCTGGTCAGGGTCTCGTACCATCTGGGGCATGCGTGCCAGTCGACAGCTCGCCCGGTTCTGAGTAATGGCCTCCCGAGTCGCGCGCCGGCTGCGGCGCTGGATTGTGGGCCTGCTGGCCGCCGCGGCGGCAGTCACCCTCGGTGCGCTCGCGATCCCCTTCCTCAACGCCTACCGCGTCGAGGAGTCGCTGCCGAACAGAGCCGGCTACCTCGGCACGCTGCTCGCCCTGCTCAGTGTGATCATCGTTCTGATCCAGTTCCTGGTGCGCTGGTCACGGCATCGCGAGGGCGTCGCGGAGCTGACCGTTCGCCTCCGCCAAGCGGTCGGCCGTGACCTGCAGAGCCGCCTTGAGCACATGCGGCACGCCGCCGAGGACATCACGCTGCTCTACCGAGAGGACGGGGGCGGTGCGCGGGTAGTCCGAGAGGCTCTGGTCGAAGCGATGGTGGGCAGGAGCGCCCGGGTGGTCATCCTGGCCGATCCGGGCCGGGGCAAGTCCTACAGCACCCTCCAGATCGGACTCGATATCGCGCGCGAGCACGATTCGCTGATCCCGCTGGTGGTGCCGCTCAGCCGCTGGACCGACGGAGAGGACATCGGCTCCTGGCTGGCCCGGTTCATCGCCGACGAGTTCAAGGTGGACGGCCGTACGGCGGGAGAGCTTGTCGAAAGCGGCGCCGTGCTGCCGCTGTTCGATGGTGTCGACGAACTGGTCGCCGACGACCGAGAGGTGGTGCCGGCCGAGTGGTTCCTTCGACGTCTCGCGGATTGGCGCACCCGGGGCGAGCGCGGTCCGTGCCTCCTGACCAGCCGCCGCGGGGTGTGGAACTCCCTTCCCGAGGAGACCCGCGGTCACCATGCGATGGACGTCTATACCATCCTTCCGGTAGGCCGTGAGGACGCGATCACCTTCCTGTCGCGGTCCATCGTCCGCGCGGACGGTCTCTCCGCTGCCCGGCGCATGGCCGATTCCCTACAGCATCAGGTGCTCGCAAGCCCGTGGCAGCTCAGCCTGGTTGCCGCACTGGCCCGCAGCCGGTTGGACACAGATCCGAAAACGCGTACGAACCTCGTCACCGAGGCGGAGGCGGCCGACTTCCGATCGCTCGTCGCACACTTCGTCGCCGCGGTGAGCACCACGAGAGGCGCGCTCCCCAGGCGGCTGCTCGACGTCCTTGATCTTTGGTGGCTGTCCCGTTACGCCACATATCTGAAGGAGAATGAGAAGACGCACGGCGTCCTGGACGGCCGGGTCCTGCCCGCACGAGACATCGTGCTGCACCGGCTGTGGCCGATCGCCGGGCGGCGAGCCCCGCGCATCGTCGACCTCGTCCTGTGTGCCGCGCTGTCCGCGCCCGGGTTCATCTGGGGCTTCGGCTTCTTCTGGCCGTACGGCTGGTTCGCGCGCGTTCTGCTGCTGGTGGGCGGCCTCATCTGGATCGTCATGCTCGTCCGCACCAGCCTCAAGCCGTGGGTTGCGGCGGCCACGCCGGACTGGACCCGGTTGAGCGACCCACGGTTCTTCCTCCGCCAGAACGGTGCCGCGCTGGCCATCGGGGCGGCGGCATGGCTGGTGCTGGGCGCGTGGGCGGCGGCCTTGGTCGCTTTCGCCACCGCGTGGCTCGCCATCGGGCTGTCCGTCGGATTCGGCCAGACACTCGCCGCCAGCACCCGGCCGGAGGTCGTCGGCCCACTGGGCGTGCTGCGCAGGGAACGTCAGGTCGCACGGCTGTCCGCCGCGGCGGTTTCCCGCTGCTCGCCTGGGGCTTCAGCGTATCGTGGGGACCGGTGTGGGGCATCGGGCTCGCCGTGGCGTATTGCGTCGTTGTCGGCGAGACGGTTGCCTCCGCGCTCGGCCGCCGGTACCTCGCGATGATCATCGTCTCGGCCTTCCGCTTGCCGATCGCTCCCGCCCGCAGCCTCCAGCGCATGTGTGATCTGGGATTTCTTCGCCCGGCGGGCATCGCGTACCAGTTTCGCCACGACGACCTGCGCGACCACTTCGCCGCGCACCACAACGCTCGCGCTCACCTCCGTAACGCGATCGCCCCCTCGTCCAGGGCGCGTCTCCCGAGACGTCCCGTCGAGTAGTTCGCCGAGCCTTCCCCCAGCCGGACCGTAGTCGGCCACAGCATGCACGGTCCGGCCATCGTCGGCATCGACCGAGGTCGCCATGGCCGTGTGCGGTGCCGTCGGGCTCTTCGATCGACGACGCGGTCGTGCGCTTCACCGGCCTGCGAGAGGTGCGCGGAGCCTCGGCGAGGAGGCCGACGGGTGTGACCGCTCGGCCGGGAACGCGCCATGATCGAAGGTCACGCTAGGTCGTGGCCGCGGCGCAACTACGGACGAACGCGTGGACTGCGGAATCTTCGCCGGCGTCCGGCATCCAGGCGACCGCGACCCGGCTCTCGATCAATCCGGCGACCGGTATGAAGACGACACCGGGGCGAGCGTAATAGCGGGCCGCCGATGCGGGGGCAAGTGCGATGCCAGCTCCGTTGGCGATGGCGCTCAACCATTCGTCGGGGTGGTCGGCGACGGCTCCGATGCGGACGGGACGGCCTTCGCGCTGGGCTGTCGCGAGCCAATAGTCGCGCCACCCGTGCGGATCCGCGGGAGCAGCCACGAACGACTCATCCCATAGTTCATGGAACTCGATCCGGCTCCGTGCCGCCAACGCATGCCCGGCGGGAAGGGCGACCCCACGAGGTTCAGCGAACAGTTCGAGGACCCGTAGACGATGCTGGCCGGGGCAGGGCAGCCGAAGGAAGGCCACGTCGACCTCGCCGGTGAGCAGCCCGGCGGTCGGGTTGGACCAGGCGGCCTGCCGCATCTCGACACGCCAGCCGGGGTGGTCACGGGTGAACGCCGCGATGATCTGGGGCGTGGCTTCGTTGGCGGCGCTGGCCAGGAAGCCGACCCGCAGCACCCGGGAACCCCGCCGGGCCGCACACTCGACATCTTCCACCGCCGCGTCCCAGCCGGTCAGCAGAGCAGGGATGCGCTCGGCCAGCACCCGTCCGGGCGGTGTCAGGGTCATGCCGGCTCGCGATCGGACGAACAGGTGAACGCCGAGCCGCTCCTCGAGCTGCCTGATCTGCTTCGTGAGCGCCGGCTGGGAGACGAAGAGACGCTGGGCGGCACGGGTCAGGTTTCCCTCCTCGGCTACGGCGGCGAAGTTCCGAAGCAGTCGGGTATCGACATCCATGCCGGCAGGTTATCGAAGAAGGAATTGGACGGCCATCAACTATTCCCCGAGTCTGGTACCGACCACCTGGCGCCGAAAAGGGGACGCGTGATGCATATTTACTATTCCGTGGTCACGATCATCGCGATAATCGCCAACGCCGGGATCGCGATCGCCGACCTCGCCGAGGCGAAATTCGTCGTTGCCAACTCGGCCGAGGTCGGGGTTCCGTCGGCGTGGCTGCCGTTTCTGGCCGCTCTGAAGCTGGCCGGAGCGGCCGGTCTGCTGGTAGGCATGCTCGGATGGGAGCCGATCGGGTTAGCAGCGGCCGTGGGACTCGTGCTGTTCTTCGCCGGGGCGATCGTTGCCCATATTCGCGCACAGGTCTACCACAACATAGCGTTCCCGGCCGCCTACCTCGTCCTTGCGAGCGCCGCCCTCGCCCTCTCGGTAGCAGCTGGCCGGGTTGACGGTTGGAGCAATTGAGAGCCACGACCTATGCTGGCCCGATGGCCGATATCGCCGAAGAGGCGCTCACAGCCGGAGATATCCGCGGCGCCCACGTCGAGGACGAGCCGCAGTGAGCGAGCAGTTCGACTGGCAACTGACCTCCCTGCCGAGATGGACGCCCGCATCCCGCTTCGGGACGCATCACAGGATGACAGCCGATAGACGCGGCCGGCTGCTGCGGGTCCGAGAGGATGTCTATCTCATGGCCAACAAGGCAATGGGGGCCGGGGCCGATGATCCCGGGGTCGGCGCGGTTCTGTGGGCCCGGTCGGCCGATGCGGCAATGCTGATCGTCACCTCCGCGATCCCCGACTCCGAGTCGCCCGACTCTGCTTGCAGGCCACCGGCCGCCTTTCTTGGCTTCAGTCCCGTGACCTACGAAAGAGCGGAAAGCTATGAGCGCGCGCACGGCTTCCCGCTCCTCCAGGAACGGGTCGAGTACCGATTTACGGACGGGCGGTTCCTCTTCTTCGCACTATCGCGAGTGGGACGCGAATACATCTTCGCCTCGGTAGAGCCCCAACCCGAGGACGAGCCGATCGGCATCCGATTCGAACTCCTGCCCGCGTCATAGCCCGGATTTGCACCACCCGCGCACTCTCATCGGCGGGAGCCGGAGCCAGCCGTCCGGGTCAGCGGCGCCCAGCCTGACGCATGCGCCGAGGGCGCCGCGCCCGATCAGTGGCATCTGAGGGTCCGGGAACAGAACCGGCCCCCCAGGGTAGTTCGCGAGCGCCGATACGCCGCGTGAACGGTCGGGAAGCGGCCGTGGGTGGGGGTGTGGGGTGACCGGCGGCGGGACCGGCAGGGAGGCCGCCCGCGGCCGACCGGTGCCCGCGGGAGCATGCGGGCCGCGACCACGCCGGAAGCGGGAAAATGGGTCCGTCGGTCCTGCACACGCCGGGAATGAGGGGCGGATCGTGGGCGGTAGGCTGCCGGGGTGGCGAGGTACTTCGACGTGCATCCGGACAATCCGCAGCCCAGGGCCATCGCGCAGGTGGTGGCGATCCTGCGGGAGGGTGGGCTGATCGCCTATCCGACGGACTCGTGTTTCGCGCTGGGGTGTCTGGTCGGGAACCGGGAGGGGCTGGAGCGCATCCGGGCGATCCGGGGGCTGGACGACAAGCACCATTTCACGCTGGTGTGCCGGGACTTCGCGCAGGTGGGGCAGTTCGTGCACATCAGCAACGCGGTGTTCCGGTCGGTGAAGGCGGCGATTCCGGGCAGCTACACCTTTGTTCTGCCGGCGACGCGGGAGGTGCCGAAGCGGCTGCTGCACCCGCGGAAGAAGACCGTGGGGGTACGGGTGCCGGCGCACGCGGTGACCCAGGCGCTGCTGGCCGAGCTGGGTGAGCCGCTGCTGTCGACCACGCTGCTGCTGCCGGGCGAGGACGAGGCGCCGGTCCAGGGGTGGGAGATCAAGGAGCGGCTGGATCACCAGTTGGACGCGGTGGTGGACGCGGGCGAGTGCGGCGTGGTGCCGACCACCGTGATCGACCTGTCCGAGGACGTGCCGGAGGTGCTGCGCGTGGGCGCGGGCGATCCGTCGCGGTTCGAGGCGTGAGCGCGTGATGGGGTTCCTGGCGTCGGCCGTGGACGGCGTGGTCGCGACCGTCACGATCACGAACGAGCGCAAGCGGAACGTGATGACCGCGGACATGTGGCGTGCGCTGCCGGAGCTGCTGTCGGCGCTGGCCGCGGACGAGCGGGTACGGGTGCTGGTGCTGCGCGGCGCCGGCGGCACGTTCTGCGCGGGCGCGGACCTGGCGAACATCGAGGAGGCGTACCCGGGCGGCGAGGACTCGATCGTGACGCGGGCGGAGGCGGCGCTGGTGGCGTTCCCGCGGCCGACGATCGCGTACGTCGAGGGCTACGCGATCGGCGGCGGGTGCCAGCTGGCGGTCGCGTGTGACCTGCGGTTCGCGGCGGCGGACGCGGTGTTCGGCGTGCCGCCGGGCAAGCTCGGCATCGTGTATCCGGCGGCGAGCACGCGGCGCCTGGTGTCCGTGGTCGGGCCGGCGGTCGCGAAGTACCTGCTGTTCTCCGGCGACCCGGTGGGTGTGGCGCGCGCGGTCGCGCTGGGGCTGGTGACCGAGGTGGCGACGCCGGAGCGGCTGGCGGAGTTCACGGCCACGGTGGCGTCCCGGTCGCCGATGTCGCTGGCGGCGGCGAAGGCGTTCGTGGAGTCGGACGATCCGGCCGTGGTCGAGCACTGGCACCGGATCGGCGTGGCCAGCCCGGACCGGGTGGAGGGCGTGACCGCGTTCCACGAGAAGCGGGCAGCGCGGTTCTGATCCAAGCCGGCGCGGCTCAGCGCGGCACCCCGAACTCCTCGATCCCGACCACCCGGAGCAGGTCCAGCCGCTCCCGGGTCTCCGCGTTCGCCGGGGTGAGGACCAGCAGGCTCTGGCGCAGGTCCGGCGTCACCAGCGTTTCGCAGTCCATCAGCAGCGGGCCGACCCGTGGGTGCAGCAGCGTCTTGCGGTCGGCCCGGCGCACGGCCACCTCGTGCTCGTCCCAGAAGCGGCGGAAGTCCGCGCTCGCCGCCCGCAGCCGCGCGACCAGGGCGGTGACCACCGGGTCCCCGGCGCGGCGGCCGGCGGTCGCGCGCAGGTCCGCGACCAGGGTCCGGCCGTGGTGCTCGTGCTCCTCGGGCGGGTGGACGGCGCGCGCCCCGGCCTCGGTGAACCAGCGGTAGGTCAGGTATCGCCGGTCGCCGCCGAAGCCGGTCAGCTCGCCGGAGACCAGCAGCGACATCCGGTTCTGCGCGAGCACCTCGCCGAGGTCGGAGATGACCACGGCCGACGCGCCGTCCAGCAGGTCCAGCATGCGGACCAGGCCGGCCCGGGCGAGCCGGGCGGTGCCGTCCGCGGGCGGCGGCTGGTGACCGGCCAGGTGGAACAGGTGCGCCCGCTCATCCTCGGTCAGGCGCAGCGCGCGGCTGAGCGCGCCGAGGAGCTGCGTCGACGGCTGGCTGCTGCGCCCCTGTTCGAGCCGGACCACGTAGTCGACCGACATCCCGGCGAGCATCGCCACCTCCTCGCGGCGCAGGCCGGACGTGCGGCGCCGGGGGCCGTCCGCGAGGCCGACCTCGGCCGGCCGGATCGCGAGGCGCCGGCGGCGGACGAAGTCGGCGAGCTGGTCACGCTGCATGACCACCATGCTGCCCCGCCCAGGTCGCGGCCGGCCAGGGAGCGCCGCTCCCACGATCGGCTCTCCGCTCCCGCCGCGCCCGGAACCGTCGCACCGTGAGGTCACGGCACACGACGAAAGGACGCTGTGATGCAGACACGACACCTGGGCAGGACCGGGCCCGCCGTCTCCGCGCTGGGACTGGGCGCGATGGGCATGTCCGACGCCTACGGCGCGGCGGACCGGGCGGAGAGCATCGCCACCGTGCACGCCGCGCTGGACGCGGGCGTCACGCTGATCGACACCGGCGACTTCTACGCCATGGGCCACAACGAGCTGCTGCTCGGCGAGGCGCTGCGCGGGCGGGACCGGGACTCGTACCGGCTGAGCGTGAAGTTCGGCGCGCTGCGCGGGCCGGGGCACGTCTTCGGCCCGATGGACAACCGGCCCGAGGCGCTCAGGAATTTCCTGGCCTACTCGCTGACCCGGCTCGGCGTCGACCATATCGACGTCTACCGCCCGGCCCGGCTGGACCCGCGGGTGCCGATCGAGGACACGGTCGGCGCGATCAAGGAGATGATCGAGGCGGGGTACGTGCGGTACGTGGGCCTCTCCGAGGTCGACGCGGACACGATCCGCCGCGCGCACGCGGTGCACCCGATCGCCGACCTGCAGATCGAGTACTCGCTGATCTCCCGCGCGGTCGAGGACGACGTGCTGCCGACGCTGCGCGAGCTGGGCATCGGGCTGACCGCGTACGGCGTGCTCAGCCGTGGGCTGATCTCCGGCCACTGGAGCGTGGGCAACTCGGCCGGCGCGGGCGACAGCCGGGCCATGATCCCGCGCTTCTCGGCCGGCAACGTGGAGCACAACCTCGCGCTGGTCGACGCGCTGCGCCGGATCGCCGACGCGAAGGGCTGCACGGTCGCCCAGCTCGCCATCGCCTGGGTGGCCGCGCAGGGCGACGACGTGGTGCCGCTGGTCGGCGCGCGCACGCGGACCCGGCTGGCCGAGGCGCTGCCCGCCATGGAACTGACACTCACCGCCGGTGACCTGGCGGAGATCGAGCGGGCGGTCCCGCGGGGTGCGGCGCGCGGCGACCGCTACCCGACCGCGCTGATGGGGAGCGTGGGCGTCGGCAACTGAGCCGCCTGCGCCACGATCACCCATTCGAGGCCGGGCCGGTCGGGGGCGTCCCGCACGTCGCGGAGCGTGAATCCCGCGGCGGTCAGAGACCCTTCGATCTCCTCGAGGGTACGGAACCGGAGCGTCGAATCCGAGGTCAGCGCCGTGCCGTCGGGGAAGCGGTAGGTGTGGCGGAACGACACCAGGCGCGGGCTCACGCCGGTCAGCCGCAGCGTGCGTTCCACGCCGTCGCGCGTCTCCGGGCCGGACGGCCAGTTCTCCCAGTCGCGGCGCTCCGGCCGGCGGGTCTCGAACACCAGCCACCCGCCCGGCCGTAGCGCGCCGCGGACGCCGCGCAGCGCCGCCGCCCAGGCCGCGTCCGTGACGAACACCTGCGCCACGTTGCCGGTCATCGTGGCCAGGTCCGCGTCCCACGGCGGCACGTCCGCCGCGCCCGCGTGCACCCACCTGACGCGCCCGTCCCTGGCCCGCGCGATCTCCAGCGAGGCCAGGGCGGGATCGGCGCCCAGCACGGCACGGCCGGAGTCCGCCAGCCGGGCCGCCAGGCGCCCGGTGCCGCAGCCCACGTCGATGACGCGCCGCGCACCCAGCTCGTCCGCGATCGCGAGGTAGTGGTCGAGGTCGCCGCGGTCCCCGTCGAACGCGTCGTAGAGCGCCGCGAGCCGGGGGTGGTCGAAGATCGCATCGGGCACCCTCCGACCGTACGGCCGGAAGACGTTTATGGATATGGATTTTTCGGCCGTTCGAGCCGGGCTTCTACGAGCGGCGGGCCGTCGGGGACGCCGTCCACCTGGCACAGGGCGGGATCAGGAGAGGGCGAGGTCGAGTTCGGTGAGGGCCTCGCGGAGGTCGTCGTCGGGGCCGGCGGCGTAGAGGGCGTCGCGGACGTCGCGGCGGAGGGCGTCGCCGGCAAGCCACGCCTCGACCTGGGCGCGCTGTTCGGGGCGCTCCTCCCAGAACGGGTTGGTGAGCCGGCCGTTCTCGCGGCCGAGCTCCGCCAGCGCCTCGGCCGCCGGCGTCGAGGTCAGTGCGGCCTGCCACTCCAGCAGGTACGGCGTGAGGTCGTCCTCGACGTGCCCGATGCCGCAGAGCACGGCGTCCGCGTCCAGCTCGTGACCGGCGAGCACGGCCGACCACAGCGTGCGCAGGAACGCGCGCAGCGCCTCCCGTTCCGCGGCCGGCCACGCCTGCCACTCCGCCCGGCGCACCGCGATGAGCAGCCACTCCGGGTCGACCAGGCCGTCGCCGCCGGCCAGGTTCACCTCCAGCAGGCGGGGCAGGAAGTAGCGCAGGTCGGCGGCGGCGCCCACGGTCATCATGACGTTCATCGCGTACGGGTGCAGCGCGCCCGCGCTCAGCTCGCGCAGCGGGACCGGGGCCAGCAGCGCCTTCTCCTCCGCGTCGTCGAAGCAGCACTCGCAGTACCGCACCGACGCGGGCCGGGGCAGGCGCCCGAACGCCTCGTAGAGCCGGTCGATCGCGGGCCCCAGGGTCGAAGACACGAAGGAATCCTAACGATAGAACGGGTCCGGCGGATCGGCGGACGGCGGCCGGGACAGCGGCAGCGCGCTCAGCGCGCGTCCCAGCTGCGCGTTCGCCGACTCGGTGACGCGGCCGACCGGGACCGGCGGGATGGTCAGCGGCTCCGGCGAGACCAGCAGCATCGCGGGCGTCGGGAAGTTGCGGTCACCGACCACGGAGACGGAGCCGAGCACGGCCTCGGTGGGCGCGGGCATCTCGATCACGTGCCACTCGTCCGGGTGCGGCGCCGGCCGTACCGTGTGCCGGCCCGTCGCCCCGCCCAGCCACGCGATGGAACCGATCACCAGCGGTACGCCGCCGCCCGGCGCCTCGGTCGTGGCCTTGATCCGCAGGTACGGCGCGTCGACCTCACAGAGGATCCGCCACCAGGTCAGGCCGCGGCTGTTCGCGGACGCCACGTACGCGTAGAGGCGGTCCGGCACCGGCGGCGTCAGCGTGGCGGTCGCGGCCGGCGTGGGCGCGGCGACGGTCGGCCCGACGTCGGCGAACGCGCGCAGCAGCGGGCTCGGGTCCGGCACTCGCACGCGCACGTCCGGCACCGCGGGCGCGAGCGCGTCCGGGTGGCGGCGGACCAGGTCGCGCAGCACGCCGGCCAGCGCGGGATGGCGGGCGGACGCGCCGGTCAGCAGCGTCAGCATCCGTACCCGCTGATGATGGGTCGCCCTCGGCACGAACAGCGCGAGGTCGGCCGTGCGCAACGCGGCACCGTTCTGCAACAGCGCGCGAACGACCAGCTCCTCCGCGACCAGGGCGGGCCGCACCGGGCGCCAATGGCCGCCGCGCTCGGCCGGATAGAGATCGGACAGCCACGCGTCGACGTCGCCGGTGCCGTTGTGGCCGCCCAGCAGCGTGCGCGCCTCGTCCTCGGTGGTCGCGCCGAACAGCGTGGCGACCGCGACCAGCCGCGTGCGGGCCTGCCGGTTCGGCGCGATCCGGTGCCGGTCCGCGACCTTGTTGAGGTAGCGGTCCTCGTGCCGCAGCAGCGCGGCGAGCGGGTCGTGGTAGTACCGGCCGGCGTCCGGCAGCGGGCGGCCGATCGCCCACAGCAACGCCGCGGCCTGCAACGTCAGCGCGTGCCCGAACGCGGGCAGCCCTTCGGTCATCGGCCGCGGCGACTGCTCGACCACCGCCGTGTACGGCCGGCCCGGCATCCCCCGGTCGAAGATCTCCGCGAAGGCACGGGCGGCGCGGCGCTGCTCGGCCGCGCGCATCGCCGGGTCCGGGTAGAGCGGCCCGAGCGCGAGCGTGCGAATGCCGGCCAGCCGGGTGCGGTCGCTCAGCCCGAGCATCCACGAGCCGGCGCTCTTGGCCAGCATCAGCGCGCGGATCCGGGCGCGGCGGCCCATCGCCAGCCGGTCCAGCACCTCGGCCAGCAGCGCCGGCGGGCGCGTCTCCGCGTCGTCCACGATGATCAGCGTGGGTGCGGTCGGCCCGTCCACCGCGTCCAGCCCCGCGATCAGCCGGCGCAGGTCACCGGCGACGCCGCCGAGCCAGCCCTGCGCGCGCAGCCGGGTCAGCAGCTCGGCCGCGAGCCGCGTCTTACCCTCGCCGGACGGCGCGTGCATCAGCATGTGGACGGTGCGATCCTCGGCGTTGCACCAGGCGGTCAGCTCGCGGATCTCCCGGACCCGGCCGCGGAACGGCACCACCGCGGCCTCCGCCGTGAGCAGCGGTGGGTACGGCCCCTCGGCCGCGCGGGCCACGATCCGGTCCGGGCCCGCATACGGGTCGACGAGCGCGTGCGCCAGCTCGACCGGCTCGGACACCGCCGGCCGCTTCGCGAACCGGCCCACCGGCCGGGAGAACGTGCGGTCCCGCAGCAGCCGCCAGACCGGCGTGAGGGTCAGCGAGCGGCGCCCCGGCCGGTACGCGTCATCGGTGATCACGCCGAGCAGCAGCCCGCGCGCGAACACCGGCGCGCCGGCGAGCCCCGGCGGCAGCCGGTCCGCGTCGAGTTCGAGCTGGTAGAGGCCGTCCGAGACGCGCACCCGGCCATGGATCATGACCGCCTGTTCGGCCGGTTCCTCCTCGTCGTCCTCGTCGGCCGGCGCCTCCGGCTCGTCGTCCGGCGGTTGCAGCGCCTCCAGCGCGCGCAGCGCCGAGATCGGATCCGGCGGCCCGGTCACGATGCGCGTCTGCCGGGTCGGTCCCGCCCACGCCGGCCGCGGCTCGTGGCCCCGGGGCCGTGCCGTCCCCACCGGGCGGATGGACTCGCGCTCCGGCGGCGTGCGCTGCTCCGGGATCTCCGCGCCGGTGTCCGCCGTGGTCAGCGCGAGCGCGACCACGTCCAGCTCGGTGCCGGACGACAGGATGCGCCCGAACCGGGCCGGTGGCAGCCGGGTCTCCCCCGCCGCGGCCGGCACCTCGACGAGCGCCACCTCCATCACCGGGTCCGACCAGATCAGCCGGCCGGGCGTGCTGCGCGGATGGTCCGGGTAGTCCTCCACCTCGACCGTGTCGTCCAGGCGCCCCGGGTGATGCTCCGCCGTCAGCACGAGACCGTCGGCGATCACATACCCGAGCGGCCGATCAGCGGCCCCGGCGACCCGCACGAGACGACTGGGCTCCGCCACTAGAGACCTGCTCCCAGACGGAACATTCCACCGTGGACGATTCCCGGAGCCGCCATCCGTCCCTCCCATCGTTCGTCCACAACATTGTGATCCACCCGACCATGTTTCGCGCCCCGGACACAAGGGACGGTCCGGCCGATCTCGGAGACGGACGGTCGCCCGGAGAGAACCTACCGTGTCACCCAAGGCCTCCCTGCGCATTTCCAGCGGTCATCCGGCGCAAGACACCCGCGACGTTCGACGTCGGCGGACGTCACTGCGGCGCCTTACCTCGGCGACTGGCGTGGCACGTCACGCGGGTTGTCGCCTTAGCTCGGCGGCCGGCACAGCAGGTCGCCCGGGTTGTCGCCTTAGCTCGCGGCCGGCACGGCAGGTCGCCCGGGTTGTGGCCTTAGCTCGGCGGCCGGCACGGCAGGTCACCCGGGTTGTCGCCTTAGCTCGCGGCCGGCACGGCAGGTCACCCGGGTTGTCGCCTTAGCTCGCCGGCCGGCACGGCTCATCACCGCGCTGCCGCCTTACCTCCGCGGCGGCGTGACAGAACACCCGCGTTGTCGCCTTACCTCATGGCAGGTCACCGGGTGAGCTACCGTCTGCGGCGCGGGGCGAGAGCACGGCCGGCGAGCCATGTGACGGTCACGGCGGAGGCCGCGATGATCAGTAGGTTGACGTTGACCGCCGGGTGCCAGCGGACCTCACCGTCGCGGATGCTGTAGGCCCCGACCGGGATCGCCGCCATCCCGAACCCGCCGCCGTCGCCCTGCCGCTCGCCGTTCTTGCCGTGGCGCTTGTCGACCTTCTCAGGCTTGTCGGCCTTGTCCGCCTTCTCGGCCTTGTCCGCCTTCTCGGCCTTGTCGGCTTTGTCGGCCGTGGCGCCCTTGGCGGCGGGACCGTGGTCGGTCGTCTTGCCGCCCGCCGCGTGTGCAGCGTCTGGCTCGCCGTCCGTCCGGGGCTCCCTGATCCGGCCGCTGCCGGCGCCGAGCCCACCGGCCACCAGCGCGGCCGGGACCAGGGTCACGCCGTCCCGTTCATACGGCTCGCCGAACACTCGCCGCACGGTCATCGCATCCCGGGCCGCACTCATGAGCTCGTAGACGTTCACCGGGCCCCCAAAACAGGCTGAGCTGGTCACTGAGGATCGAGCCTATCCACGGTCCCGACGATCCGCAGTCCGCTCACCGCGATCGGCGGCCCGACGCCGCCCGCCCGGGTGAGCGGCGCCCCCTGCGGCGGGTCAGGTGCGGTAGAAGGCGTGCTTGAGCAGGTAGGCGGTGGTTTGCTCGCCGATCCGGGTGCCGTGCACGTCCGCGGAGCGGAAGTGCACGCCGGCCCAGACCCGGGCGCCGATGAGTTCGTCGCGGGCTTGGCTGAAGCTGGTGTAGTGCCGACGGGTGCCCGCGTCGGCGCTGTAGGCGCTGAACGGGATGTCGTCGCGGCCGAAGAACGCGCGGAACGCCGACGTGACCGAGCCGGTCGAGCAGGCGTGGCCGGAGGTGAAGTCGGGGTGCGGCGGCGTGATCGCGAGTGGCGTCCAGTCCGGATCGCCGTGCGTGGCGGGGTTGCCGTCGGTGTCCGCCAGCCGGACCGCCGTGACCGGCCGCCAGAAGCTCCACCGGTCCTTCTCCGCGAAGCAGATCACAGCGGAGTCCGCGATGGACGTGTTGACCAGCGCAAACAGCCGGGCCGTCGGCAGCGTGCCGAGGCGCTGCGCGGTGGCGAGCTGACGACGGATCTCCCAGATGGTCAGGCGCCGGTCGTGCCACCAGATCGCGGCCTCGGTCTGGTCCGCGGTCCGTTTCGTGCTGTCGATCCCGCCGAGGTCCTTGACCTCGTTGAGCTCCCGGGCATACGCACGACTGGTGAGGGCCGGCGGGCCCGCGGTGCGGAACAGGTCCGCGGACGGCAGCACGAACGGGCGCGTGTACCCCACCCACGCCCCGTCCTGCGCGAACGTGGGCGGCGTCGGTCGCCACTGTCCCGGCGCGGTGCCCTGGGTCCAGGTCCGGTCGCCGTACGCGCCGTCACCGGTCCGGTTGGCGATCATGGCGTCGGCGGCACGGCTGCCGACCGCGATGCCGTCCCGCTCGGCACGGCCGTCCGGGATCTCGTCGAGGTACGCCTGATACGTCGCGGTCAGGTCGGCGTGCTGTGCCGGAAACATCCAGTCGAGCGTCCGGTACGCGGCCGTGGCCACCGCCGCCGGCACCGACTCCCGCCCGGTCGCCCGCGGAGCGCTGATCAACGGCGCGTACGGCGTCCCCGCGATGGCGTTGACCGCGTCGTACACCGCACCGTGCACGACCGCGAAGCTTCGGCCGGTCACGTACGGCGGCTGCCGCGCCACGTCCCAGACCGCACGCTCGGCGTGCAGGTCCCACGTGACCACCGGGTTGCCGTCCGGGGCCCCGGGTGCGGCGGACGCCGGGGCCGCGACTGGCGCGGCGAGCAGCAGCACGGCGAGCACGGCCGCTCCCCCGGCCCGCAGGAGCGTCCTGCCGGGTTTCCGCTCACCGCTGCGGCGCGGTGGTGGCCGGCGCTGCGCTGACGATTCGCTCGCACGCGTGCTCATGGCGTCTCCCTCGCTAGGCGATGACGGCACTCAATCGACTGAGTGGGAAAACCACAGTCCTTGATTCGACAGCGACCGGAAGCCGCCGGATGGCTCGCGGATCGTCATGTTCGCTGCAGCAGGCGCTCGGTGACGCGGTCCGCGGCCTGTTGCTGGCGGACCGCGGCGTCGCCGGCGAGCGTGGTGGACATGCTGATGACGACGCTGCGGGCACCGCCCTCCGTGACGCCCGTGACGGTGGCGAAACCGGCGTCACCACCGTCGTGGCCCCAGCGGACGCCCCCGCCCGGCAACGGTCGCCGCATCAGGCCCAGGCCGTACTCCATGCCGGGCCAGATCTCCTGGAGACCGGCGTCGACCGGGACCGTGCGCCGCATCTCCGCCAGCCAGCGTGGCGGCAGCAGCCGGCCACCGAGCAGCGCGCGGAAGAACCGGCCGAGGTCGGACGCGGTCGACACCATCGAGTCGGGGTCGCCGGGGACCTGCACGGTGACGTCGGTCAGATCGGCGCCGAGCTGTTGATATGCCCGCGCGTGCGGCCGGGGCAGATAAGGTGACGTGCCGGGGAAGCCGGTGTCTCGCAGGCCGAGCGGGCGCAGGATCCGCGTGGTGATCTCGGCGCGGAGAGGGCGGCCGGTCAGCCGCTCGACGACGTCGGCGGCCATGAGGTAACCGGCGTTCGAGTATCGCCAGCCGGTGCCGGGCGCGAACGCGAGCGGCCGTGCCGTCGCCCGCGCGATCAGCTCGGCCCGGGTGTGGACGTCGAAGCGCCGGGCCAGGTATTCCTCCGCCGTCTCGTACCCCGGCAGGTCGTCCTGGAGACCGGTGGTGTGCTGCAGCAGCTGCCGGATCGAGAACCGCAGGTCGGGCGCCGGGCCGTCCAGCGTCAGCTTGCCCTCGGCGGCCAACTGCAGCACGACCGTGGCCAGGAACGGCTTGCGCGTGCTCGCGATGCGGAACCGTGCGTCGATCGGCACGCCGTCGGTCGCGCGGATGTCGCCGGGGTGAGCCCGGAGGAGGACCCCGACGACTCCGAGCGCGGTGATCGGTTTCAGGAGGTCGGCGGTGTGCCGTGCGTCCGGGACGTGCAGCGCGGCCCCGGCGGGGACGAGCGCGGCGGCCTGGAGGATCTGACGGCGAGTCGGTTTCATGGCGTCGACGCTAGAAGCGCGCCCGCCGCCAACCGATACCCCAGGCCACCGCATCAGAGGTACCCCTTGGGGTAGTGCCGCGGATGGCCCGGCGCTCCAGAATGGTCGGCGTGTGGCGCACGACGACCTACCTCATCGGCGTCTGCAACTCGGCTCTGCTGACCGTTCTCGCGTTACCGCTGCTGCTGCTTCCCACGCTGGCGGTTCCGTGGGCCGTGCAGCACCGCCAGAATGCCGACGAATACCGAAAGATCCCGACCGATCCCGGCACCCCGACCACGACCCGCGCTCTGCTGTGGCTGCCGATCCACGCCACGACGGGCACGCCTAACCCTTGATCTTGGTTTTCCTGGTGGGGAATGCACTGCTCGGCGCCGTCTCGACCGTCCTCTGGCCCGCCGTCGAGCCCCGGCTGTTCTTCGAGATCGCGGTCGACGACTGGCCGACCGCGCTCGTGCTCGGCCCTGCCCAGGCCACGATCTTCACCGTGGCCACGGTCCTCGTCGCCCCGCGCCTCGCCCGCGTCCACGCACGCCTGTGCCACGCGGTGCTGGCGCCGACCACGCGACAGCAGGTTCACCGTGCCCGGCTGGACCTGCTGGACGCGCACGCCGCCGAGCTCCGGCGGATCGAGCGGGACCTGCACGACGGCACCCAGGCCCGCCTGGTGGCGATCGCCATGCGGCTGGCCGTGTCCCGGCGCGTGCTGGACGGGGTCGGCGAGGGCGACACCGTGCTCGTCCGGAAGCTGCTCGCGGAGGCACACGACGCCACCGAGGGCGCCATGACCGAGTTGCGCACCGTGATCCACGGCGTCTATCCGCCGGTCCTGGCCGAGCACGGGCTCAAGGGCGCGCTGACCGGCGCCGCCGCCCACTGCCCGCTGCCGGTCACGCTCGACGTGCCGGACACCACCGCGGTGCCGGCCGCGGTGGAGGCGCTCGCCTACTTCGCGGTGGTGGAGGCGCTCACCAACGCCGCCCGGCACGGCCACGCACAGCGGGCGGAGGTGCGCGTGCGGCACGACGGTCGCACGCTGACCGCGACCGTCACCGACGACGGCACCGGCGGCGCCGACCCGCACCGCGGCACCGGCCTCACCGGACTCGCCCGCCGGGCCGAGGCGCTGGACGGCACGCTACGGGTGCACAGCCCACCGGGCGGCCCCACGACCGTCACCGTGGAGGTCCCGTGCGAGTCGTGATCGCGGAGGATGACGCTCTGCTGCGCGAGGGCCTGGCGTTGCTGCTACGCCACGCCGGCTGCACCGTGCCGGCCGCGACCGGGGACGCCGAGACGTTCCTCGACGCGGTGCGCACGCACCGCCCCGACGTGACGGTGGTGGACGTGCGGCTGCCACCGTCCTACCGGGACGAGGGACTTCGTGCCGCGCTGCGCGCCCGGGAGGAGATCGCCGGTCTGCCCGTGCTGGTGCTGTCGCAGTACGTGGCGCGTGACTACGCCGCCGAGTTGCTCGGGTCCGGGAACGCGGTCGGCTACCTGCTCAAGGACCGGGTGAGCCGGGTGGAGGAGTTCGTCGACGCGCTGCGCCGGGTCGCGGCCGGCGGCACCGCGCTCGATCCGGACGTGGTGGCCCAGTTGCTCGTCCGCGGCCCGGAGGATCCGACGGCCGGACTGACGCCACGGGAGAGGGAGGTGCTGGCGCTGATGGCACAGGGACACGACAACCGGGACATCGCTGACCGGATGCTGATCACCGGCAACGCGGTCCACAAGCACATCAGCAACATCTTCGCCAAGCTCGGCCTCGACCCGGCCGACGGCGGCCACCGCCGCGTCCGCGCGGTCCTGACCTACCTGGGAGCCTGACGTGCCCGCCCTACACGACCTGAGAAGCCGCCCGGTGCCGCCGCGCAGCGGGAATCCGGCGGCGGCCGAGGCCTCACGCCAGCGGCACGACCTCCGGCGCTCCGAGGCGTGTCGCGTCCGCGGTCTCGTCGTCCGGCTCCTCCTGGGAGGCGCGCTCCGCCTCCACCCGCAGCCGATAGTGCTCGATCTCCTTACGCTTCTGTTCGTCCGTCCATTCCAGCGGCCCGGCCATCAGGTCCGCCACCACCGGCAGCGCCTCCATCCCGCGGTCGAACGTTTCGATGGAGATCCGGGTGCGGCGGGTCATCACGTCCTCGATGTGCCGCGCCCCCTCGAGCGTCACGGCGTAGACCACCTCCGCCCGGAGGTAGTCGTCCGCGCCGGCGACCGGGGACTTGAGCGACGGATCGTCGGCGATCAACCGCAGCACCTCGTGGATGAGGGCGCCGTACCGGCCGAGGAGGTGTTCGATCCGCGCCACGTGCAGGCCGGACGACGCGGCGAGCCGATGCCGCTGGTTCCACAGCGCGGCGAAGCCCTCGGCGCCGACCAGCGGCACGCGCGCGGTCACCGACCGCGGGATCGCGCCGCCGAGATTGTGCGCCGCCGCGTTCACCGCGTCCGCTGCCATGACGCGATAGGTGGTGTACTTGCCGCCGGCTACCACGACCAGCCCGGGCTGCGGCGACGCGACCGTGTGCTCCCGCGACAACTGCGACGTCGACTCCGACTCGCCGTGCAGCAACGGCCGGAGGCCCGCGTAGACGCCCTCCACGTCCGCGCGCGTCAGCGGCGTGACCAGCACGCGGTTGACCTGCGACAACAGATAGTCGATGTCCTTGCGGGACGCGGCCGGGTGAGCCTTGCCGAGCGTCCAGTCGCTGTCCGTCGTGCCGATGATCCAGTGTCGTCCCCACGGGATCACGAACAGCACGGAGCTGGCCGTGCGCAGAATCAGCCCGCTCGTCGACTGGATGCGGTCGCGCGGCACCACCAGGTGGATGCCCTTCGACGCGCGCACGTGGAACTGCCCGCGCTCCCCCACCAGGCTCTGCGTCTCGTCGGTCCACACGCCGGTCGCGTTGATCACCTGGCGCGCGCGAACGTCGAACGTGCGGTCGTACTCGAGGTCGCGTACCCGTACGCCGGTCACCCGCGCTCCTTCGCGCAGGAAGCCGACCACGCGGGTCCGCGACGCGACGTGCGCGCCGTAGGCCGCGGCGGTCCGCACCAGAAACAGCGTGTGCCGCGCGTCGTCGACCTGGGCGTCCGAGTACTGCAACGCCCCGACCAGGCTGTCCTTGCGGAGCGCGGCGCACGCACGCAGAGCCTGCCGCCGGGTCAGGTGCCGATGCGGTGGCAGCCCGCCCCGCCGCGCCATCACGTCGTAGAGCAGCACGCCCGCGCCCGCGTACGCCCGTTCCCACGCGCGGTGCCGCAGCGGGTAGAGGAACCGCACGGGCCTGGCCAGGTGCGGTGCCAGCACGGAGAGGATCAGGCCGCGCTCCCGCAGCGCCTCCCGCACCAGGCCGAAGTCGAGCATCTCCAGGTAGCGCAGCCCGCCGTGGAGCAGCTTGCTGGACCGGCTCGATGTCCCGCTCGCCCAGTCCCGCGCCTCGACCAGCCCCACGCTCAGCCCGCGCGTGACCGCGTCCAGCGCGCAGCCGGCGCCGACCACGCCGCCGCCGATCACGACGACGTCCAGCTCACGGTCGCCGGCCAGCGCGTCCAGCGCCGCCGCGCGGCCCGCGGGCGACAGATCTCCCGTGCTGCTCATCCTGCACCGCCTCCCCAGAAGCACAGCTCACGATCAAGATCTCGCGGCGGTTCGCCCGCCCCGTGCCGGGAGCCGGGGCGGCACCCGGCGTGCGGGCCCGCCCCGGACATCCGGTCAGTCGACGTCGACCCAGCCGAGCGTGCGCTCGACCGCCTTCTTCCACCGGCCGTACCCCTGCTCACGGCGCTCCGCGTCCCAGGTGGGCTGCCAGCGCTGCGACTCGTTCCAGTTCGCGCGCAGTTCCTGGGTGTCCTTCCAGAACCCGACCGCGAGCCCGGCCGCGTAGGCCGCGCCCAGCGCCGTGGTCTCCGCGACGACCGGCCGGCTGACCGGCACGCCGAGCACGTCCGCCTGGAGCTGCATGCAGAGGTTGTTCGCGGTGACGCCGCCGTCGACCTTGAGCACGTCGAGCGTGACGCCGGAGTCCTCGCGCATCGCCTCGGTCACGTCCCGGGTCTGGTAGCAGATCGACTCGAGCGTGGCGCGTGCGATGTGCGCGTTCGTGTTGTAGCGGGACAGCCCGACGATCGCGCCGCGCGCGTCCGACCGCCAGTACGGCGCGAACAGGCCGGAGAACGCGGGCACGAAGTAGACGCCGCCGTTGTCCTCGACCTGCGCGGCCAGCGACTCGCTCTCCGCCGCGTTGCCGATGATGCGCAGCTGATCGCGCAGCCACTGCACGGCCGAGCCGGTCACCGCGATCGAGCCCTCCAGCGCGTAGACCGGTGCGGACTCGCCGAGCTGGTAGCAGACCGTGGTGAGCAGCCCGTTGCTGGACCGCACCAGCTCGTGGCCGGTGTTGAGCAGCATGAAATTGCCGGTGCCGTACGTGTTCTTGGCCTCGCCGACGTTGAAGCACACCTGCCCGACCGTGGCGGCCTGCTGGTCACCGAGGTCGCCGGTGATCGGCACCTCGCCGCCGAGCGGGCCGGAGACCCGGCACACGCCGTAGCCGGCCGGCTCGGACGACGGCCGGATCTCGGGCAGCATCGCACGCGGGATGCCGAAGAACGACAGCAGTTCGTCGTCCCACTGGAGCGTCTCCAGGTTCATCAGCATGGTCCTGGACGCGTTGGTCACGTCCGTGACGTGCACGCCACCGTCGACGCCGCCGGTGAGGTTCCACAGCAGCCACGAGTCGGTGTTGCCGAAGATCGCCTCGCCGGCCTCGGCCGCCTCGCGTACCCCGTCGACGTTCTCCAGAATCCATTGGATCTTGCCGCCGGAGAAGTAGGTGGCCGGCGGCAGCCCCGCCTTCTGGCGGATCACGTCGCCCCGGCCGTCGCGGTCGAGCGCGGATGCGATCCGGTCGGTGCGGGTGTCCTGCCAGACGATCGCGTTGTAGTAGGGCCGGCCGGTGCGCCGGTTCCACACCACGGTGGTCTCGCGCTGGTTGGTGATGCCGAGCGCCGCCAGGTCGGTGGCGGAGAGGTTGAGTTTGCCCATCGCGGTTCGGGCGACCGCGACCGTGCGCTCCCAGATCTCGATCGGGTTGTGCTCGACCCAGCCGGCCTGCGGCAGAATCTGCTCGTGTTCGAGCTGGTGGCGGCCGACCTCGTTGCCGCCGTGGTCGAAGATCATAAACCGGGTGCTGGTCGTGCCCTGGTCTATCGCGCCGACGAAGTCAGCCATGGGTGCCCTTTCTGGCCGAGGGGGACGCGCTCACGACGTACCCCCGAGACGTTTGGATCTTCACACGCCGGCGCGCTGGGCCGGGACGTCCGGCTCGGCCACCGGCTCGGGCCGCGCCGGCAGGAACCGGCCGATCAGGACCTGGTAGAGCCCGGCCCCGAGCACGCCGCCGATCAGCGGCCCGACGATCGGTATCCAGAAGTATGGATACCCGTTCTGATCCCGGAACGCGCCCTCGTATCCGGTCAGGAACGACGCCAGCCGAGGGCCGAGGTCGCGGGCCGGGTTGATCGCGTAGCCCGCGTCCGTGCCCCACGCCATGCCGATCGCGACCACGATCAGCCCGACCACGAACGGTGCCAGGTTCGCGCCCGGCGGCGTGTTGAGCACGTCGGTCACGGCCAGGATCAGGAACAGCAGGATCGCGGTGCCGATCACCTGGTCGCGGAACGCGCCCCACTCCCCGACCGGCAGCGCGCCGTTGCCCGGCAACGTGGAGAACACGCCCTGCGACTTGATCGTCAGACCGGGGTCGAACGCGTTGAGCACCTCCGTATAGTTCCAGCGCACGATCAGCGCCGCGACGAACGCGCCGAGCAGCTGGGCCAGCGCGTACGGTGCCACCTTGCGCCACGGGAAGCCCTTGAAGACCGCGAGCGCCACCGTGACCGCCGGGTTGAGGTGCGCGCCGCTGATCCGGCCCGCCACGTAGACACCGAGCGTGACGCCCAGGCCCCACGCCCAGGCGATGCTGTCGTGGTCGCCGATCCCGCCGGCGACGACCTGTGCGACGACGCCGCACCCGAAGAGAATGAGGATCAAGGTTCCGGCGAACTCCGCGGCCAGTTCGCCCGTCAGGCCACCGGGGATTCTGAATCGCTGTGCCATCCCGCCTCCAAAGTTACGGGGTGATTGCACTGTGGTTACCTGCCCGACGCTATGGACGGCCGACATTGATCGTCAACGAACCGGGGTCGACATTGTCGAACCGCCGGTTTCGATGCACCCTGTAGGAATGCCCGGCTCCGTGCAGTCGATCGAGCGGGCGGCCGCGATGCTGCGACTGCTCGCGACCAGTCCTGGGCGGCTCGGGATCGTGGAGATAGCGCGGTCGCTGGACCTCGCGAAGGGCACGGCGCACGGGATCATCCGCACGCTCCAGCGCGTCGGGTTCGTCGAGCAGGACGAGGGCGGCAAGTACCAGCTCGGCGCCGCGCTCCTGCACCTCGGCACGTCGTACCTGGACGTCAACGAGCTGCGCTCCCGCTCGATCAACTGGGCGGATCCGCTGGCCGCGCGCAGCGGCGAGGCGGTGCGGATCGGCACGGTCCTGGAGGGCCAGGTGCTGGTCGTGCACCACGTGTTCCGCCCGGACGACTCGCTGCAGACGCTCGACGTGGGCACGCTGCTGCCGCTGCACGCCACCGCGCTCGGCAAGGTCCTGCTGGCGTACGACTCGACTGCCTTCGGTGCGCTGCACGAGCTGGAGTCCTTCACCCGCCGGACGCTCGTCTCGCGCCGCGACCTCGCCCGTGAGCTGGTGGCGGTTCGGGAGGCGGGATGGGCGTGCGAGATCTCCGAGCTCACGCCCGGGGAGGCGTCCATCGCGGCCCCGATCAGGGGCTACGGCGGGCTGGTGGTCGGGGCCATCGGGATCTCGGGTGCCGTGGAGCGGCTGTGCTCCGCCGCGCCGCGACCCCATGCCCGGCTTGTCGGATTCGTACGGGACGCGGCCCGCGCCATCTCCCGGGACCTGGGGTCGTCGCGACACTGAGACGGGGAGCTGAGCCGTGTCCGAGCGTTACGTCGTCGCCATAGATCAGGGGACCACCTCCACCCGGTGCATCGTCTTCGACCGCCGGGGGCGGCTGCACGCGGTCGCCCAGCAGGAGCACCACCAGTACTATCCGCGCCCCGGCTGGGTGGAGCACGACGCCATGGAGATCTGGCACCACGTCCGCCGGACCGCCACGGCCGCGCTCCAGTCCGCCGGGATCGGGCTCGACCAGGTCGCCGCGCTCGGCATCACCAACCAGCGGGAGACCACCGTGCTCTGGGACCGGCACACCGGCCGCCCGGTCGCGCGCGCCATCGTCTGGCAGGACACCCGCACGGACGAGCTAGTCAACGCGCTCGCCGCCACGCCGGGCGCGGAGAGCATCCCGAAACGTTGCGGACTGCCGCTGGCCACGTACTTCTCCGCGCCGCGCATCCGCTGGCTGCTCGACCACACGCCCGGGCTGCGGGAGCGTGCGCTCGCCGGGGACATCCTGTTCGGCACCATGGAGACCTGGCTGATCTGGAACCTGACCGGCCTGCACGTCACCGATGTCACCAACGCGTCCCGGACCCAGCTCATGGACCTGCGCACGCTCGCCTGGGATCCCGAACTGCTGGACTTCTTCGGCATCCCGGCGGCCGTACTGCCCACGATCCGGCCGTCGGTCGGCGTGCTCGGCACCTGCCGGGACGTGCTGGACGGGGTGCCGATCGCGGCCGCGCTCGGGGATCAGCAGGCCGCGCTGTTCGGCCAGACGTGCTTCACGCCGGGCGAGGCCAAGTGCACCTACGGCACCGGCAGCTTCCTGCTGCTGCACACCGGGCTGGAACCGGTCGCGTCCACCCATGGCCTGCTCAGCACGGTCGCCTACCAGCTCGCCGGGGAGGCGCCCGCGTACGCGCTGGAAGGCTCGATCGCGATCACCGGTTCGCTGGTGCAGTGGTTCCGCGACCAGCTCGGCCTGATCACCACCGCGCCGGAGATCGAGACGCTGGCCCGGACCGTCAAGGACAACGGCGGCTGCTACATCGTGCCCGCGTTCTCCGGCCTGTACGCCCCGCACTGGCGCAGCTCTGCCCGCGGTGTGATCGTGGGGCTGACCAGCTACATCACCAAGGGCCACCTGGCCCGCGCGGTGCTGGAGGCGACCGGCTGGCAGACCCGCGAGGTCGTCGACGCGATGAACGCGGACTCCGGCATCGCGCTCTCCACGCTCAAGGTCGACGGCGGCATGACCTCGGACAACCTGCTCATGCAGTTCGTCGCGGACGTGCTGGACGTGCCGGTGGTCCGCCCGATGGTCGCGGAGACCGTCTCGCTCGGCGCCGCCTACGCCGCCGGACTCGCCGTCGGCTACTGGCCGGACCTGGGCGCACTGCGCGACCTGTGGCACCGCGCGGGCCAGTGGCAGCCGGACATGAGCCCGGCACTGCGCGCCACCGAGTACGGCAACTGGCAGCGCGCGGTCGCCCACACCTTCGACTGGATCCAGCCCTCCGCGTGACCACTCAGCGCGGCCCGCCTGCCGGTCAACTCGCGCACCGGGTCCAGCTGACCGACATGCCACGCGGTCTCCGCGATCGGGTCGACCGGCTCCGGGCCCCGGGGTGAGCGCTCAGCGTGGGCCGAGGCCGGTTCGACCGTCGATCAGCTCGCGGGCTGTGTCCAGGTGGCCGGCGTGGCGGGCGGTTTCCTCGATCAGGTGGAGCATGATGCGCCGCAGGTCGGTGGTCTGTGCGGCCAGTGGCTCGTCGTGATGCCGGCCCACCGGCGCGGCTGTCAGCGGTGCGGCGGCGATGATCTCGTCGGAGATGCGGCACTGGGCCCGGTAGAAGTCGAAGACCACCTCCGGCGGGCGCGGCGTGGTCAGCGGGGGTGCGTCGTCCTCGGGCCAGGGCAGCGGTGCGGACTCGCCGGTGAAGATGTCCTGGAACCAGTGCCGCTCGGCGTGCCCGAGGTGCTCGACCATCCCGAGCGGACTCCACCCCGACGGCAGGACCACCGTGCGCAACGCGTCGTCGCTCAGACCCGCCACAATGTCGTGAACCACCCCCCGCTGGTACGTCAAAAACTCCCACAACACGGCCTTTTCATCATCGACCCCCGTCATGCCGCGCACGCTATCAGCGGCCCCCGACATTCCTCGGTTCTCGGTGACCACCCACGGTCGCGGCAGGGAGCCCGGCTGTCCACGCCCTGACCGGAGTGAACGCTCCGTACCCGCGGCGGGCCGGTGCCCGCGGGTAGCGACCGGCGCCGGAAGCGGGACACCAAGACCTTTTACCGGCGTACGTACAGCGAGAGCGGTCCTCGCACGTTGATCGACCGCCGGAGCGGGATGTCGTGGTCCGGGTCGCGGCGCGGGTCGGGCAGGCGCTCGGCGAGGAGGCCGAGCGCGATCCGGGCCTGGGCGCGGGCCGGGCCGGCGCCGGCGCAGGTGTGCACGCCCGCGCCGAACCCGAAGTGGCGGCTCGGGGTGCGGGTCACGTCGAAGCACTCCGCGTCGGGGAAGCGGTCCTCGTCGCGGTTCGCGGAG
The DNA here is from genome assembly GCF_031458235.1 of Catenuloplanes atrovinosus. Taxonomy (NCBI): domain Bacteria; kingdom Bacillati; phylum Actinomycetota; class Actinomycetes; order Micromonosporales; family Micromonosporaceae; genus Catenuloplanes; species Catenuloplanes atrovinosus. The sequence goes on along the minus strand of NZ_JAVDYB010000001.1, from coordinate 2,155,502 downwards.
GCGAAGATCAGCAGCACGTGCGCGCCCTGCGGGACGTCCACGCCGGAGAGCGTGACCGGCCGGGTGGCGTATCTGAAGATCGTCGGGACCGGCGCCTCGCAGCGCAGCGCCTCCTCGACCGCGTGGGGGATCAGGTCGGGGTTGCGGCGCAGCAGCCGCCACTGGTCGGGGTGGTCGAGCAGCAGCCGGATCGCGTTGCCGATCAGGTCCGTGGTGGTGATGTGCGCGGCGCCGAACGTGCTGGACAGCGTGCCGACGACCTCGGCCTCCTGACCGAACGTGAGCGGCTCCGCGCCCGGCGCGAGCGCCGCCACCACGTCGCTGATCAGGTCCCCGGTCGGGGCCGCGCGCCGCGACCGCACGTAACCGGCCATCATCCGGTGGAAGGCCACGGCGGTACGGGCGGCGGCTGCCTCCTCGTCCGGTGAGAGATCCGCGCTGCCCAGCCGGAACAGCGACTCGCTGCCCGCTCGCGCGATCTCCACATCGGACGGTGCGAGCCCGAAGAGGCCGGCGGCGGTGCCCAGTGGCAGTGGCGCCGTGTAGCCGGCGACCAGGTCGGCCGCGCCGGTGTCGAGCGCGTCGAGCAGCGTGGTGGCCCGGGCGCGGATCTCCGGCTCCAGGGTCTTGACGCGGCCGGGAGCGGTCAGATGCCGGGTGTACGGGACCCGCAGCCGATGGTGGGCCGGCCCGTCGGAGGTGATGTGGTCCGGTGCGGGCGGATAGCCGTCGGCGAGCGCGGCGAGCGTTGCGGGGTAGAGCGGGCGGATCGGGCGCAGGCTGTTGACGGACGAGAACGTGGCGGAGTCGCGGAGCACCGCGTCCACGTCGCGGAAGCGGGTGACCACCCAGGCGTCCAGCCGCGGCGAGTAGAAGACCGGCTCCCGGCGCCGGGCCGTGGCGTAGAACGGGTACGGGTCCGCGAGGTGCTCACCCAGCGGGTCGTAGCTCTGCGCAAGCTCGCTGATCGTCACCCGGCTCCTACGGACGGCAGCCTGATGAGAATGGCGTACGCACGCGGCGTGAGCAATGGGTCGCTACGCGGAGGTCCGGTATCCGGCGACGCAGAACCGGTTACCCTCGGGGTCCGCGAGGACGACGTACGGCGGTTCCGCGGGGTGGCGCTCGCCGGGCTCCGGATAGTACGGCCAGTCGACGTGCCGCGCGCCGAGCGCGATCAGACGATCCACTTCGGTGTCCAGGTCGCGGTCGCCGGCGTCGAGATCCATGTGGATGCGGGGAAATTCCTCGGCCGGGCTCTCGCTGGTGTCCATGGCGATGGCGGGGCCACGCTCGCCCGGGGGCGGCTCGATCACGATCCACTCGTCGCCGTCCCATCGCGGCGGGCGGCGGACGTAGCCGAGGGCCTGCGCCCAGAAGGCGCCGGCCCGGTCCGGATCGTCTACGCCCAGCGAGATCTGCGCGAATGCGGCCATCGGGCGATGATATCCGGGTTCAGAGCCACGTCCGTGGAGGCGAGACTCCGGAAACGTCTCGATGTCGTCCAGCGTGTCGCCCTGCGGCCGGAGGCGTGCCGCGCGGAGGGCGCGGACGACCCGGGTCCTCGCCGGGAACGCCGGCAGGCGGGTTGCTTGCTGGACCGTAGCGCGTCGCACGCCGGAGCCCCGTTCTCAGCGGATCTCGCGCCGTTGCCTCTCCAACGCGATGATCCGCTCCGCGAGCGGCGCCAGCCGTTCGCGCTCCAGCTCGGACAGCATCATGTCCTCGATCCGGAACTCGGCCTCGCGCGACAGCGCCCAGGCCTGCGCCATCCAGGCGCCGAACGCGAAGACGCAGCCGACGACCAGTGCGGTGCCGAGTCGGGCCAGCACGCCGCCGACCAGGGTGAAGACGACGCCGATCAGGAGCGTGGCGGCGAGGAGGCGCCGGTAGGCCCTGGCGACTCCGGCCGCGTTCAGCGGCCCGATCAGGCGACGTCCGGAGCCCGTCCAGACACCCCAGCCCCGGCCCGTGGAGGCCTCCCGGTGAAAGGACTGGTAGGCGCGCTGTCCACTGCGCACACCTCCGCGTCGTCGATGGGCCTCCAGTGTGTCGGAGGAGAGCCAGCCGGATGCCCGGTTAAACCCGTGGCGGGGTTGATGAGCGTTCCGTGATGATGGCCGGCGTGGATGAGGTCGAGGTCGTCGTCGCCCACAGTGAGCGTGCGACGCTGCGCGTCGGGGACGTGTTCCTGAAGGTCGACGCCGATCGGACGCGCATCGACGTGGAGGTCGAGGCGATGGCGATGGCTCCGGTGCCGACGCCGCGGGTGCTGTGGCGTGAGCCGCCCGTGCTGGCGCTCGCCGCCGTACCCGGGATGGCGCTCGGCCGCCTCGGCGAGCCGTCACCCGCGTCGCCGCGCGCGTGGGCCGCGGCCGGTGCGGCCGTGCGGGCGCTGCACGACGCGCCGCTGCCACCCTGGCCGGGCTTCCGGCTCGACGATCTGGTGTCCCGCCTGGACGGTGAGTGCGACTGGCTCGTCAGGAACGGCGTCCTCCCGGCCGGCCTGGTCCGCCGCAACCGGGAGGTCGCCGAGGCCGCGCTGCGGCCGTGGAAGCCGGTGTTCGTGCACGGCGACCTGCAGATCACCCACGTGTTCGTCGACGGCGACCGGGTCACCGGCGTGATCGACTGGTCCGAGGCCGCCCGCGGCGACGCCATGTTCGACCTCGCGGTGCTGACGCTCGGCCACGAGGAGCGCCTCGGCGACGTGGTCGCCGGCTACGGCGCCGGCGTCGACCTCGACGTGATCCGCGGCTGGTGGTCGTGGCGCAGCCTGGTGGCGGCCCGCTGGCTGGTCGAGCACGGCTTCGACCCGGACTCGCCGGGCTGCGAGTTCGACGTGCTGAGGGCGCGGATGTGAGGGGGCTTCCGCGCGGAAGCCCCCTCACCGTCAGGCGCGCGGCAGGATCGTGAACGGGCGGCTGTCGGTCGCGATCGGTGTACCGAAGATCGTGTACACGTTGTGGTAAAGCCAGGGCTCCTCGCCCGCCGCCGCGTCGTCCGTGAACGTCATCCGGAGCCGGGCCTCGAAGACGCCGCCGGGTTGCAGGCTCGGGTAGTTCCCGGCCACGTACCAGAAATAGTTGTCGGTCGGTCCAGGCACCGTCGTCCACCGTGCACCATCGCGGCGCTCGACCGTCACGAGCCGGTTGCTGTCTCCCGTCCGGCCCAGGTAGATGGTCTCGAGCAGCAGGTTGTACGCCAGCGGCGTCGTGTTCGTGGTGCGCACGGTCACCTCGAACGGCGTGCCGACCCGCACCTGCGCGGGCAGTCCGATCAGCTCGGCGCGCGGCTCGAACAGCGTGACCCGGTCCGGCGCGGGGTCGGCGGCGAGCACGCCACCCTGGGCGTCGAGCGCCTCGGTCCGGATGTCCACGCGCATCGCGTCCACGTGCGGTGCCGTCGTGGTCGGCTGCAGCGCGATGCCTAGCTGGAACGTGACCGTGTCGCCCTCGGCCACGCCGGTCAGCGACGGCGTGGTGGCGATCAGCGTGTCGCCCTGCGTGGTGTAGGTGAGCGGCCGGCGGCTCGCGCCGTCGTAGGTCAGCAGCAGTGTCCGCGCCAGCGGCCGGACGTCGCCGCCCGGCACCGGCGTGATGGTGAGCCGCAGGTAGGCCCGGTCCTGACCGCCGGTGCCGGTCAGCGTCACCGGGAATTCGATCGAGTTCTGCCCGGAGCCGACCGCGGCCGGCGGCCTCGCGTCGAGCGACGGAGCCGCGGCCCGCGCCGCGGCTGGTGCGGCGGGCAGCAGGGCGGCCGCGGTGGCCAGGACGATCGTGGACATCAGCGTACGGCGCATGTCAGGTCACACCCCCGTGGTTGTCGGACAAGCACGAGGATCATAGCGACGATCGTCGCTCCGGCGGGGCGACGATGCGGCGTGGTTCCACGCTGGCCGCCATGGATGCCAGCGAGATGCGGCCGGGTGTGGATTCCGGGACCGCGCACACCGCGGCCTACCTCACACGGCACGGTCGCGCACCGCGGAGCCTGTTGATCGACGGGTCACCGCTGATGCCGTCCGCGGCGTGCGCGTCCACGGACGGGCGGCCGGTCACGGGGCGGGACGCGATGCAGCTGGCGCTGGCCGATCCAGGGGCGTTCGAGCCGTACCCGACGAGCTCGGTCGATCGAGGATTACGGGAGCAGGATGAGTTTGCCGCCGGGCCGCCCGGATCGGCTGAGGTCGGCGGCCTCCCGGATGGCCTCGAGCGGGAAGGTGCGGGCGATCGTGACGGTCAGGACACCGCTGCCGGCCAGCCGGGCGATCTCGTCCAGCAGGTCGTATCGCATGTCGATCTGAGTGGTCCGGGTGCCGAGTTCTGCCGCGGCGGCGAAGTCCGAGATGGTCAGGACCAGGTCGGGGTTCCCGGTCAGCTCGATCAGGGCCGGCAGCGAACCACCAGCCGGGCCGGCCTGGCCGGGGCGGTCGGCTCGGCCCCCGGTCGGGGTGGCGTCCAGGGCCCGGTCGATACGGCCGGGGGCCAGGGTGGTGACCCGCTCGACCATACCTTCGCCGTAGCCGGTCACGGCAGCGCCTGCCTGCCGCAAGGAGGCGGCCTTGGCCGAGCCGGCGGTGGCGATCACCCGGGCGCCGCGGTGCAGAGCGAGGCGCACCGCCGCCTCGCCGACGGTGGAGCCCGCGCCGTGGACGAGCAGCAGCTCACCCGGCCGGACGCCGAGATCGTCGAGGGCGTGCAGCGCCGTGTCGGCGGCCATCGGTATCCCGGCGGCCTGCTCGTCCGCGACACCGCCGGGAAGGCGTGCCCACCTGGTCATCAGCGCGTATTCGGCGGCGCCGGCCGTCGGGCCGTCGTAGGGCGCCGGTCCGAACACCCGGTCGCCGACCTCGACGTCGGTGACCCCCTGGCCGACCGCGTCAACGACGCCGGAGACCTCGAGTCCGAGTCCGCGCGGCGGTGGCGGCAGTCGGTCGGCGAAGAGGCCGGCGACGTTCGCCCAGTCGGCGGGATTCAGGCCACACGCCCGCACCGCGATCCGGATCTGGCCGGTGCCCGGTTCGGGTGTGGTGACGTCGCGGAGCACGAGGACGTCGGGGGATCCGAAGCGGTCGAACTGGAGAGCCCTCATCCGGTGACGACGATCGTGCCGGTTGCCGGCGGTGACAGAGCCCCGCATTGCCTTGTTGACCATGGAGAAACCGTACGGACCACAGAATGACCCAGTCGATGCTTCCCTGCGCCAGATGGTTAACCTCGTGCGTCATGGATGTGGTGAGTGATGTGCTCAGGGTGGCCGGGGTCCGGGGCACGCTCGGCGCCTGCGTCGAGGCCGGCGGTCGATGGGCCGTCGCCGGCGACGACGGCTCGGCCGCGGGTCTGCACGCCATCACCGCGGGCGAGGCCTGGCTGACGCTGGCAGGGCATTCGCCGCTGCGGCTGGGTGCCGGCGATGTCGTCCTCCTAGCCGCGGGAGTCCCTTACGTGCTGGGCGACGCGCCCGGTTCGCCGGTGACGGCCTGTGATCCGGTCGAGCTGGCCCGGGCCCGGCGGACCGGTGAGGCGGTTCGGTTCGGGACCAGCGCCCCGGACACCAGGATCGTCACCATCGCGTATGACTGCGACCGCACCGTACGGACCCAACTCCTATTCGCCCTGCCCGAGCTGATGCACGTCCGGGGCAGCACCGGCGCGCACGGCCTCGACGAGGCCGTGCGGATGCTCGGCCGCGAGCTCGCCCATCCGCAGATCGCCACCACGGCGGTGCTCGCCTCCCTTGTCGACATCGTCCTGATCCAGGTGCTGCGCGCCTGGTTGCCCGCTCATGTCGGCGAACGCCGAGGCACCTGGCTCGGCATGATGGGTGACCCGGTGGTCCATCGCGCGTTGCGGCACCTCCATGCCGACCCTGCCCGCCAATGGACCACGGCGACCCTCGCTGCCGCGATCGCCGCCTCACGGTCGACCCTCACCCGCCGCTTTCCCGCGGCTGTCGGCCTGACACCCGCCGCCTACCTCACCCAATGGCGGCTGGACCTCGCCGCCAGCCGCCTGAGGACCACCGACCAGCCCGTGGCGTCCATCGCGGCAGCCGTCGGCTACAACTCCGCGCCGGCGTTCAGCCGCGCCTTCGTCCGGTCACACGGCGCCCCGCCCGGCCGTTACCGGGCGATGCACCGCCCGAGTTGACCGACGGAGCACGGTCTCCGTTCCACGATCGCCGAAGCCGGCCCGGATCTGGTCCGGTAGGCCTCTCGACCGCACGTCATCGTCCGAGACCCACTCCTGGGCCCGATCCTCTTTCCGCGCTGTCCATCGGCACCAGCTTCTATACGCTGGAGTTCACGCGGCGCGGCGGGAGGAGCGGGTCTTGAGCACGATCGCGGTCGACGACAGACAGCTGTACTACGAGTGCGCGGGCACCGGGCGGGACCTGGTGCTGCTGCACGGCGGCGGGCTGGACGCGTCCATGTGGGACGGCCAGTTCGAGGAGCTGGCCGCCGACTACCGGGTGACCAGATACGACGCGCGGGGCCACGGGCGGTCCACGGCCGCGCGCGGCGAGTACCGGCCGTATCAGGATCTCGCGGCCGTGCTGCGGCACCTGGGCGCGGATCGGCCGATCCTGGTCGGGCTCTCCCTCGGCGGGCGCACCTCGATCGACTTCGCGCTGGCGTACCCGGACGTGCCGGTGACCCTGGTCCTGGTCGCGACCGGGGTGAGCGGCATGGTGTTCACCGACCCGTTCACGGTGGAGTGTGGGCGGGTGCAGGCGGAGGCGGCGGCGCGCCGGGACGCGGACGCGTTCGTGGAGGCGATGCTGCGCGCGCTGGTGGACGGGCCGCGGCGGGCGCCCTCGGACGTGCCGGCGGAGATGCGGGCGAAATGCGCGCGGATGATCCGGGAGGGCGTGGTGCGCCTGTCCGCGGAGGGGACCGGCACGATGGTCGAGGTGGGCGCGATCGACCGGCTGTCCGAGTTGCGCCCGCCGCTGCTGACCATGGTGGGCACGCTGGACACCTCGGACATCTGGCGCGTGTCGGACCAGATCAGGGCCGCGGTGCCGGGCGCGGAGCAGGCCGTGATCGAGGGCGCCGCGCACACCGTCAACATGGACCAGCCGGAGGCGTTCATGGCGGCGCTGAGGAGCTTCCTGGCTAAAGTTTGATCATGGGTATCTCGGACTACCTGGCCGGTCTCCGCAAGCGGATCGGCCATGACCTGCTCATGCTTCCCAGCGCCAGTGCCGTGGTGGTCAACGGCGCGGGCGAGCTGCTGCTGGAGCGGCGCAGCGACGACGGCCGCTGGTCGATCCCGTCCGGCGTGATCGACCCGGGCGAGCAGCCCGCGGACGCGGCGGTGCGCGAGGTCCTGGAGGAGACCGGCGTGCGGGTGGAGGTGGTCCGGCTGGCCGGCACCGCGCTGCACCCGACCAGCTACCCCAACGGCGACGAGTGCCAGTACCTCAACCTGTGGTTCCTGTGCCGGCCGGTCGCGGGCGGCGGGGACGCGCACGTCGCGGACGACGAGTCGCTGGAGGTCGGCTGGTACGCGCCGGACGCGCTGCCGCCGCTGGACGACTACGACCGGCTGCGGATCGAGACCGCGCTGCGCGGCGGCGAGGCCGCCTGGTTCGCGCCGGCCGGCGCGCGGCATCCGGCGCTGGGCCTCTGACCTGCCGTACCCCGGCGGGTCCTTGACAGGTCTTATGGCTAACCGTTATCCATTACCGCGTGCAGGACGTGGTGCTGGCGATGCTGGCCAAGGAACCCGCGCACGGGTACGAGTTGCGTGCCCGGTTGCGCGACGCGCTGGGCCCGCTCGGCGAGTCGATGAACGCGGGCCAGATCTACGTGACGCTGACCCGGCTGGCCCGGGCCGGGCTGGTCGTCGCCGAGCACGACGAGGGCCTACCGGACCGGCCCGACCGGCGCGTCTACCACCTGACGCCGGCCGGGCAGCAGCGCGTCACCGCCTGGCTGGCGGAGGTGACGTGGCCACGGCCGGACATCACCGAGTTCCACCTCAAGCTGGTCGCCGCCGCGTCCGCCCGGCTCGCCGACCCGGTCGACCTGGTCGACGCGCAGCGGCGTGAGGTGCTGCGGCGCATCCGCGACGCCCAGCGTGCCGCGCTCGGCCGGGACGTCGACCCGGTCGCGGCGCTGCTGCTGGAGGGCGTGGTGCTGCGGCTGCGGGCCGACCTGGAGTGGCTGGAGGCGTGCGAGCGCACCTGGACCGGACGGAGATCATGATGTTGCGGGCCCGCGGGCTGACCAAGCGGTACGGCTGGAACGACTCGCTGGTGCGCGCGGTCGACGAGATCGACCTCGACGTACCCGCCGGGCAGTCCCTGGCGATCATGGGGCCGAGCGGGTGCGGCAAGTCCACGCTGCTGCACCTGCTCGGCGGCCTGCAACGCCCGACGAGCGGCGAGCTGTGGGTGGCCGGGCGGCGCATCGACCGGCTGGGTGAGCGCGCGCTGGCCAAGCTGCGCCGCCACCACATCGGACTGGTGTTCCAGTCCTTCCACCTGATGGACGAGCTGACCGCGGTGGAGAACGTGGAGCTGGCCGCGCTGCTGGCCGGCACGTCACCCGGCCCGGCCCGCCGCCGCGCGCTGCACCTGCTCGACCGCGTCGGTCTCGCCGACCGCGCCGCGCACCTGCCGTCCGAACTGTCCGGCGGCCAGCGCCAGCGCGTCGCGATCGCCCGCGCGCTCAGCAACTCGCCGCAGGTGGTGCTCGCCGACGAGCCCACCGGCAACCTGGACAGTGCCGCCACGCTGGAGGTGCTGCGCCTCTTCGAGGAGTTGCGCGCGGCCGGCCAGACGCTGGTCGTGGTCACGCACGACGCGCGCATCGCCGCGATCGCGGACCGGGTCATCGCGATGCGGGACGGCGCGTTCGCGGACGACAGCATGCTGGCCGGGGCGCGCTGACGTGGCCGGCCGACTGCTGCTCGTCCTCCGGCTGCTGAGGCGGGACCTGCGCGGGCGCCGCACCGAGACCGCGCTGCTGCTGGTCGCGATCACCGCGGCGACCGCGACGCTGACGCTCGGGCTGACGCTGCACGAGCTGGCCTCCCGGCCGTACGAGCGGACCCGCGCGGCCACCGGCGGACCCGACCTGGTGATCGAGCCGGGCGTCACCGGGCCGGCCGCGCTGGACGCGCTGACGACGGTGACCGCCCGCCCGGACGTGACCGGCTGGTCCGGGCCGTACCCGCTGCTGTTCCTGAGCCTGAACGCCGGCGAGCTCACCTCGCGCGTCGTGGTGCAGGGGCGGGACGAGGCGCCGGTCGCGATCGACCAGCCGGCCGTGCTGGACGGCGGCTGGGTGCGCCCCGGCGGCGCGGTGCTGGAGCTGGCGTTCGCGGACGCGTTCGGCCTGCGCGTCGGCGACCCGGTGACGATCAACGGCCGGGTGTTGCGGGTCGAGGGCCTCGCGGTCACCGCCGCCCGGGCACCGTTCCCGAACGTGAACTGGCACGTGCCGAGCACGCTGGACACGTACAAGGGCGGCGCGGTCTGGGTGCACCGCGACGACATCCCGGCGCTGGCCGGCGGGCAGCCGCTCAGCTACAACCTCAACGTCACCATCGCGGACCCGGAGCTCGCCCGCGCGTTCACCCGCCTGCCGTCCGGCGAGAAGAACCTCGCGTACCGTGGCTGGCACATCCGGCCCTGGCAGGACTTCGTCGACTCCGCCGGCCGCCGGTACGGCGCGCTGTTCGAGGCGCTGCTGGTCGGCAGCTGGCTACTGACCGGCCTGGCCGTCACCGGCGTCGCCGGGATTGTCGGCGGCCGGGTCATCGCGCAGCGCCGGCGCGTCGGCCTGCTCAAGGCGGTCGGCGCCGGCCCCGGCCTGATCGCTGTCCTGCACCTGCTGGAGTACCTGGTGATCGGCGTGGTCGCGGCCGGCACCGGGCTCACCGTCGGCTGGCTGGCCGCGCCCGTGCTGTTCCGCCCGAGCGTCGGCCTCATCGGTACGGTCGGCACCGCACCGCCCCCGGCCGGTCTGGTGTGGACCGTGCTCGGGCTGGCGCTGACCATCGCGGTGACCGCCACGCTCGGTCAGGTGCTGCGCGCCGCCACCACCGACACCGTGCACGCGCTCGCCGACTCCGCCGCACCACCCGACCGCCGCTCGCTGCTCATCGGCCTGTCCCGCCGGCTGCCACCCGCGCTGCTGCTCGGCGTGCGGATCACCGCCCGCCGCCCGCGCCGCGCCCGCCTCACCACGGTCAACACGCTGATCACCATGACCTCGATCGCCGCCGTGCTCACCGGCCTGGCGCAGCGCCCCGGCACCGACGATCTCGGCGGCATGACCGTCCCCGACACCGGCGGCGGGCGGCTGCGGTACGCGCTGATGCTGCTGGTCGTGCTCGTCTGCGTGCTCGCGCTGCTGAACACGATCGTCAGCACCTGGACCGCCGCGCTCGACGCCCGCGCGCCGCTGGCCGTCGCCCGCGCGCTCGGCGCCACCCCCGCCCAGGCCGGCCTCGGCCTCGCGATCTCCCAGCTGCTGCCCGCGCTGCCCGGCGTCGCGCTCGGCCTGCTCTTCGGCATCGGGCTCTACCGCTTCGCCAACGAGTCATACGGCGACGAGCCCTACGCCCCGGCCTGGTGGATGGCGCTGGCCGCGACCGCGGTCCTGCTGGCGCTGGCCGCGCTCACCGCCCTGCCCGCGGTCCGCGCCGCGCGCCGCCCGGTCGCGGACACGCTCCGTTAGGCGTCGAACTCCCGGTACATCAGGTGCAGCCCAACGCGGCCGAGCGCCGGGTGCGCGAACGCCCGCGGCACGGTGCCCAGGATCTCGAAGCCGTGCCGCTGGTAGAGGCGCACCGCACCGTGGTTCGTCTCGACCACCGCGTTGAACTGCATGCCGGCGTAGCCCTGCCGCTGCGCCCAGTCCACGGCGTACCGGCAGAGCGCGGTGCCCACCCCGCGCCCGCGCGCCTCGGCCGCCACCATGAAACTCGCGGTCGACACGTGCCCGCCCGGACCGAGCCGGTTGGGCCCCATCTTCGCGGTGCCGATCACCCGATCCCCGTCGACCGCGACGATGGTCCGCCCCGGGGGACGCTCCACCCAGATCGCCCGCGCCTGCTCCTCGCTCATCTCCGGATCGAACGGAAACGTCTCCTGCTCCCGGACGACCTCGTGGATGATCCGCCACACGCCGGGCCAGTCGTCCTCACCCATCTCCCGCAATCGCACGGCGGAACCCTAACCCCGTCCTCCCTCACCGCAGGTCGCGGTACACCGAGATGGCGGTCATCACCAGCACGCCGAAGGACAGCGCGCAGACGGTCAGGCCCGCGACGAGCCCGAGGATGATCGCGGCGGACGCGCTCCCGCCGAGGCCGTCGGCGCCCGGCGACGCCAGGAAGCGCACCGCCAGGACGAGCGCGGCGCCCGTCCCCACGAACGTCACCAGCGCCCCGGCCGGCACCAGCAGCACCGCGCGCGACGCGTCCGAGACCGCGTCCGGCCGCCGCTCCCGCAGCGCGCGGCCGAGCGCCACCGCCTCCGAGGTGTACTCGTCGAACCGCAGTCGCCCACCGTCCGCGAACCGCACCCGGCACCCGTACCGCCAGCCGAGCGTCCGGACCAGCCGGTCGATCGGGGTCACCGGCACCCGGTCGGCCGCGGTTTCGTCGCCCGCCGACAGCCGGGTGATCTCCGCCCACCGCCAGGCGCGCCGGCGTCGCGCGGTGCGATGGACGAGCCCGTGCTCGTACCGGTCGAGATGCTCGTCCCGGCCGCTGCGCACGGCGTGTCCGAGTTGGACGACCGCGATCGGCAGCCCGAGGAGCGTGGCGAGCGCGGCGTAGGCGACCGGCCGGGCCGCGGTGAGAGTGGGCACGGCCACCACCACGGCGGCGATCGCGACCCCGGCGCTCACGCAGGCCAGGGCGGCGCCGACGGTCCGCCAGTACCGCCCGCCGTCGACCCGGTGCGAGCTGAGCCTGCGGCCGAGATCCTCCATCGCACCACCTTGGCAGAGCCCGGCCCTTGGTCGGCAGGTCCCCGCTCGAGGGTCTGGCGGCCGCCGGATCTACAGCAGCCGCTCCTGGCGGGGCAGCGTCAGCCGGGCCGTGGTGATCGTCGCCGTCAGCGTGTCCTCGTTCACGTCCCGCTCCACCACCTGCGCGTACGACCTGCCCTGGTTCTGGGTGTTGCGCATCCGCACCACGTTCGGGAAGCGGCCCACCGCGCGCATGTCCCCCAGGCCGGACAGGAAGATGAGCTGGATACCGTTCGCCGCCGCGACCCGGCGTTGCAGGTCGAGGAAGGCGACGTAGTTCGCCGTGCCCAGTGGGTTGTCCATCGGCAGCACGCCCAGCCCGGGCACGTCCGAGCCGCGGTTCGCGGCGCGCAGGCGGGCCAGCATGCAGAAGAGCAGCAGGCTGATCGTGACCTTCTCGCCGCCGGACCACTTGCTCATCAGCTCGACCGGCTGGCGTTCCTCGCCGAGCGCGGTGGACGGCTTGAGCACGCGGGCGACGAAGTTGCCGCGGCCGACGGCGGCGGAGGTGGCCTCCCAGGCGAGGGTCATGCCGTCGGGGATCGGGTCCTTGCGTTCGACGAGCTTGTCGACGAGGCGTTCGACGCGGGAGCGGAGCACGGCGTCGCCGGTGTCGACGCTGGCGCGGGGGCCGACGTCGAGGAAGCGGCGGTTGCTGAGCTGGTCGCCGAGGCCGCCGGGGAGCTGGGCGTGGTTCTGCGCGCGCTGCAGCGTCTTCAGCGCCTCGCGGACCTCGGCGCACAGCGCGGTCACGACCAGGTGCTTGTCCTTGTCGATCGCGGACAGCTCGCCGCGCAGACCCTCGCGGTAGTCGGTGAGCCGCGCGGCGAGCGCCTCCGCGTGCGGGGCCAGCTCGTCGACCGTGTTCTCGGTGCGGAACCGGTCGCGCACCTCGGGACTGACCACGGCGAACCGCTCCTGCGACGCCCACCGGGCGAGGCGGTGCCCGCCGGCGGTCAGCGCGTTCCGGGCGGCGGTCAGCGCGGTCTCGGCCTCGTGCAGCGCGCGGCGGGCGGCCCGGACCTCGCGGTCCGCGTCGAAGACCTCACCGGCGAAGGGCATGATCCCCGGCGGGTACGTGGTGGCGTCGTCGACCAGATCGGTGGCGGCGCGGTCGAGGTCCTCGGCGCGGCGGGTCGCGGCCTGCGCCCGGGTCTCCGCGGTCGCGGCGGACGCGGCGTGGCCGTCGGCCTCGCGCTGGTGCCGGTCGAGTGCGGCGCGGGCCTCGCGGGCGCGCAGGTCGGCCTCGGCGGCGGTGTCCGGCGGCGTCACCGGGCAGGCGGCGGGGCGGCGCGCGGTCGCGGCGGCGAGCACGCGCTCGGCGGACTGCACGTCGGCGCGCGCGGTGCCGGACGCGATCAGGGCCTCGTCGTGCGTGTCCTTGGCGATGGCGGTCGAGCGGCGTACCGACACCGGGTCGGCCGCCTCCGGCGTACCCGCGAGGATCTCCGCGGCGGCCCGTTCGGCGCGGCCGAACGAGTCGATCTGGTCGTCGAGCGCGGCCAGCCGGTTGTTGATCTCGGCGATCGTGGCCTCCAGCGCGGACTCCGAGGCCTGCCGCAGGTACGCCTCGTCCGCCGCCTGGTATCCGGCCCGCGCGTCCGCCAGCGTGGGCAGTTCGCCGGGCTCGGCCGTGGCCGCACCGGCGACGCGGCGCAGCTCGTCCGCCCGGGACCGGTACTCGGCCGCCCGGGACCGCTTCTCCTCCGCCGCCCGCGTCTGCGCCCCCGCGGCGGCCGCGTGCGCCTGCTCCTCGGCCTGTGCCGCGGCCAGCGACGCCTCCGCCTCGGCCCGCGCGGCCGGGAGCCCGTCGCGCTCCGCGCGCAGCCCCGCCATCGCCGGTACGCGGTGCACGATGTCGGCCAGCACGCCCATCCGGATCGCCAGCGTGCGCCGTTCCGCCGCCCGCGATTGGCGGCGTTCCTGCAGCTCCGCGTGCTCGGCGTCGAGCGCGGCCCGGTCCCGGGCGAGCGCGGCGGCGCGGGCGTCCGCGTCCCTGAGCCGCTCGTCCAAGCGCGCGATGCTCTCGTCCAGGTGCTCGCGGTGGCCGGGCGGGCACCGGTCGACGAGGATCAGCAGCCGGTCCTTGAGCGTCTTGTCGCGGTCGCGGCCGTCGGTCAGCTCCTGGATCTGCTCGCTGCGGGACCGCTGCCCGGCCCGCCGTCGCTCGGCCTCGGCCGCACCGGCGGTACGGTCGAACAGCGCCTGCGCCGGCGCGATCACGAACCCGTCGCCCGGCTCCGGCAGTTCGTCCACGATCCGTTGCAGCGCGGCCGTGGTCGACACCCGGACCGCGCTGGTCGGCCGCAGCGACGCCGCCGCGAGCGCGGCCCGCGCCCTTTCAAGATCTTCACTCGCGGGTACGAGCAGCCCGCCGACCAGGTCCGGCGCGGCCGCGATGGCCGGCGCCCACCGGCTCGGCGGCACCGAGTCGGCCAGGTAGTGCCAGCCCGTGATCGCCGGAATCCGCCGCTCGGCCAGCACGTCCGCGGCCATCGCCAGGTCCAGCGCGGCCGGCAGCAGCCCGCGCGCCGACTCCAGCGCGCGGGTGGCCCGGTGGTCCTCCACGTCCGCGACCGCGAGGTCGATGCGCCGCCGGTCCGCGGTCAGGATCTCCTCGGTGAGCAGGTCCGCCAGCCGCCGGTGCTCGCCGACCGGGTCGATGCTGTCCGCCTCGGCCAGCACCAGCAGCCGGTGCTCCGTCGCCAGCGCGTCGATCTCCGCGACCAGCGGCTCCCGTTCCGCCACCAGCCCGGCCCGCCGGTCCAGCGCCGCGTTCCGTTCCCCGGCCAGGTCCTCGGCCGCCCGGTCCAGTTCGCGCCGCCGCAGAGCCAGCGCCTCGACGGCCGCGGGCAGGATCTCCTCCAGCTCCCGCACCACGGCGGCGTCCGCGTCGCGCGCGGCCCGGTAGGCGTCCTCGATCTCCCGGTCATCGACCGTCTCCGCCCGCGCGGCGGGCGTGCGCGGCCGCCGGCGCACGCCGCTCCCGGCCCGCTGCCCCGGCACGGCCGGCCCGTCCTCCCGGCCGGCCGCACCCACGGGAACCGTCGCGTCGTCGAGGAGCGCGTCCAGGTGGCCGTCCGCGATCGCCGCCTCGATGGCGGTGGCGAACGCCGCGATCTGCTCGTCGATGGTGCGCAGCCGCGCGTCCAGACCGCCGATCCGGGCCTGCAACTCCCCCGCCGCCGCCCGGGCCGCCGCGTGCGCCGCCGAGGACTCCGCCGCCGCCTCCGCGTGCGCGGACGCCTCCGCGTCCAGCGAGCGCGCCACCTCGCGCAGCACCGCGACCAGCACCGCCGCGGCCTCCGCGCGGGCCAGCCGGGCCGGCTCCGCGCCGGCCTCGGCCTCCTCCTGGCGCTGCACGGCGCTGGCCAGGCGGCGGCTGGCGGTCAGGTGCTCGGCCAGCAGCGGCACGATCTGCCAGGCCGCGTGTTCGAGCGCGGAGCGGCGTACGTCCTCCAGCGCCTCCGCGTGCGCGCCGGCCGCCTCGGCGTGCCGCAGGTGGGCCGCCCACCACGCGTACTCGCGGATCTGCTCGTCGCTCGTGGCCACCCGGGTCAGCGCGTCGCGCTCGGCGGACCGGTGCCCGGCGGCGGCCGCGGATTCGGCGCCGACCCGGTCGCGTGCGTCCGTTGCCGCGGCCCGCAGTGCACCGGCCAGCGAGACCGCGTCCGCGCGGCGGAGCGCGACCGTGCGTTCCGCGGCGTCCACCTCGTCACGGGCGGTGGCGAGCCGTTCCAGCAGGCCGGTGGCCTCGTCGCAGAAGTCGACCTCGGCGCGCAGCCGGGGCTGGCGGGCGAGGCGGTCGCGGGTGGTGCGCAGGATCTCGGAGATCTTGCCGGCCGAGCCGGGGTCGGTGACCAGCGAGAGCAGGTACTGCACGAACTCGTCCGCGGTCTTGAACTTGAAGTGGTGCTCGATGCCGCCCTCGGTTGCGTTGATCTTGAGGATGGCGGTGAACAGGCCGGGGTCGAGACCGCGGTCGGTGAGCGCGCCGGCCCATCGCTCCTGCTTGGTGACCACGACCGGGTCCAGGTCGAGCGGCAGCGCCTCGAGCGCCTTGACGAACTCCCGGAAGTCGGCCGGCCGGCCGTCCTCCCGGGTGAACGGCAGCGTCTCGATCTGCGCGTCCGCGGAGTCCGGGCTGAACGCGTACCAGCACTGCCGCAGCCGGTCGTGCGACGCGTTCGGGTCGGCGGGCTGCACCCGGTCGGCCCACTCGTAGACCGCGCCGGTGATCAGGCGCCGCCCGGACGGGTCGATCCACTCGACGACCACGTGCGCGGTGTCCGCGCCGAGGACGCAGTCCTCCAGGTGCCGGCCGGTGGTGGCGGTGGCGAGGAAGTCCCGGCGGTCCGGCCGGATCAGCGCGCAGACCAGCGCGATCAGCGTGGACTTGCCGCCGCCGTTGCGCATCCAGAGGATCGTGTCGAGCGGTGTGCCGTCCCGGCCGGTCAGTTCCAGCGTGACGTCGCGGAACCGGGCCGCGGGCGAGCCGATCCGGTCCAGGAAGATGCGGCGGATCCGCCACAGCCGCGCGGGCGCCGCCATCAGGCCGCCTCCTGCCGGGTCCGCCGGTGCGCGCGCAGCGCGGCCAGCGCCTCGCCGCCGGCCACGTCCGCGACCAGCAGCCGGAACCGGTCGGTGAGCTGGTACGACGTGGGCCCCATCTGCGGCATCACGCGCGCCGCGCCGCGCTCGACCAGCCAGCCGAGCACCTCCGCGATCGCGAACTGGGTGCATCCGCGTGCCGGCCCGGGCTGCCGGTCCTTGGGCTTGAACGAGGGCATCCGCTCGTACACGGCCGCTGCGACGCGGGCCTGCCCGTCCACCGTGCCCTCGTCGCCGGGCAGCGCGGTGACCTGCTCGATCGCGTCCCGGACGAACGCGTCCAGCGCGGCCACCTCCACGATCTTGACGTCGGTGCTGTCCAGGTCGAGCTGGCGGGGGAACGCGTAGGCCGCGATGCCGAGCACGATCAGGCCCGCGACCAGCTTGTCGTCCGCGCTCATGGCGGTGCTGCGCAGGTCGCTCATCCGGACCGCGAAGACGCTGTTCGGCTGGGTGGTGAGCACGATGCCGCCACGGCTGGGCGCGCCGAGCACGGTCAGGCCGAGCCCGCCCGCGACCGCCTCGACCGTGTCCGGAACTCGGTGTTGCTGCGGAACCGCTCCAGCAGCACGCCGTACGGGTTCGCGTCGGTGGGCCGGGCGCCGGCGCGCAGCCCGAACGCGACCAGTTCCGCCGCCGCGCGCACGTCCTCCAGCGGCACCGTCACCGCGTCTCCTCCCGTGTGAACCGGACCAGCAGGTCGTCCCCCCAGGCCGCGGGCGTGTCGATCACGTCGTCGCCGCGCTCCACGGCCAGCGCGCCGACCAGGGCGGTGAGGCCGCCGTCGTCCTCGGCCGTCTCCGTGTCCGCGGCCGCATCAGGCGCATAAGCCCACAGAGCGGACAGCAAGATCAACTCTATCGCGTCGGCCGCGTCCGGCCCGCCCGGGTCCACGCCGGAGACCAGCGACGACAGCGGCACCGGCGCGGCGCCCGCCGCGCGCAGCACGCGCGTGGCCTCGGCGATGACCGACGGCGGGTACGACTGGAGGTCCACGCCCTCGGTCTCGCCCGGCCGCTCCGGGTCGAAGTCCTCCGGCTCGGCCGCGCGCGGCGGCGCCAGCAGGGTGTCGACCAGGCCGTCCAGGTGCAGCAGCCGGGGAACGCGCAGGCCGAGCACGCGGTCGCCGAACGCCTCGATCACCGGCAGCGCGTCCGCGTCCGGCAGCCGCAGCACCGGGTGGAACAGCTCCCGCTCCGGGTCGAGCAGCCGCAGATGCACCGGGCGCGCGAACACCTGGCTCAGCTGCGCCTGGATGAACACGGTGTGCGCCGTGCCCACGCGGGCGGCCAGGTCGAGGTGCACCTGCCGGATCCGGCGCAGCGTCTCGACCAGTTCGCCGGACGCCTGCCGCACTGCCGCGTCCGTCTCCGTGTCGATGCCGGCCGCGACGTGGTTGAGCACCTCCGCGTCCTCGGCCACGCGCGACTCGACGTGCTCGCGGGCGCGCTCCAGCCGGCGCGGCACGTCGACCGACCAGTCGACGGCGCGCACGTCCCGCCGGGTCGCCTCCATCAGGTCCGTCAACGACGCGGCCATCGCCACCGACACGCGCTCGGCCTGCGCGGCCGTGCGCCCGGCCGCCTCGAACCGCCGGTCGCGCAGCTGCCGCCGCAGCACCACGGAGAACGCCGCCTCCGCGTCGTCCACGTCCAGGTCGAGGCCGCTGAGGTAGAGCATGACCGCCTGCGGCGAGGCCTGCACGATCGCGCCGTCCGCGCTGTCCTGCAGTTGGAGCAGCTTGAACGCGAACTCCTCGCGCCGCCCGTCCTCGCCGGTGAACGCGTACACGAACGCGCGCTGCCCCTCCGCGTCGTTGAGCAGGCCCTTCACCACCCAGCGTGCCGCCTCCGCGCACGCCTCCCGGGGCGCGGCCGGCGCCATCCGCACGGCCAGGTCCGCGATCGACTCCAGCAGCTCACCCAGCGTCACCTGCCGCGCGAATCCCATCGACGCCACCGCGATGTCGACCGCCGCCAGCGCCAGCTGCCGCAGGTCGAACCGCCGGTCGTCCACGTTCGCGAAGGCCGCGTTCCGCACCAGCCGGGCGACCGGATCGGTGAGCACCAGCGCCCGCCAGCGCGCCCGCATCGACGCCTCCGCCGACGGCGACCGCAGCGCCCCCGGATCACCCTCACCCGTCTCGACCTGCACCGACACCCCTCACCCCCGATCACCTTCCGCGCCGGGGGACAAGGTTAGCCGAGGGGTACGACGGCCCGCTCAGACCGCCTCGATACGCAGTGTGACCAGGCAGCGGTCGGGCGTGGCGAACGGGGTCAGGCCTTCCACCGCGACCGGCGCCGGCAGCCCGTCCATCGCGCTCTCCAGCAGCCCCTCGTGCAGCGCGCAGATCATGCCACCGTGCGTGTCCACCAGGTCCAGGAACGGGCAGTGCCGCAGCCCGATCGCCCCGCCGCGCCCCGCCACCGACGGCTCCTCCGGCGCGAATCCGAGATCGTCCAGCAGGTCGCGCAGCCAGACGATGGCCGGCTCGGTGCCGTCCGCGACGTGCACCTCCCCCGCGACGCGCGCACCCCAGCGACGACCCGCGTCCTGCGCCGCCGCGATCGGATCGTCCGCGCGGGCCAGGTCGTCCGCCAGCAGCTCCGCGAGCACCCGGTAGTTGCGCGGCCCACCGCGATCCATCTCGCGCCGCGCCGTGAACAGCAGCGGTGGCCGCCCCGGCCCGTCCGGCGCGCCGTGCACCCGGTCCGCGTGCCCCGAGCGCGCCAGCGTCTCCAGGTGGAAGCGCGCCGTGTTCGGATGGATGCCGAGCCGCTCCGCCACCGCCCCGATGCTCACCGCCCCGGGCGCGGCCCGCAGCAGCTCCAGCACCTCCCGGCGACGACCGCTCACGACGCCATTCTCACACGTACCCACGAGGTTTTCACTACGGGGTTTTGTATAAAATCGCTCGCATGGCCTACGTGATCGCGGAACCGTGCGTCGACGTGATGGACAAGGCGTGCGTCGAGGAATGCCCGGTCGACTGCATCTACGAGGGTGGCCGCACGCTGTACGTCCACCCCGACGAGTGCGTCGACTGCGGCGCGTGCGAGCCCGTCTGCCCCACCGAGGCGATCTTCTACGAGGACGACCTCCCCGACTCGATGACCCGATACGCCAACGAGAACGCCCAGTTCTTCACGAACCCGCTCCCCGGCCGCGACACCCCCATCGGGTCCCCCGGCGGCGCCGCCACACTCGGCCCGATCCCGGCCGACACGCCGTTCATCGCCGCCCTCCCCCGGCGCGCGTCATGAGCGCCGCCGCGGTCCTCGTCTGGCTCGGCATGGTCATCGCCATCTCGTTCATCGAGGCGCCGCTCAAGTTCCGCGCACCCGGGGTGACGCTGCCGATCGGGCTGGGCATCGGCCGCCTGGTCTTCCGCGCCCTCAACATCGCCGAAGGTCTCCTGGCGGCGCTGGCACTGGCCGGCACCCTGCTCGCCGGGATCGGCGGCGCGGCACTGAGCGCGCTGGGCCTGGCGGTCATCGTGCTCGTCGTCCAGGTCGCGGCGGTACGGCCGGCACTGAGCCGCCGATCCGACCGGGTACTCGCCGGGGAGACCGGGCCGCGGTCACATGCGCATTTGATCTATGTGGCTCTGGAGGTGCTGAAGGTGGCGGCGCTGGCCACCGCGGGGGTGCTGTTACTCAAACCCTGAGGAGCCTTTGCCTTTCCCGCTTCCGGCGTGGTGCCGTCCGCACGCTCCCGCGGGCACCGGTCGTCGCTGGCGCTCCTCCCTGCCGGCGCCGCCGTGGTCACCAAAAACCGGCGATCGCGCCGGCCTTGCGTGACGGCCGGCGGTGTTCTTCACGTAAGTCCACCGCCACACCTCCATCCGCCGCGACGGCGACCCCGTCACTCCCTTCCGGCGCGGGTCCGGCCACGGTGCGACTCCCGTTCGCCCTGGCCCCCACGCGCGGCGTGGGGCGACCAAGAGCGCGGCTCGGGCAGTTCCGCTTCCCTTGCGGGGGGTCAGGCCGGGGCCGCATCTCCCTTCGGCCGCACCTTGCGACACGCGGTGAAGGCCCGCGTCAAACACTTCCGCTTCCCTTGCGGGCGGTCAGGCCGGGGCCGCATCTCCCTTCGGCCGCACCTTGCGACACGCGGTGAAGGCCCGCGTCAAACACTTCCGCTTCCCTTGCGGGCGGTCAGGCCGGAGCCGCATCCCCTTTGGCCCCACCTTGCGACACGCGGTGAAGACCCCCGTCAGGCACTTCCGCTTTTCTTGCGGGCGGTCAAGGCCGGGGCCGCATCTCCCTTCGGCCGCACCTTGCGACACGTGGTGAAGGCCTCCGGCGGGCGCTGCGCGCCCGAAATTTCGGTCTATTGGTGGCTCTGGGCGGTGGGGCCGCGGTCGAGGGCACCCTCCGGGGGGCCTCTGGCTCCGGGGAATGGGCATGGCTTCGGTGGCACGGCGGGGTCGTCGGCCCGGCTGTTTTTTCGTGGGTGGGTTGGTTGCGTCTGGTGTGCCTGGCTGTCCCCGTCACCGTCTCCCGGGCGAAGCCGAGCAGATCATCGGCAGGGCCGCCAGCTTTGGTCTCGCCGGCTTCGGTTTCGTCGGTGGTGGCGGCCCTGCCGATGATCTGCACCCCAAGGGCGGGTCGACGGCGACGGGGACAGCCAGGCGGCGGCGGTATGTGCTGGCGCATGAGAGCGAACCCAAGCGGCCTGGCGGCCGACACCGACGATGGTGCCGTTCCGCAGCCGTGGTTGGCCGGCGCCTGTCGCCGCGCCTGCGGTTCTGGCTGGGACGGCGGCACACGAGCGCGGCAGCGCAGGTTGCGCGCTCGCGGGCGAGGGCGGCGCGGGGCCGCGGTGACTCGCATGCTCGCCGGCCCGCGCCGGAGCGAGGTCCGCTTGACCGCGAGGAGTGAGCTGCCCGAAATTTCGGCATATGGAGGACCTGGCGATTGCCGACTGGCTCGGGCCCCGGGGTGCTCGCCCACTTTGTGAGCCTCAGGCACGTTATTCGAGCGGAATTACGTGCCTGAGGCTCACAAAGTCACAGTGGAGATCGACTTGTGGCCTCAATATGCCGAAATTTCGGGCGCGGAGCGCCGGACGGTCGTCCGCTGCCACCTGGGAGTGCCGCAGCGGGCCGCGAGCGCGGTGGAAGGAGCACCGGAGACGACGGGCACGCCGCCGGATGCCGCCCGATCCCGGCGAGGCCCGGCGGTTGCCGCAACCTCACACCGGTGGCGTGGCCGCCGGGGAACCGTTCGGGTCGGCTCAGGCAGGCGCGGCCACCAGTCGCACTCCCAGTGTCTCCAGGAACAGGCGGCTGTCGTACTGGGCCCACTCCTCGATCAACTGTCCGTTGTCGTCGTAGCGGAAGATGTTGTTGATGCGGTACATCGCCCGCCGGCCCGTCGGCTCCAGGGGGCCGATCGGGGATGCGTCGAAGCGGCGGGCGAAGATGCCGGAGAACGTCGTGCGGGCCGCGACGAAAGGGCCGCCGGTGGAGTGGATGGCCTGGCGGGTGACGTGGAAGTCGTCGAAGGCCCGCCGGCAGGAGGCGAAGTAGTCCCACAGTTGACGGCGGTCGATGGTGGCGCCGTCGGGGCCGTGGAAGCGGAAGCCGGGGGCGAAGAAGGCCTCCAGGGCGGCCTGGTTCTCGCGGGCGATACCGTCCTCGCCGATCCGGATGAGCGCCCGGGCGCGGGCGTCCAGCGCGGGGTCGTCGGCGGAGAGGTCCGGCTCGGTGCTCGGGGTGGGCGGAGCGCCGGTGGGGGACGCGCCGGACGGTGGGGCGGACGCGGACGGCTGGGCGCAGGCGCCCAGCGCGGTGGCCGCCGCGGCGCCGGTGAGCGCGGTGAGCGTACGCCGTCGGGTGAACAGGTGGTGCGTCATCGATTACTCCTCGGGTACTCGGCGTCCGCGGCGTACGCGGTGTCGCGCTGGCTCTCCAGGTCGGCGAGACGCTGTCGGAGGGTGGAGGTGACGGCCTCGTACGCGTCGCCGTTGAGCAGCAGGCGCAGAGGCGGCTCCGGCGAGGTGGCGGCGACGATGATCGCGTGCGCGGTGCCGGACTGGGTGGCGACCATGTCCTCGACGGGCATCGGCGGCGCGTCGGCCGGCCCGCCGCGGTAGGGGGCGCTGACCGGGACCCGTTCCGCCGCGGCGTAGAAGGTGGTCGGCACCATGCCGGGTTCGACCAGCATCGTGCGGATGCCGAAGGGAGCGATCTCCTGTGCCATGGCCTCGAAGTAACCCTCCACGCCCCACTTGGTCGCGTGATAGATGGCGAAGCGGGGGAAGGCGATGTGGCCGCCCTGGCTGGAGAGCTGGACCAGGACGCCGCCGCCCTGTTCCCGCAGGTGGGGCACGACGCGGCGGGCGAATTGGATCGAGCCGGTCAGGTTGGTCGCGATCATGTTGTCGATCTGCCGGTCGGTCAGGTCCTCGGCGGCGCCGAAGACGCCGAGCCCGGCGTTGGAGACCACGACGTCGATCCGGCCCAGTTCGGCGAAGGCCCGAGCCAGCACCGACTCGATCTGCGCGGAATCGGTCACGTCCATGGGGGCACGCCACAGCCTGTCGCCGTACTCGGCGGCGAGGTCGTCGAGCTGCTCCGGCCGGCGCAGCGTGGCGGCGACGCGGTCGCCCCGGGCCAGCGCCTGCTCGGTCAGCTCACGGCCCAGACCCCGGGACGTTCCGGTGATGAACCAGGTAGTCATGACGTCGGCTTTCCCGGCGCGAGCCCGAGAGAAGCATGAAAGTCCTGCATACGGCGCTGCGCCGGGCGCATACCTGGCGACGCGCCACCGGGGTGGTGCGCGCGGCCGTCGTACCCGTTGACTAGGGTCTTCGCCGAACCGCCGATGAAGGAGGAGCGTGGCCCGCTACGCGCCCGTGCCGTTGCCGTCCGGGGAGCCGGAGCTGATCGCCGGACAGGTGCGAGCCTGGATCACGGCACCGCCGCTGAGCGATCTCGTGGCCGCGTCCGGCGGTGAGCTGCCGTCCGGGGCGACGGAGAAGCTGCTGGCCTGGCTGGACGACTTCTCGGCCGCGCACTGGGACTTCCGGCGGGCCGGCAACGTCGAGCGCGACCAGGTCCGGCCGCCGGCCTTCAACCCCGAGATCATCGCCACGGTACGGGAGGCGGCCACCGCGCTCGGCCTCGCGGACGGGCGCCCGCCGCGCCACCGGCGCTACGACCACGTGCTGATCCTGGGCGGGCTCGGGCGCGCATGCCTGCAGCGGGTGGCGCACACGGCCGCGCTGTTCCGGTCCGGCGTGACGGCGCCGGAGGTGGCGGCGCTCGGCAGCTTCCGGCCGCTGTCCGAAGCGGAGCGCGCGGAGCCGGGCCTGTCCGGCGCCACGCACGAGGTGGACGCGATGGAGGTGGCGGTCCGGGCGAGCTTCGGCTTCACGGCCGGCCCGCTGGTGGACCGCGAGGACGGGCCGATCGGCCACGACTCCTGGGCGATCCGCACGTTCCGCGGGGACCCGGCGGTGTACGTGCTGGCGGCCCCGTCCAGTGAGCCGGAGCGGCGGCGGGCGCACACGCCGGACACGTACGCGTTCTGGGCGCGCCGCTTCCCGGTGCGGCCGGGCCACCGGGTCCTGGTGGTCACCTCGCCGATCTACGTGCCGTTCCAGCACTGCGACGCGATCCGCATGCTCGGCCTGCCGCTCGGCTGTGAGATCGAGACCGTGGGGTTCGATCCCGGGCGCGCGGTGCCGCCGCAGCCGGCGACCGCGACCGGCCCCGACCGCTACCTCCAGGAGATCCGCTCCGCGATCCTGTCCATGCAGCGGCTGCTGGCCGCGACCGGCGACGGGTGATGCCCGGCCGTGCGGGCGGCCGGGCACCCGTGCCGGGTCAGCGCCCGCCGAAGCGCACGGTCCGGCCCGGCGTGGCGGCGGCGCGGCCGAACAGCGCCGGCCGGCCCACCCGCGACGGCAGCGAGGTCACCGCCGCGCGCACCCGCTGCGTACGGGTCAGCGGCGCCGGCTTCGCGCTCATCGCCCGCATCCGGAGCACCGCGGCGGCCGCGCCGGCGAGGAGGAGTGCCGCGGCCGCGACCGGGGCCGGGTTGCGGCGGAGCGCGGCGCCGGTGCGGCGGGCGGCCTCGGGCGCGGCGGCGACGGCCTGGCCGACGCGGCCCGTGCCGGTCTTACCGTCCCGCGTGGCGGGAGTGTCGTGGACGAGGCTATCGGTGCTGGTCATCGCTTACCTCCACAGGGGGGATGTGCTCTGACCACGCAGTGCCCGTTCCGTCACCGCCGAATCGTGAGACCGCCCTCATTCACGCCCGCTACCCGAACGTGTCGGCTACGGCCGGGTCGCCTCGATCGCCTCGCGGAAGACGCGGGAGCGGTGCGCGTAATTGTCGTAGCGGCCGTAGCTGGCGGCGGCCGGTGACATCAGCACCACGCCGCCGGGCGCGGTGTGCTCGCGGCCGAGGCGTACCGCCTCGTGCATGTCGGCCGCGGACACGACCGTGATCGTCGGCAGGTCCGCGACCAGCGAGAGGATCATCGGCCCGCTGTCCGGGATGCCGATCAGCGTCGCGTTGATCTTGTTTTCCCGCAGGTAGTCGCGGAGCGGCGTGTAATCGACGCCGCGGTCGTCGCCGCCGACGATCACGCTGAGCGGCCGGTCGGCGAAGTTCTCGATCGCGTGGATCGTCGACTGCGGGATCGTGGAGAGCGAGTCGTCCACGAACGTCAGGCCGGACGGGTCCGCGATCGGCTGGAGCCGGTGCTCCAGCCCCGCGAAGCCGCGCACGGCCGCGGCCAGTTCCTCCCGGGAGGCCACGCAGTCCACGCCGGCCGCCTCGATCGCGGCCAGCGCCACGCACAGGTTGCCCTCGTTGTGCCGGCCGAGCAGCGCCAGGTCCGCGCGCGGGAACAGCGGCTCGCCCGCCCGGAAGAACCACCGCTCGCCGTCCGGGCCGGGCGCGACGTGGAAGCCGTCCGGCAGCCCGGCCGCGATCAGCGGCAGCCCGGCGCGGCGGGCGAACTCGTCCGCCAGCCGCGCGTCGTGACCGTTGTAGACCACCGCCGAGGCGCCGTGCATTGCAATGTTGAGCTTGCCGCGGTAGTACGCCTCCTCGCCGCCGAACCAGTCGAGGTGTTCCGGGAACAGCGAGGTCACCACCGCCACGCGCGGAGAGTCGTCCAGGTCGGCGCACTGGTACGCGCTGAGCTCCATCACGTACAGCGGCGCGTCCGGCATGGCCAGCGCCGCGATGCCGATGTTGCCGCCCAGCTCGTTCGGCCGGCCGGCGCCGGTCAGCAGCGCGTGCACCAGGCTGGACGTGGTCGACTTACCCTTGCTGCCGGTGACGCCGACCGTGCGGTCCCGGTGCGCGGCCATCCACAGCGCGGTCCCGCTGGTCACCACGCCGCCGCGGGCGCGGTGCTCGACGATCCACGGGTGCACGTCCGGGATGCCGGGCGACCGCACGATCACGTCGATGCCGGCCAGTTCGCGGTGCGCGTCCTCGCCCGCGAACAGCGGCGCGGCCTCGGCGAGGTGCCCGGTCCACGTGGTGGCCAGGAAGTTCGCGGAGTCCTGCACGGTGATCAGCCGCTGCGTGCCGGCCGGCGCGATCGCCTCGACCGCCGCGATGCCCTCACGGCCCGTACCCCAGACCGCCACCCGGCGGCCCCGCAGCTCCCGCAGCTCCACGTCTCTCCCCAGCGTCGCAGGCCGCCGCCCGACCGGCGGCGGTACCAGCAACATAGGCCATGGGCCGGACGTCCCGCCCGGGCAGGCCCCGGCCGCTCAGTCCGCGGTGAGCAGCAGCACCTCCGGGGTGAGCGTCAGCTCGGCACCGGCCTCGGCGCGCGCGGTGACCGCGCCGTCGTCCAGCGCGACCAGCGTGAGGATGCTGCGCGAGATGCCCTGCGCGGCCAGCATGGTCGGGTTGCCGTCGTCCGTCGCCGCGCCGCCCGCGCCGCGGACCGCGACGTCGCCGGTGCCGTCGCCCTTGGCGGTGACCCGCAGGAACACGCCGCCGATCCGGTCCTGCGGCACGCCGGCCAGGCCACCGGCCGGCACCACGGTCACGGTCTCCGCGGCGCCCGCGTCCACGTCGGCCCGGCCGGGCGCGCCCGGGTTCGCCGCGGACGGCGCGCCGGCGACCGGCGTGGGCACGACCTCGGCGCCGGGAGCCGGGCCGGAGGCACCGGACGGTGCGGGGAGGCCGGGCGCGGCGGACGGGGCCGGGCCGGGCGGCGGCACCACGACCAGCAGGCCCTCCGCCGACTTCGGCGCCTCGTCGCCGGTCACGTAGCCGACCAGGTCCGCGCGCAGTTCCGTACCCGCCTCGTAGTGGATCGTGATCTTGTCGCCGTCGACCGGGACGAGCATCAGGCCGCCGCGGGTGCGGTCCGCGCCCTTGGTCGCGGACCAGAACAGCTCCTGCCGCTCCCCGTCACCCGCGCGGACGAACCCGCCGTCCGCGCCGACGTCCGCCGCGACCTGGAGCAGCACGGCCGAGACCGACTGGTCGGCCAGCTCGGGGATGGCGTCCAGCGCGAGCTCCTTCTCGTCCCCCTCCGGCTCCTTGACCAGTCGGAACACCTCGCGCGACGGCACCGGCACGACCCGCCCCGCGGACGAGGAGGAGGACGGCGCGAGCGTGCCGACGAGTTGCACCACCAGCCGCCCGCCGGCCTCGTCGCGCACCCGGAGCGCGCCGTCGCCGGCGACCGGCACGATCAGCGTGGTGCTGGTCTGGCCGCCCTTGCCGGCCAGCTTCAGCGCCGGGATCGTGCCCGCGGACGACGTGACGGTGACCGCGCCGGCCTGCTGCGCGTCGATCGCGGAGACCGCGAGCACCACCGCGGTGCTGCCCTCCGCCACGTCCAGCAGTGACACGTTGACCTCGTCGCCGGGCGCCAGGCGCTCGCCGGAGCGGTTGTCGAAGAGGGACTGCGGGCCGGCCGGGTCCAGCCGGTTCGAGGCGATCGCGGCGGCCGCGTTGGTCAGCACGATCTCCGGTACGTCGTTCGGCGAGGAGGAGCCGGTCACCTCGTCCGCGAGCAGCAGGCGGGTCCCGGCCAGCGCCACCCCCACGCCGACCAGCACCGCCACCCCCACCGCGACGATCCGGAGCGCGGCACCCCGCCGCTCCCGCTCCCATTCCGACATCTCAGCCCGCCTCCGCATCGCCGTCCCACGGCCCGGACCCCCCGTGCGGCCCGGGACGCGCCCCGCCACACCCGATACGGTGAAAATCCAGAACCGGTTCTCCCCAATTCTCGCCGTACGGGTAAAGAGCCGTCGATCAGGCACGACGTCACCCGGTCGAGCGGCGCGCGACGGGCCCGGCCGTTTCGGCGGGGTCGTATGGTTGCCGGTGTGACCGACGCGGAGTCACCACGGGATCATGCCCCCGGGACGGGAGCGGGCCGTGGCGCGCCCGGGCAGTGGTTCGGCACGCCGGACGACGAGGAGCTCGAGGACTTCCCGGACGCTCCCGCGCCGTATCCACCGCCGCCGGGCGCGCCAGGACAGCCCGCGGACCCGGCGGGCGGCGCCGGTTCGTACGCGCCGGCCGGGGGCTATGCCGACGCCTACCCGCTCCCGGACGAGCCGACCGCGCCGCTGCCGCCGAGCACGGGCCAGCCCGGCTACCCGGCCGATCCGCGGCGCGCGACCGACCCCGGCCACCCGCCCGCGGAGCCCGCCGACTACTGGCCGGTGCCGCCGCGTGAGCCGGTGGAGGCCGGGCCGGAGCGCGGGAGGGGGAGGCGGCGGCGGGACGTGCCGGCCGGGCCGGTCGCACCGCAACCGGCGGGGCCGGTGAGTTCGGTGGCCGGGCCGGCCCGCCCGCACGGCGTACCCTCTGATGCTCGTCGGGGTTCGCGGCGCCCGTGGGCGCTGCCGCTCGCGGCGCTGGCGGCCGCCGCGGCACTGACCGCCGGCGTGCTGGTGGTGAACCGTGTGCTGACGCCGCCGAACCCGTTCCTGGAGGGCGGTACGGAGTACGCCGCGACCGGGGCCGACGGTGCGACCGGCACGGTGCGGCTGGTGCCGACCGGGACCGGGACCGGCGTGGTGCTGGAGCCGGACGGCCTGCCCGCGGCGCCGGAGGGCAGTTACTACGCGGCGTGGCTGCGCGGCCCGGACGGCGCGACCGTGCCGCTCGGGTCGTTCCACGAGCGGCGCACCGGCATCCCGATCTTCCTGTGGAGCGCGGTCGAGCCGGCCGCGTTCCCGGAGCTGGTGGTGACGCTCCAGTCCGAGAACGATCAGCCGGGCCCGACCGGCCCGGAGGTGCTCACCGCCCGGCTGGGCTGACGGCGGCACGGACCGCGCGGATCAGGTTCGCGGCGCGCGGGTCCGGCCGCGCGTAGTCGGCGTGGAGCCGGTTCATCAGGTAGCCGAACGCGATGCCGGTCTCCGGGTCCGCGTAGCCGAGCGAGCCGCCGTGCCCGGGGAAGCCGAACGCGGACGGCGAGTACCACGGGACCTCCGGCGACGGCAGCCCGAACCCGAGCCCGACCCGGCTGGGCACGCCCATCACCACGTCCGGCCCGGCGGCCTGCTCGGACGTGGCGGCGCGCAGCGTCTCCGGCGCGAGGACGCGGACGCCGTCCACCTCGCCGATCAGCGCGGCGTAGAAGCGGGCCAGCGCGCGGGCGGTGCCGACGCCGTTGACGGACGGCAGCTCGCAGGTGAGCGCGTCCGGCGCGTCGAGGTCGAGCGGCTCGTCGCTGATCACCAGGGTGCGGGTCGCGAGCGCGGCCGGATCGAGGCGGGCGAGCGCCTCCCGCTCCCCCGGCGCCGTGATCACCCTCGCCCGCCGGTCCAGTTCGGACGGCGGCAGGCCGATGTGGAGATCCAGGCCGAGCGGCGCCGCGATCTCGTCCGCGAAGAACCGCCCGGGGGTGCGGCCGTCGGCGCGCCGGATCACCTCGCCGACCAGCCAGCCGAAGGTCAGCGCGTGGTAGCCGATGGCGGTGCCGGGCTCCCACTCCGGCACGGCGGCCGCCAACCGTTCGATCACCGGGTGCCAGGCGTAGAGGTCGGCCAGCGGCATGCGGGGCAGCGCGGACAGCCCGGCCTGGTGGGTGAGCAGCCAGCGGACCGGGATGCGGTCCTTGCCGCCGGCCGCGAACTCCGGCCAGTACGCCGCGACCGGCGCGTCCAGGTCGAGCACGCCGCGCTCGGCCAGCAGGCACGCGCAGGCGGACGGGAGCGCCTTGGTGGTCGAGTAGACCACCTGGAGCGTGTCGCGCCGCCACGGCCGGCCGGTGCCCGGGTCGGCCACGCCGCCCCACAGGTCGACGACCGGCTCGCCGTGCCGGTAGACCGCGACCGCGGCGCCCGCCTCCAGCGCCAGGTTCGCCGCGAACGCCTCGGCGACCCGCTCGTAGCCGGGCGCCACCGTACCTTCGATGCTCGTCATGGCTCGTCAGGATATCCTGACTTCTGCGGTCAGGGAAGCCTGACCGGCATAGACTGCGTGGTCGTGCGGATCGAGATCTCCCTGCCCGGCCACGAAGGCACGATCACGTCGCCGACCGGGCCCGGCGGGGACGTGATCGCGCACCGGCCGGTCTGCTCCTGCGGCTGGGCCGGCTCCGCCGACCTGCCCCCGGACGAGACCGGGCGGATGCGGGCCACGTCGGAGTGGCTGGACCACATGCGGCCGCACTTCGCGATGGCGCCGCCGGACTGGATGATGCACCGGTCGGACACGCTGCGCGCCGCGATCGAGGACCTGACCGCGCGCTGGCCGCTCCAGTCACTCGGCGTGCTGGCCGACGTGGAGCGCTGGCACCGCACGCTGCTGGACGAGGCGGTCGCGGCCGCGCGGGCCGGCGGCGCCTCCTGGATGGAGATCGGGCAGGCGCTCGGGATCACCAAGCAGTCGGCGCACGAGCGGTTCAGCAAGCGACTTCGGTGAATTCGCGGGGTACGGGAGATCACAGCGGTGATCGACGTGGAGCATGCGGCGCATATGGGACCATGCCGCCTATGTCGCGCCCGCTCCTGGAAGTCATCGCGCTCGGCCCCGCCGACGCCCGCCGCGCCGCCGACGCCGGCGCCGACCGGATCGAGCTGGTCAGCGACATGGACGCGGGCGGCCTGACGCCGGACCCGGCCACGGTGGAGGCGGTGTGCGCGGCCGTCGACATCCCGGTCCGGGTGATGCTGCGCGACCGCGACGGCTTCGCCCCGCACGACCTGACCGCGCTGCGGCACGCCGCCAAGGCGGTCCGGGGCGCGGGCGCGGCCGAGTTCGTGCTCGGCTTCCTCTCCCCCGCCGGCGACCTGGACCTGCCCGCGGTCTGCGAGGTGCTGGACGTGCTGGACGGCGCGCCCTGGACGTTCCACCGTGCGATCGACCACGCCACCGACCGCGCCGCGCTGTGGGCGTCGCTGCGCGGCCTGCCCGGCCTCGACTGCGTGCTGACCGCCGGCGGACCGGCCGGCGTCGCCGACGGCCTGTCCGTGCTGGCCGCGGAGGCGGCCGCGGGCGTGCCGGTGCTGGCCGGCGGCGGCCTGCGCCGCCCGCACCTGGCCCCGCTGCGCGCGGCCGGCGTGACGGCCTTTCACACCGGCGGCGCGGTACGCCCGGACGGCCGCTGGGACCTGCCGGTCGACGCGTCGCTGGTCGCCGCGTGGCGCACGGACCTGTCCTGACCATGCCCGTGGTCGCGATCGTGGCGCAGGTGCTGCTGGGGCTGGGGTTGCTGGGCGCCGGCACCGGTCATCTCACGGTGCTGCGGCGCCAGTTCCAGGCGCAGGTGCCGCCGTGGCTCCCGCTGGACGCCGACCTGGTGGTGGTCGCGTCCGGCGTGGTCGAGGTCGCGCTGGGCCTGGCGCTGCTGGTGGTGTGGCGGCAGCCCGCGCGGGGCCTGGTGGGCGCGATCACGGCCGCGTTCCTGGTCGCGGTGTTTCCCGGCAACGTCGCCCAGTTCACCGAGCAGCGCGACGCCTTCGGCCTGGACACGGACCTGGCCCGCGGCGTGCGGCTGCTGTTCCAGCCGATGCTGGTCGCGTGGGCGCTGCTCGCCACCGGCGCGATCCCGGTCCTGCGGCGCCTGATCCGCCGCTAGACACGGCCGCGGCGCGTCGCGCGACGGGGAAGAGGTTCAGCGCCGGCGGGACGCGGCCGGGGCGTCGGTGAAGTCGTAGTCGTCGGCGTCGAACGGGACACCCTTGAGCGACGCGATCGCGGACAGCACCTTGATCTGGCCGTCCCGGCCGCCGCAGCGGTAGATGCCGTCCGGGTCGACGCTGCGGACGTACTCGTGGAAGTAGCCGGGCGCCACGAACAGGCTGCTGGCGACGTGCCAGAGCACCTCCGGCGCGGACCGGAACGTGCCGCCGGGATCGTCGGCCAGGTCGACCACGAGCAGCGGCAGGTACGGCGAGGACATGGTGACGCTGTCGGCCAGCGCGATCATCGGGTGCGACGGCCGCGGCGGCACCAGTTCCAGCGCCCGCCGGGGGCTCAGCCCGGCGTGGGCGGGATCGTCGACGAACGTGAACGCGGCGCTGATCAGGTCGCGCCCGGGTGGCTCGGCGACGGCGCGGCGGACCCGCGCCCACGCGTCCGGGTCGGCGAAGTCAGTGCGCACGACCAGCGTGCTCTCGGTCACCGGCAACATGCCCGAACCATAACAATCCGCCCGGGCCGGCGAGCGGCGAATCAGCGGTTCTCGACGCGGACGCGGCCGATCAGCTCCGCGATCGCCTCGGCGTTGCCGGTGCCGAGGCCGTGGCGGGTGACGTTGAGCGCGCCGGCCGCGGCACCGGTGCGCACCGCCTCCTCCATGTCGCCGCCGCGGGCGAGGACGGATGCGATGCCGGCGGTCATCGAGTCGCCCGCGCCGCGGTGGTCGGCGACCTCCAGCGCGGGCGGCTCCACCGTGACCACCCGGCCGTCGAAGATGGCGAGGCTGGGCGCGTGCGGGCGGCTGATCAGCACCGCGCCGGCGCCCTCGTCCAGCACGCCACGGCCGGCCTCGATCAGCGCCTTCTCGTCGTCGCCGGAGGCGCGGCCCGCGTTGATCAGCTCCTCGTGGCTGACCTTGACGAACGCGGGCCTGCCGCGCAGGACCGCGGTCAGATCGTCGCCGGAGAGGTCCACGACCACGGTCACGTCGTTGTTGCCGAGGTCCGCGGCGAGCCGGCGGTAGATGTCCGGGTCGACCACGCCGGGGTCGGCCGAGCCGCTGAGCACGGCGACCGGCGAGCGCAGGCCCTCGGTGAGCGCGAGCCCGTAGAGCTCGTCGAGGTCGTGCCGGGTGAGCGGTTCGCCGCCGTCGCTGGCGATCTCGTCGCGCTCGCCGCTGCGGCGGTCGTGCACGTACCAGCCGGTGCCCGAGTCGCGCTTCACGGACCGGACGTCGATGTTGTCGCCGTTCCCGCCGCCGAGCCGGGTGCGGACGACGTCACCGGTCTCGCCGCCGAGAGAGACGCAGAGCGTCACCGGCACGCCGAGCGCCGCGATCATGCGGGACATCCAGACGCCCTGGCCGCCCGCGTGCACGTGCAGCTCGGGCCGGTCCGCCCGGTCCTCGATCGTGACGGTCAGGATCGGTACGGCCGAGAACACCATGACGCGCGCATCCATGCCGCCCCTGATGCCCGGAATTCCGCGGGATCACCCCCGGAGGTCACTGTGAGTTTCCTGAGTGTCACCCTTGGGTGCGGGCGGTGATGAACTCGTGCAGGTGCTCCCACTCGGTCTCCAGCACCGCGCCGCACGCCCGGGCCTCGTCGATCAGGTCGCGCGCCCGGCCGAAGTCGCCGGCCAGGAACGCCGCGGTCGCGCCCGCGTTCGCCTCCCGCCCCTGGGCGAGACGCAGCTCGAACCAGTCGGTACGGACGGCCTCCGGCAGACCGTGCGCCGCGACCTGCTGCTCCAGCCAGGCGCGTTCCTCCTCGGTGGCGCCGGTGATCTCGGCGACGTACCGCAGCCAGCCGCCGGCCACGTCGCGGTAGGCCGGCGCCCACTGCTCCACCGCCATCAGCAGCTGCCGTCGGCGTATCTTGGCGCGGCGCTGCTCCAGATCGTCACCGTGCGCCGTGGTGGGCTCGACAACCGCGGTCATGGGTCCTCCCCCGTTTGAAGATCGTCAAGGCGTCCTGTCTTCCCGGCCGCGACGGCCGTCAGACCTGCTCAGAGGACACGAGCGGATAACGATCAACGGGAGAGGACCCACCCCGTGGGTCAGCCCTGGGCCGAGGAGGCCGACGAGGGCGTGGTCGCGGCCGGGCTGGTCTCCGTCGTCTCGGTGACGGTGGCGGCCGGCACGGCGCGCTCCAGTGCCGCGCCCTCCACGTCCAGCACCGGCAGCCAGCGCAGCCAGGACGGCAGCCACCAGGCGGCGCGGCCGAGCAGGCCGAGCGCGGCCGGGACCGCGATCATGCGGACGATGATGGCGTCGAACAGGATGCCGACGGCCAGCGCGAACGCGATCGGCTTGATCGTGTCGTTGCCCTCCGGCACGAAGCCGGCGAAGACCGCGAACATGATGGTGGCCGCCGCGACCACGACCGGCGCGGCCTGCTTGAAGCCGGTGATCACGGCGTCCCGCGGCGAGGCGCCGTGCGCGTGCGCCTCGTGCATCCGGGAGACCAGGAAGACCTGGTAGTCCATGGCCAGGCCGAACAGGATGCCGATCACGATGATCGGGGCCAGGCTCAGCAGCGGCGCCTCGATCTCCGTGTTGACCAGCTCGTTGAGCCAGCCCCACTGGAAGACCGCGGTGGTCGCGCCCAGCGCGGAGCCGATGGTGAGCAGGAAGCCGAGCACGCCGACCACCGGCACCAGCAGCGACCGGAAGACCAGCACCAGCAGCAGCAGCGCGAGCCCGACCACCAGGACCAGGTAGCGCGGCAGCGCCTCGTCCAGCTTCTCGGCCACGTCCACGCTGATCGCGGTCTGGCCGGTCACGTAGATCCGGTCGTCGCCGGCCTCGTCCACGGCGGCGCGCAGGTCGTGGACCAGATCCTTGGTCTCCTGGCTGTCCGGCGCGGACGTGGCGACGACCGTGACCATGGCGGCGGCGTCACCCTCGGCGACGCGGGACGGGGCGGCGAACCGCACGCCGTCGAGGCCCTGGAACGTGCCGGCGATCGCGGTGGCGCGCGCGCCGGCGCCGGCGCCGTCGACCAGCACGATCAGCGGGCCGGAGAAGCCGGGGCCGAACTTCTCCGCGATCAGCGCCTGGGCCCGCTCCTGGGTGCTGCCGGGCGGCGGCGTCTGGATCAGCGTGGTCTGCATGGAGAAGAACGGGATCGAGACGACGCCCAGCACGACCACCGCGGCCAGCAGGCTCAGCGTGCGGAACCGGGTGACCGCGTTGGCCCACGCGCGGTAGAACGGCCGGCCCTGCTCCTCCGGGTCGACCGCGCCGGCGGCGCGCAGCTTCCTCGGCAGCGCGCGGCGGCCGATGAAGCCGAGCACCGCGGGGACCAGCGTGATCGCGATCAGCACCGCCACGACGATGGTGGCGGCGGCTGCGATGCCCATCTCGGTGAGGAACGGGATGCCGGCGACCGCGAGGCCGGCCAGCGCGATGACGACCGTGATGCCGGCCGTGACGACCGCGGACCCGGCGGTGCCGACCGCCATCGCGGTGGCGGACTCGGGGTCGCGGCCGTGCAGCAGTTCGTGCCGGTACCGGGTGACGATGAACAGCGTGTAGTCGATGCCGACCGCGAGGCCGAGCATGACCGCGAGGATCGGCGTGGTGGACTGGAGGTCGACGAAGCCGCTGAGCGTGGTGATGCCGAGCGCGCCGATGCCGACGCCGACGATCGCGGTGAGCAGGTTCATGCCGGCCGCGATCAGCGAGCCGTACGTGACGGCCAGCACCAGCAGCGCCACGACCACGCCGATTGCCTCGGCCGGGCCGCCGATGTCCGCGCCGCTCTCCTGGCTCGCCTCGCCGCTGACCTCGGTGTCCAGCCCGCCGTCGCGCGCCTCGGCGACCGCGTCGAGCAGCGCCTCCCGCTGCTCCGCGGTGATCTCGGGCGCGGGCACGCCGTAGGAGACCGTGCTGTACGCCGCGCTGCGGTCCGGCGCGACCGACGGCGCCTGCGGGTCGAACGGGTTGCTGGCGCCGACCACGCCGGGGAGCGTGGCGAGCTTCTGCACGTACGCCGTGATCTGCGCGGCGAC
Organism: Catenuloplanes atrovinosus; assembly: GCF_031458235.1. NCBI lineage: Bacteria > Bacillati > Actinomycetota > Actinomycetes > Micromonosporales > Micromonosporaceae > Catenuloplanes > Catenuloplanes atrovinosus. The sequence continues at coordinate 2,119,778 of NZ_JAVDYB010000001.1, read as the reverse complement.
GGCCGGGTCGCTGACCGTGGCGCCGTCCGGGGCGGCCACGACGACCTGCGCGGTGGCGCCGGAGCCGCCGCCGAACCGCTCGTCGATCAGGTCGAGCGCCGTGGTCGACTCCTGGCCGGGAATGCTGAACGACGTGGCCATGGTGCCGGAGAGCGTGGCCGCGCCGGCGCCGGTGGCGACGAAGACCACCAGCCAGACGAGCGTGACCGCCCATCGGTGCCGGAACGAGCCCAGCCCCAGGCGATGCAGGAAGGTTGCCATGCCGATGTTCCTCTCGGTGCTGTCAGCGGGGATGGCCGAGCGCGTCGTAGATCGCGTCGATCAGGTGGTCGCGAATCGAACCGCTTCTGAGCTGGTCGAACGGGTGCTGGTCGCGGCTCAGCGCCACGGTGGCGACGGCGAGCGCGCCGGCCGCCGCGATCACCCGCACCACCCGGCCCACGTCCGTGGTCCCGGGCTGCACGCCGAACGCGGTCATCACCGGGCGCGCGATGCCCTCCAGCTGGTCCTGCTCGCCGGGCTCGGTGGCCCGGCCCACGAAGGACAGCGCCAGCGAGGCCAGCCCGGGGCTGCTCAGCGCCAGGTCGACCAGCTGCTCGATCACCGCGCGGTCGCGCGCGGGCCCGTCCGGCAGCGCGGCGGCGGTCTCCGCCACCTCGCGCATGGCGGCCGCGCAGGTCCCGGTGGCGGCGCCCCACAGCGCCTCCTTGTTCGGGAAGCGGTGCAGCAGTCCGGTCTTGGAGTAGCCGGCCGCGTCCGCGATGCGCTGCACGGACGTGTCCTTGAAGCCGTGCTGGGCGAACAGCGCGGCCGCGTGCTCGACGATCTCCTCGTCGATCTCTTCCTTCGTCTGTCGCGGCACATGGACCAACGTAGTCCGTCATGGACCAATCTGGTCCGGTCCGGACCGTAATGGTCCTCACACAAGTGATTACGATTTATCCTTACATTTCGCGTTAGGAACGATGGGCCGATCGGCCGCGGTAAGGACCGGAAAGTCGGTCACCCATGACACCTATCCTGCTGGTATGCGCCTGGAACCGATCACGCCGCGCAACTACGAGGACGCGCTGAAGCTCTCGGTCCGGGAGGACCAGCGCGACCTGGTGTCCTCCGTCGAGAAGTCACTGGCGGAGGCGTACGTGTGGGGCGAGCACGCCTGGCCGCGGCTGATCTACGACGGTGACCGGATGGTGGGGTTCCTGATGGCGTTCGTGGACCTGCCGTGGAAGGACCCGGACGACACCGACCGCCGCTGTGGGCTGTGGCGGCTGAACATCGCGGCCGACGAGCAGGGCAAGGGCTACGGCCGATTCGCGGTCGAGGCGGCCTGCGCGGAACTGCGCTCGCGCGGCAACACGCGGTTCTACGTGACCTACGTGCCGCGCGACGGCGGGCCGGAGCCGTTCTACCGCCGGCTCGGCTTCGTCCCCACCGGCGAGCTGTCCGGTGGCGAGACCGTCGCCGTGCGTACCCTCTGACCATGACGGACTTCGTCGAGCGGGATCTGAGCGGCGCGCGGTTCCGGATGGTACGGCTGGCCGGCGCCCGCTTCCGCGACGTGGACTTCTTCGGCGCGCGGATGCGCGGCGTCTACCTGTCCGACGTCGACATCTCCGGCGAGATCAGCAACCTGACGATCAACGGCGTGGACGTGGCGCCGCTGATCGAGGCGGAACTGGACCGCCGCGACCCGCGCCGGGCGCTGATGCGCCCGACCACCCCCGAGGGCTTCGTCACCGGCTGGGAGGTGGTCGAGCGCATGTGGGACGAGACGGTCGACCGCGCGCGACGGCTCGACCCGGCGCTGCTGCACGAGCGGGTGGACGACGAGTGGTCGTTCATCGAGACGCTGCGCCACCTGGTCTTCGCCACCGACTGCTGGGTGCGGCGGGCGATCCGGGGCGAGGCCGCGCCGTGGCACCCGCTCGCGCTGCCCTGGGACGGCATGCCGCAGACGCCGGGCGTGCCGTGGGACCGGGCCGCCCGGCCGTCGCTGGACGAGGTGCTGGCCATGCGCCGCGACCGCATGTCCGGCGTCCGCGACGTGATCGCCTCGCTCACGCCGGAGTCGCTGGCCGCGCACACCCCGCCGGCGAAGGGTCCGGGCTGGCCGCTGGAGAACGACACGTACCCGGTCTCCGACTGCCTGCTCACCGTGCTCAACGAGGAGTGGCACCACCGGCTCTACGCGGAACGGGACCTGGCGGTCCTGGAGTCCCGCTGACCGGCGTCAGTTCGTCAGCACCATCCGGAACCGGGCTTCGCCCGACATCATCCGGCGGTACGCCGCGTCCGCCTCGGACAGCGGCGCCGTCTCGGTGATCGGGCGGACGCCGGTCAGCGCCGCGAACGCGAGCGTCTCCTCGACGTCGCGCGCGGTGCCGGACGGGTGGCCGTGCACGGTCTTGCCGCCGGGGATCAGCTGGAACGGGCTGACCCGGATCGGCGCCGGGTCCGCGCCGACGACGAGCAACTCGCCGCCGTACCGCAGGCCGTCGATCGCCGCGCTCATCGCGTCCGCGCTGGCGGCGGTGGCCAGCACGGCCTTCGCACCGCCGCGCTCGCGCAGCCGCGCGGCCACGTCACCGGCGGTGCTGTCGACGTAGTGGTGCGCGCCGAGTTCCTTGGCGACCGCCTCCCGCTCGCCGCCGCGCGCCACGGCCACGACCTCGAAGCCGAGCCGGTTGGCGAACTGGACGCCGAGGTGGCCGAGCCCGCCGAGGCCGAGCACCGCCACCAGGTCGCCGGGCCGGGCCGCGCTGCGCCGCAACGCGTTGAACGTGGCCACGCCCGCACAGCCCATCGGCGCGGCCTCGACCGCGGAGATCGCGTCCGGGACGCGGGCCGGCGCGGACGACGGCACCACGACCTCCTCGGCGAACCCGCCCGGGTACGCCCAGCCCGGCACCTGCAGCCGCTCGCAGTAGATCGCCGCATCCGCGCGGCACGGCTCGCAGACGCCGCAGTTGCCGCCGAACCAGCCCACCGCGACCCGGTCGCCAGCCGACCAGCCCTCGACGCCGTCGCCCACCGCGCTGATCCGCCCGGCGATCTCGTGGCCGGCGATCAGCGGGAACGACACCGGATACGCGGCGTTGACGAACGCGGAGTCGGTACGGCACACGCCGCACGCCTCGACCGCGATGCGCACCTGGCCGCGGCCGGGCTCGGGCAGCTCCCGGTCGACGATCTCGAACGCGGCGCCGGGCTCGCGGACCAGGGCGGAACGCATGGTGGACATCGGAGGACCTTCTCTCTGTCGAAGTTGCCCATCCATCACAGCTCCGGAGGAGGGCCGATGGTGCGCGCTGTCCGGCCCGGGCGAACCTAGGAACGCCCGTACCACCCGGGACCCGCCCGCCCGGGTGCGCACGGCGGATACTCGTAGTCGTGAGTGGCAATGTCGAATTGCGCGAGTTCCTGCGATCACGGCGCGCCCGGCTCCGGCCGGACGACCTCGGGCTGCCGGAGACCCGGGCCGGGCGCCGGGTTCCCGGGCTGCGGCGCGAGGAACTGGCCGCGTTGGCCGGCGTCAGCGTGGACTACTACGTGCGCCTGGAGCAGGGGCGCGACCTGCGGCCGTCGGACGAGGTGCTGGACGCGCTGGCCCGCGCGCTGCGCCTGGACGACGCGGAGCGGGCGCACCTGTTCGACCTGGCCAAGCCGCCGGTGACGCGGCGCCGCACGCCGCGCCGGCCGCAGCGGATCGCGGTCGCGACGTACCAGCTGATGGAGACGCTCGATCTGGCGGCCAGCCCGGCGCTGCTGCTCGGCCGCCGGATGGACGTGCTGGCGATCAACCGCACCGCGCGGGCGCTGCTCGGCGACCTGCAGGCGCTGCCGGCCCGCGAGCGCAACTACGCGCGGTTCGTGATCCTCGACGAGAACGCACGCTCGCTGCACGCGCACTGGTCCACGATCGCGTCCGAGACCGTGGCGGCGCTGCGGCTCTACGCCGGCCGGCATCCCGACGACCCGGACCTGTCCGCGCTGGTCGGCGAGCTCTCCGTGCGCAGCGAGGACTTCCGCCGCTGGTGGGCCGACCATCAGGTGCTGACCCGCACCTCGGGCACCAAGCACTACCGCCACCCGGTCGTCGGCGAGTTCGCCCTCACCTACCAGGCCCTGACCCTCCCGGACGACGCCGAGCAGACGCTGTTCGTCTACACCGCACCCACCGGCACCCCGGCGCACACCGCGCTCCGCCTCCTCGCCCAGTGGGCCGCCGGGTCCTCCGCTACCGTTGACGGGCAAGAGCGGATCATGGGGGTACGGGGGGAGGGCGGCCATGGCGGAGGAGAACCTCTGGCTGCGGCAGATCGCGGATAACCCGGGTCATTCGCGGTGGTACGTCCAGCGGTTCCGGGACATGGCGGCGCGCGGGGCCGACCTGGGCGGTGAGGCCCGGCTGATCGACGCGATGGCGCCACGCGGCGCGCGAATCCTGGACGCGGGCTGCGGCACCGGGCGGGTCGGCGGGCTGCTCGCCGCGGCCGGGCACACCGTGACCGGCGTCGACCTGGACCCGGAGCTGATCGAGGACGCGCGCGCGACGTACCCCGGCTCGGACTGGCTCGTCGGGGACCTGGCCGCGCTGAGCCTGCCGGACCGGTTCGACGTGATCGTCTGCGCGGGCAACGTGCTGACCTTCGTGGCGCCGTCCACCCGCGTCGAGATCCTGCGCCGCTTCGCCGATCACCTGGCCGACGGCGGCCGGGTGGTGACCGGCTTCGGCGCCGGCCGCGGCTACGACTTCGAGGAATACCTGGCCGACGTCAAGCGGGCCGGCCTCGGCCCGTCGGTGCTGCTCGGCACCTGGGACCTGCGCCCGTTCGCCGCGGACTCCGACTTCCTGGTGGCGGTGCTGTCCCGATGATCGTCGAGTTCGAGGCGCCGCTCTGGGAGTGGGACGCCCGCCAGGAGAGCTGGACCTTCGTCAGCCTGCCGGCGGACGCCTCGGAGGACATCAAGCACCTGACCGAGGGGTTGCGGCGCGGCTTCGGCGCGGTCAAGGTCCGCGCCACGATCGGCCGCAGCGAGTGGTCCACCTCGATCTTCCCGGACAGCAGGCGCGGCTCCTACGTGCTGCCGGTCAAGCGCGCGGTTCGCGAGGCCAACAAGCTCGCCACCGGCGACCTGACCGCCGTCAGGGTCGAGGTGCTCACTCCGTGATCGACAATCCGTGCACTCGGCGATTCCCTCGGTAACGGATCTTCGCTAGCCTCTCCTCCGTGACGGACATATTCAGCAGACGTAATGCCTTGCGCGCCGCGGTGGTCGGCGGCGCGGCGGCCACCGGCGCGGCGGTCATGGCACCGGCCGCCCAGGCCGCGCCCGCGGACGAGGGATGGGTCTCGGTGCTCGACCACGGCGCGGTCGGCGACGGGGTCACCGACGACACCGCGAAGATCCAGGCGGCGCTGAACGCGGCACAGGCCGCGCGCCCGCAGCAGAGCGTGTACTTCCCGGCCGGACGGGTGTTCCGGGTCAGCGACGAGCTCAGCCTCACCGGGTACGCGAACGCGACGATCGCCGGGAACGGCGCGACGCTGGCGCTCGCCGGTGCGAAGCCGAGCGAGAAGGGCGCGCGGCGGGTGCTGCGCCTGAGCGACGTCCGGGAGGTCACCGTCCAGGATCTGACGATCCGCGACACCGACCGCACCCAGCAGTTCGACGGTCTGCTGCTGTCCAGGGCCAAGCGGTGCGTCGTCCGGGGCGTCCGGGTGATCGACGTGCGGTGGACCGGCATCTCGGTCTTCGACCAGCCGCCGGCCGCTCCGGACCGGCCCGCGCTCTCCGACGACGTGCTGATCACCGAGTGCGTCATCGAGGGCACCCGGCAGGGCATCTCGGTCAACGGCCGCGACATCCGCATCGTCGGCAACCACGTGGCGATGGACTGGTGGGACACCCCCGAGGCGGTGCGCCCGTGGGAGGCGAGTTCGGACTACTACGACGGCATCTGCGTGCTGTTCGGCGCGGACCGCACCGTGATCTCGGGCAACACCATCACCGCCTGCGGTCAGTCCGGCATCTACACGCAGGCGGTGAAGAACCTGGTCATCACCGGGAACACCGTCACCCGGTGCGTCCTGCGGGGCATCGAGATCGACGGGCAGCGCAAGCACGGGGAGACGCCGTCGAAGCCGACGCCGGAGCCGGAGAAGCCGCGCGCGTACAACGTGGCGATCACCGGCAACACGCTGGAGAACAACCTCGGCAACATCAACGTGCTGTACACCGTGGGCGTCACCGTCACGGGCAACGTGATCCGGAACGACCGCGAGGGCACCTGCATCGCGATCAACCAGCGCACGGACGGCGCGGTCGTCGTCGGCAACGAGTGCCACCAGGAGGACCCGGGGAAGCGCCCGGCGATCTGGGTGAAGCCGCAGGAGACGCTGCCCGACGGCACCGTCACCCCGCCCGCGACCAACGTCACCGTGGCCTGGAACCGGATCGCGGCGGTGCACCACACCTACGCGCCCGCCGACACGGTCATCATGCAGCCGGTGACGGACCCGTCGGCCGGCAAGCCCGACATGATCAAGGCGACCGGCAAGGTGATCGCCATGGGCGGCATCGGCGTCGGCAACGCGGCCGCCGCGACCCGCCCGGGAACGGTGGTCCGCCGGATCGAGGTCTTCGATGCCGCCGGCGCCAGCATCGGCTTCGTGCCGGTCTACAACTCGATCACCTGACGCGCGCCCGCGCGGTCGCGGACCGGAGCCCGGTCCGCGACCGCGCGGGGCACCTACAGCTCCGGCGGCGTGGTGTTCAGCAGGCGCGGGTCCGGGTTGGCGCCCATCGCGGCCATGCCGCGCAGCGCGCGGATCACCCACGGCCAGTTGCGCGGATTCCGCAGGTTGAGCCCGCCGAGCAGCTGCGTGAACATGGTGAGCCGGTCGAAGTAGACGCGCTCGGAGACCAGGTTCTCCTCCTCGTCGAAGATGAAGTAGGCGCTCATCCGCACCCGGAACCGGCCGCCGGTCGGCGGGATGCCGTTCAGCGGGCCGCGGTGCGTGCCCATCAGCCAGAACTCGACGATCACCGCGTCCGCGCTGTGCCGCAGCGAGATGATCTCGTGGTCCTGGTCGGGGAACGCGCCGCGCGTGGCGTCCCAGTAGCCGCGCACCGCGGCCTCGCCGTCGTGCACGGTCATCGTGGCGACCAGCTCGTAGTACGGGTGCGGGAACGTGGCGAGCACGTCGTCCCAGTCCTGGCGCCCCTCGTCGTGGATGTGGTCGAGCACCAGCTTCTCGCGGGCGCGAAGCGTGTCGGCGTCGGGCATGTCGAAGCGGCCCACGGCGTCTCCTCATCTCACGGTTTAGTGGCACCACCCTATCGGCGACTGTCCGAAGTGTCGTGTCCGCACCCTCGGTGGCCCCGGGCGGGTACCCTGTGCGCGATTCGCACCGGAGCGTCTCTGCCAGGAGGTCGGTCATGCGGCACGAGGGTCTGCTCGGCGCCACGTTCGCGGACGGCGGCGTCGGCGCGGGATACGCCGAGGGCAAGGTCCTGATCGTCAAGCTCGGCGACCGCGACCTGGAGCCGGAGGAGTACCACGTCCGCCCGGACAACGAGATCACCGGCTGGGCGCACGTCTGCTCCTGCGGCTGGCGCGGCACCCACTGGCGGCGCGCCGCCACGCCGCGGGACCAGGATCTGCCCGCCCGCCGCGTCTGGTCGCCGCACCCGTCCCCGCCGATGGACACGATCGACCTGATCAGCGGTCACGAGTACGGCGAGCACATCGCCCCGGTCCGCGACGACGTGCTCGCCTCGCTCCCCCACCTGCCCGCCGACCGCGCGCTCACCGCGGTCGGCCAGGCCCGCGAGCTCGGCGCCTCCTGGACCGACATCGCCACCGCCGCCGGCCTCACCCCGGAGGACGCGCACGCCCGCTGGCAGCACGCCCCGGTCCAGGTCTTCACCCGCCGCCACGGCGCCCAGCTCGCCGCGTTGACCCGCCTCTGCACCCCCGCGGACTGATCAGCGCCAACTCGTGCAGGTCGCGCGGCAGCTCCGACGCGGTGACCGGGCCGAGTGCGGCACCGTGCGGGCCCGCTCGCCGTGCCGCTCCACCGAACGCGTCCGCCGAAGCCGGATCGGGCGCCGGCCCGCGGACGTCGCTGAACCAGCCGCCGCGTCGCGGGTACAGGCTGCGCCGCCACGCGGGTCTCCTCCGGGCTCACGGCCGCCACCCCTACGACAGTCCCTCAGCCCGTGATCAGCGGGCCGCCGGACCGGGCGGTCAGCGCGCGCCGGCGGCGGCTGAGGCTGCGCCGGGCCGCGTTGACGAAGCGCACCTGTGCGCCCGCCACCGCGTGCAGCAGCGCGCGCCAGTGCTCGTCGTCGCGGTCGCCGGTGTGCACGTACCGCTCCAGGCCGACCAGCGCCTCCGCCAACTCGTGCGCCGCGGCGGCGACCGGCTCGTCCGCGACCAGCGTCAGCTCCGTGACGGCGGCACCCCAGCGCGGCCAGTCCAGCTCGCGCACGTCGAGCTGCCCCAGGTACGCCCGCCGCACGTCGAACTCGATGCGCGTGTACTCCCGCAGCAGCTCACGGTAGGCCGCGGCCTTGGTCTCGCGCAGCCACTGCCGGTCCTGGCTGCGGCGGCCGAGCAGCCCGCCCGCCACCACGCCGAGCAGCGTGGAGACCGCGCCACCACCGGTCGTCGCGATCAGCGTCCAGTCCACGCCGGACATGGTCGCACGGACCTGCCCGCGGGCCTCAGCGTCCGCCGTGGAGGATGGCCTGCCGCCACGGGCGGATCGCCTTGGGCGGCAGGTTCACCGCGAGCGCGCCGACCAGGCGGCCGTCCCGACGGTACGCCGCCAGGAAGCGCCGCTCCGCGAGGTCGCCCTCGGCTATCTCGACGGTGTCGTGGCCGCGCAGGTAGCCGTACGCGTGGATCTTGAGGTCGTACTGGTCGGACCAGAAGTACGGCACCGGCGCGAACGGCCGTGCGGCGCCCAGCAGGTTGCGGGCCGCGGCCACGCCCTGCTCGGCCGCGTTCGTCCGGTGCTCGATCCGCATCGAGACGCCGAACAGCGGGTTGTGCCAGCGGGCCACGTCGCCGGCGCCGTAGACGCCCGGTGCGGCGGCGCTGTACTCGTCGCAGACCAGCCCGTCGGCGACCGTCAGCCCGCTGCCGTCGAGCCACTCGGTGTTGGGCAGCGTGCCGATCGAGACCAGCACCTCGTCCGCCTCGACCGGTTCGCCGCCGGCCAGCAGCACGCCGCCGTCGGTGATCTCGGTGACCGCCACGCCGGTGCGCAGGTCGACGCCGTGCGCGCGGTGCACGCCGGATAGCACCCGGCCGACCCGCTCGCCCACCGCGTGCGCGAGCGGCACCGGCGCGGGTTCGAGCAGCACGACCTCGCAGCCGAGCCCGCGGGCGACCGCGGCCGCCTCGGCGCCGAGGAAGCCGGCGCCCACGATCGCGAGCCGCCGGCCCGGGCCGAGCCGTTCGCGCAGCGCCAGCGCGTCGCGCAGGGTGCGCAGCACGTGGCCGCCCCGGCCGGGGAGCCGGCGCGGCCGCACGCCGGTGGCGATGATCAGCCCGTCGTAGCCGATCGGCTCGCCGTCGGCCAGCCGCACCACCCGGGCGTCCCGGTCCAGGCCGGCCGCGACCGTGCCGAGGCGCAGGTCGAGGTGCAGGCCGGCGAGGTGGTCCGCGGTGCGCAGCGCCAGCCGCTCGGCCGCCCAGTCACCGGCCAGGAGCTGCTTGGACAGCGGCGGGCGGTCGTACGGCGGGTCCAGTTCCTCGCCGATCAGCGTGAGCGGCCCCGCGTACCCCTCGCGGCGCAGCGTCTCCACGGCGGTCAGGCCGGCCGCGGAGGCCCCGACGACGACGATTCCGGACACGAGCCGATTCTAGATCGGCGAACGCCTATCGCTTGCGCGCCACCACGCCGAACTCGTCGACCTCGCGCAGCCGCGCCGGGTCCGTGGTGTCCGGGCGCCAGAGCGGGCACGGCACGATGCCCGGCTCGATCACCTCGAGGTCGCCGATGATCTCCAGGATCTCGTCCGGGGTACGCAGGTGGTACGGCAGCGAGCCGCTGGAGTTCCAGACCGCGATGGCGGCCTCGAACTCCTCGCCGCGGATGACGTTGGTGCCGTCCGCGACCACCAGGTGGCTGCCGGACGGCAGCGCGCCCATCAGCCGGGCCACGATCGACTTCGCCTCGGCCGCGTCCGGCACGTGACCGAGAATGTTCATCAGCATCAGCCCGACCGGCGCGTCCAGGTCGAGGACCTCGCCGGCCGCGGCCAGGATGTCGTCCGGCCGGTGCAGGTCGCAGTCGATGTACCGGGTGCGGCCCTCGGGCGTGCCGGTGAGCAGCGCCCGCGCGTACGCCAGCACCATCGGGTCGTTGTCGACGTAGACCACCCGGGCGTCCGGCGCGGCGCGCTGCGCGACCTCGTGCGTGTTGTCCACCGTGGGCAGTCCGGTGCCGATGTCCAGGAACTGGCGGATGCCGGCCTCGGTGGCCAGGTAGGTCACGGCGCGGGACAGGAACGCGCGCGAGCCCTTGGCCACCGGCACGATGTCCGGGAAGAGCTGCGCGAACTGGTCGCCGATCTGCCGGTCGACCTCGAAGTTGTCCTTGCCGCCGAGCCAGTAGTTCCAGATCCGCGCGGAGTGCGAGACGGACTGGTCGATCGGGGATGTCACGGTCGGCTCCTCACCACACCACGGACGCGAATGTCGTCCAAAATAGACGACCGGCGCGCGCGGGTGGGACCGGAGCCGCGCCCGGACAGCTACGGACAGTCAACGTTCGGCCGCGGGAATTGTGCGCGTAACACCATTGACATGTTCTGCGTCACAGGCCTAGCTTTTGCGAAACGTTTCGACGGTCAACGGACGACGGGATCGGTGGCGCATGGGTTCGCTACGGGACGTAGCCAGGCGGGCGAATGTCGCGGTCTCCACCGCGTCCGCCGCGCTGAACGGCACGCGCCCGGTCGCCGCGGAGACCCGGCGCCGCGTCGAGGCCGCCGCGGCCGAGCTCGGCTACCGGCCGAACGTGCTGGCCCGCGGCCTGGTCTCCAAGCGCACCCGGATCCTGGCGCTGCACTACCCGGCGCCGGCCAGCGGCTTCGGCCTCACCGAGATGCAGTTCGCGACCGGCGCGGCCGCGGCCGCCAGCGAGCTCGGCTACCACCTGCTGCTCTCCCCGGAGAACGAGGACCCCCTGGCGGAGCTGCGCTACCTCACCGGCACCGGGCTGCTCGACGGCGTGCTGCTGATGGAGGTCGGGCTCGACGACGAGCGCGTGCCGCTGCTGACCGCGGAGAACGTGCCGTTCGCGCTGATCGGCCGCACCCGGCGCCCGGACGGGCTGTGGTTCGCGGACATCGACTTCGGCCGGCTCGGCGCGGACGTGGCCGGCCACCTGACCGGGCTCGGCCACCGCGCGATGGCGTTCATCAACCACACCCGTGACGCCTACGCCGGCGAGTACGGCCCGGTCGTGCGCATCGGTGAGGAGATCGCGGCGTCCGCCAAGGAGGCGGGCATGACGTACGCGGACGGCTTCGACGCGGACACCGCGGAGCAGGGCCGGGCCGCGCTGGACGCGCTGCTGGCCGCGCATCCCGAGGTCACGGCCGTGGCGGTGCTCAGCGACCAGGCCGCGGTCGGCGTGCTGGCGGCCGTGGAGGCGCGCGGCTGGCGCGTACCGCGGGATCTGACCGTGCTGTTGGTCCTGACGTCCGCGCAGGTGGCGGCCATGTTCCGGCCGCGACTGACCACGCTGGAGCCGCCCAGCCTGGAGCTGGGCCGGCGCGGCGCGCAGATGCTGATCGAGCAGCTCGCGGACGACGCCGCGGGCCCGCCGCCCGGCGGCGAGCTGGTGCCGTGCCGCCTGGTGCCCGGCGACAGCTCCGCGCCACCGCGGCACGACCACGAGGGGGTACGGACGTGAGACCCGGCCTGCACACCGTGACGGAGGGCCGCGGCCTGCTGTTCGGTGGCGACTACAACCCGGAGCAGTGGCCGGAGCACGTGTGGGCGGAGGACGCGGCGCTGATGCGGGCGGCCGGCGTCAACCTGGTCACCGTGGGCGTGTTCAGCTGGGGCCGGCTGGAGCCGTCGCCGGGCGAGCGCGATTTCGCCTGGCTGGACCGGGTGCTGGAGCTGATGCACGGCGCGGGCGTGGCGGTCGACCTGGCCACGCCGACCGCGTCGCCGCCGCCCTGGCTCGGCCACCGCTGGCCGGAGACGCTGCCGGTGGACGAGTCCGGGACCACGCTCTGGTACGGCGCGCGCAACCAGTGGTGCCCGTCCTCGCCGGTCTACCGGGAGCGGTCGCTGGCGATCACCACCGCGCTGGCCGAGCGCTACGCCGGCCACCCGGCCGTGGTGATGTGGCACGTCGGCAACGAGTACGGCCAGGTCTGCCACTGCGACCTGAGCGCCGCGCACTTCCGCCGCTGGCTGCGGGCGCGCTACCGCGAGCTGGACGCGCTCAACGAGGCCTGGGGCACCACGTTCTGGTCGCAGCACTACTCGGACTGGGACGAGATCCTGCCGCCGCGCACCGCGCCGTACATCGTGAACCCGTCGCAGCGGCTGGACTGGGCCCGGTTCTGCTCGGACGCGCTGCTCGCCCAGTTCACGGCGGAGCGGGACGTGCTGCGCGCGCACTCCCCGGACAAGCCGATCACCACGAACTACATGGGCTTCTTCAAGCCGGTCGACTACTTCGCGTGGGCGCCCGAACAGGACGTCATCTCCAACGACTGGTACCCGGACCCGGCCGACCCGCGCTTCCCGGCCCGCGCCGCGCTCACCCACGACCTGATGCGCTCGCTGGCCGGCGGCCGGCCCTGGATGCTGATGGAGCAGGCCGCGGGCGCGGTCAACTGGCGGCCGCACAACCTGCCGAAGCCGCCCGGGCAACTGCGACTTGAATCGTTCCAGGCGGTGGCGCGCGGCGCGGACGGGCTCTGCTACTTCCAGTGGCGGCAGTCGGCGTTCGGTGCGGAGCGCTTCCACTCCGCCATGCTGCCGCTGGCCGGCCCGGACACCGCCGCCCACGACGAGGTCCGGGCGCACGGCCGAGAGCTGCACGCTCTGAGCGACGTCGCCGGTACGACCGTGCGGGCGAGCGTGGCGCTGCTGCACGACTGGCACAGCTGGTGGGCGGCGGAGGAGCGGGCCCGGCCCAGCGACCGGCTGTCCGTGACGGAGCAGCTGACCGATTATTATCACCCGCTCTGGCAACGAGGCGTGACCGTCGATGTGGCGCGGCCGTCGTCGGAGCTGACACCGTACCGCCTGGTCATCGCTCCTCAGCTGTTCCTGCTCGACGAGGCCGGCGCCGCGGCGCTGACCGGGTTCGTGCGGTCCGGCGGCGTGCTCGTGGTGGGGCCGTTCTCCGGGATCGCGGACGCCCGCGGGCACCTCTACACCGGGCGGTTCCCGGCGCCGCTGCGCGAGGTGCTCGGCGTCTCCGGAGAGGCGTGGCGCCCGGCGGACCGGGCGGTGCACTGTTCGTGGCGCGATGAAACCGGTTTCACGCCCACCTCCTTCACGGCGCGCGACTGGACCGAGACGCTGCGCGCCGACGGCGCGGAGGTGATCGCCACGTTCGACGCCGACGGCGGGCCCGCGGTGACCCGGCACGAGTTCGGCGCGGGCGTCGCCTGGTACGTCGGCACGCTGCCGTCCGCCGCCGCGCTGTCCGAGCTGACCGCGCGGTTCCTCGCCGACGCCGGCGTCGCCGGCGTGCTCCCCGACCTGCCCGAGGACGTCGAGGCGGTCGCCCGCGGCGACCTGTTGTTCCTGCTCAATCACGGAGACGGCACCGTCTCCGTGCCCTTCGACGGGGATGCCGTGGACGTGCTCACCGGCAGCCCGCTGCGCAACGGGGCGACGCTCGCCCCCCGTGGTGTCGCGATCCTGCGGCAGCACGCCGGTACGGGCACCGCCGGACCGGCCACCCGATGAACACCCCTGGTAACGCCTGCAAAGCGGAGAAACGTCATGCGTAGAAGGTCCCTGCTGGCCGCGTCGTCCACCGCCCTCCTGCTGGCCGCGTGCGGCTCCGGCGACGACGAGAGCGCCGAGAACGGCACCGCGCCGGCGATCGAGGGCGACGAGAACGCGCCCGCCACCATCGTCTTCTGGTCCTGGGCCGAGAACATCCAGCAGGTCGTGGACCTGTGGAACTCGAAGAACCCGACCCAGCAGGTGCAGCTGAGCGGACAGGCGGCCAGCGACGAGTTGGTCGCGAAGTTCCTCACCGCGGTCAAGGCCGGCAACGCGCCGGACGTGATCCAGGCGGAGTACCAGTCGCTGCCCACACTCATCACGAACAACGCGCTGCAGGACATCACCAGCGCGATCACGCCGATCAAGGGCGCGTTCGCGGAGGGCACCTGGAACCTGACCTCGTTCGGCGGGGCCACCTACGCGATCCCGCAGGACGTCGGCCCGATGATGCTGTTCTACCGCGAGGACATCTTCCAGGAGCTGGGCTTCTCCGTGCCGAAGACCTGGGACGAGTTCGCCACGCTGGCCAAGGCGGTGCGGCAGAAGGACAGCAAGCGTTACCTGACCACGTTCTCCCCCGGCGACGCGGGCTGGCTGGCCGGCTTCGCCCAGCAGGCCGGCGCGAACTGGTGGAGCAACGCGAACGACGCCTGGACCGTCGGCATCAACGACGAGGCCACCAAACGGATGCTGGCGTTCTGGGGCGGGCTGGTGAACACCGGCGACGTGCTCGGCGACCCGATGTACACGCCACAGTGGAACGCGCAGATGGGCGACGGCACGATCATCGCGTGGCCGAGCGCGGTCTGGGGCGCGGGCGTGCTCGCCGGCGTCGCGCCGGGCACCAAGGGCACGTGGAAGGTCGCGCCACTGCCGCAGTGGACCGCGGGCGAGAACGTCACCGGCTTCTGGGGCGGCTCGTCGACCGGCGTCTCCACCACGTCGACGCAGAAGGCCCAGGCCGCGAAGTTCGCCCGGTGGATCACCTCGGACCCGGAGGCGCTGGCCGCGCTCGTCAAGATCGGCCTGTACCCGGCCGCCACCGCCGGCCAGGGCGCGGACATGCTCGGCAACGCGCCGGAGTTCATGAGCAACCAGTCCGATTACTACACCACCGCGGCGGCGATCGCGAAGACCGCGCGCGGCTTCGACAGCTGGGGCCCGAACACCAACGTCACGTACGGCGCGTTCGAGGACCTGATGCCGACCGCGGTGAAGAACAGGACCGATCTCGCGGCCGTCGCGGACCAGGTGCAGACCACCTCGGTCGACGACCTCAAGAAGCAGGGCTACCAGGTCGCCTGATCCCCCGGCCCGCCCGCGCCGGTCGCCGGTGCGGGCGGGCCGACTCCGCCGGAACGGATACGCACATGTCAACTCTCCCGGGTCTCTCGAGGCGGCGGCGCCGTGGCCCCGGCGCCGCGCCGTACCTGATGGCCGCGCCGGCCGTCCTGCTGTTCATCGCCTTCTTCCTCATTCCCATCGGGTACGCGATCTGGCTCAGCCTGCACGCCATGCGCGTCCGCGGGCGCGGCCTCGGCGTACGCACCGAGGTGTTCGTCGGGATGGAGAACTACCTCACCGCGATCACCGACTCGGCCATGTACGAGGCGCTGGTCCGCATGCTCGCATACGGCGTGATCATGGTCCCGGTGACCATGGGCCTGGCGCTGTCGTTCGCGCTCATGCTCGACGTGCCGCGGGCCGGGCTGAAGGGCTTCTCCCGGCTGTCCATCTTCCTGCCGTACGCGGTGCCCGGCGTGATCGCCTCGGTGCTCTGGGGCTTCACCTACCTGCCCGCGGTCAGCCCGGTCCACCGCGCGTCCGCCGAGGCCGGCCTGCCCGCGCCGGACTTCTTCGGCGACGTCTCGATCTACTTCTCGATCGCGAACATCGCGGTCTGGGGCTCGGTCGGCTTCACCATGGTCGTGCTCTACACGGCGCTGCGCGCGATGCCGGCCGAGATCTACGAGGCCGCGAAGATCGACGGCGCGTCGGAGTGGCAGATCGCCTGGAAGATCAAGATTCCGCTGCTGGCGCCCGCGCTGGTGATGACGTCGGTCTTCTCGCTGATCGGCATGCTCCAGGTCTTCAGCGAGCCGAACACGGTCAAGTCGATGACCAACGCGATCACGCCGGACTGGGTGCCGCTGATGCGCATCTACCAGCAGGGCTTCATCGAGAACGACATCTACCTGAGCGCGGCGACGTCGGTGCTGCTGGCGCTCGTCACCGTGGCGCTGTCCCTGGCCGCGCTGGCCGTGTTCCGCTTCCGTGCCAGGAGGTCGTCGTGAATCGTCGCGTCAAGATCGTACCGACGATCCTGCTGCTGCTCGGCGCGCTCTACTCGCTGGCGCCCGTCGTGTGGCTGGTCTTCGCCTCCACCAAGGGGCCGGGCGAGCTGTTCACCACGTTCTCCGGCCTGCCCAGCCTCAACGGCGGGTTCCTGGAGAACGTGCGGGCGCTCAACGAGTACGGCGACGGCCGCTTCTGGACGTGGACGCTGAACAGCCTGATCTACGCGGGCGGCGGCGCGCTGCTCACCGTGGTCGTCTCCGCCGCATGCGGGTACGCGATGGCGAAGTACCGCTTCCACGGCCGCAAGCTGATCCTCGGGTCGCTGCTGGCCGGCGTGCTCGTGCCCGGCATCACGCTGTCCATCCCGCAGTACCTGCTGCTCTCCTCGACCGGGCTGGTCGGCACGTACTGGTCGGTCATCCTGCCCAGCGTGATCAGCCCGTACAGCATCTACCTCTGCCAGGTCTACGCGCAGGCGTCGATCCCGGACGAGATGCTGGAGGCGGGCCGGGTGGACGGCGCCGGCGAGTTCCGCATGCTGTGGTCGATCGGCCTGCCGGTCATGATGCCCGGCCTGGTGACCGTCTTCCTGCTGCAGTTCATCGGCATCTGGAACAACTTCCTGCTGCCGTACATCATGCTGGCCGACGACGACCGCTTCCCGCTCACCGTCGGCCTCTACTCCCTGCTCAACCGCGGCGCGTCACAGCCCGCGCTGTACACGCTCGTGATCACCGGTGCGCTGCTGTCGATCATCCCGATCTTCGCGCTGTTCCTGTTCCTCCAGCGCTACTGGAAACTCGACCTCATCGCCGGTGGCGTGAAGGGCTGACCTGTCCGCCGCCCGTCCCGGTGGGCGGGCGGCGGGCACCCGCCGCCGGATCGCCTCCCACTCCCGGTCCGTCACCGGGAACGGGTTCGCGCCGCCGGGCATGCGCAGGATCGCGCTGCGGGCGAAGTCCGGGTCGGACAGCAGTTCCGCGCGGCCGACCGGCGTGCCCAGCGGCACCAGGTCGACCGGCGCGTGCCAGGTGCCGTCCACCCACCGGTACGGCACGCCGGTGAACCGGCCGACACCGGCCAGTCCGACGCCGCCGGTCAGCCACAGCGCGAGGTCGTCGCCCGGGGTGATCCGGTCGCGGTAGCGCTTCACGCACCACTCGCGCACGTCCTGGCCGGCACGCTGGTGCCAGGCCGCCGCGTTCGCCTGGACGATCCAGTGCGCCATGGTCACCACGGTAGCCGACCCGGAACCCGGTGCCCGGTCACCGGTGGGCGTGGTCTAAAGTTCTCTGTGTCGCCGGAGCAACGGCCCCGGGAAGACATGCGGACGTAGCGCAGTTGGTAGCGCATCACCTTGCCAAGGTGAGGGTCGCGGGTTCGAGTCCCGTCGTCCGCTCTCCCCCTCCTACACTCGTGTCTCATGTTGCACGTACGGGTGATCACGCCCGAGGAGCTTACGTCCAAGGTCGAGGCGCTGCTCGACGCGGACGACGCCGTCACCCACCTGGTGGTCCTGCCCGCGGTCGCCCGCTCGCCGCGCGGTGATCTGATCGAGTTCGACGTGGTCCGCGAGGGCGCCAGCGGCATCCTGGACGCGCTGCGCGACCTCGGCGTCGACCAGACCGGCTCCATCGTGATCGAGCAGGTCGACGTGGCGATCTCCCGGGCCGCCGGCCGCGCCGCCCGCCGTACGCCCGGGCTCGGCGTGGACGCGGTCGTCTGGCACGAGATCGAGTCGAAGACCGGCGAGGAGGCACGGCTCTCCGTCGCGTTCTGCGTGTTCATGGCCGTCGCGTGCGTCCTCGCCGGCATCGGCGTCCTGCTCGACCAGCCCATCCTCATCGTCGGCTCCATGGTGGTCGGCCCCGAGTTCGGCCCGCTCGCCGCGCTCTGCATCGGAGCCGTGAGAATCAAGCCCTATCTGGTACGCCGTGCGCTCCTCGCCCTCGCCGTCGGTTTCGCCGTCGGCATGGCCTGCACCGCCGCCACCACGCTCATGCTGGACGCCGCCGGCCTCGTCGACCGCTCCATGCTGCTCGCGGAACGGCCCCTCACCGACTTCATCTGGCGCCCCGACGCGCTCTCCTGGGTGGTCGGCTTCCTGGGCGGCATCGCCGGCATGCTCTCCCTGACCACCTCGAAGGCGGGCACCCTGGTCGGCGTCCTGATCTCCGTCACCACGGTCCCCGCCGCCGCCAACGCGGCCGTCGCCATCGCCTACGGCGTCTGGGAGGAAGCGGCCGGCTCCGCCGTCCAACTGCTGATCAACCTGATCTCCATCATCCTCGCCGGCATCCTCACCCTCCTCACCCAACGCCTCGCCTGGCACCGCTAGGGCGTGTCTGGTGGATGCGTGGTCGCTGGAACAGCCCACACAACAGCGATCGCGCTGTCGGTGGCGGCCATCGACGCACACCGAGATCCCCCATGAGGCCGAGATTCCGGGCGCGCGGCGCCCGGCCCGGGACACCCTCGCCGACGCGGAACCGGCTCCGATGCGGTGGCGGAGCGGCGGCGGAGCCGCCGCGAGGTTTGCCCGCGGGAGCATGCGGACCGCGCCCACGCCGAAAGCGGGAATATGGGGCTTCAGGGTCTCATCCAGGCTGCCCAGTGCCCGGCGGGAACATGCGGACCGGCACCCTGCCGGAAGCGAGTCCCGGGTCCGCACCCGGGACGCACTCAGCACCCGACGATAAAAACTGGGCACCGGAATCTCGGCACCTGGAGCTTGGGGTCGACCGGGCCACCGCACACTTCGTAGCCGCAAGGCCCGGCCCACCCGGTCCCCGATCCGTTATGCCCGAGAAGCAACCAGCATCGGGTCTCGCTAATACTCCAT
Source organism: Catenuloplanes atrovinosus (assembly GCF_031458235.1). Taxonomy (NCBI): domain Bacteria; kingdom Bacillati; phylum Actinomycetota; class Actinomycetes; order Micromonosporales; family Micromonosporaceae; genus Catenuloplanes; species Catenuloplanes atrovinosus. The sequence continues at coordinate 2,100,624 of NZ_JAVDYB010000001.1, read as the reverse complement.
CCCGTCGGCTAAAGCATGATCAACATGCTTACTGATACGTAGCGCACGTCATGAGCCGCCCTCTACGTGCCTCACGCGTCTTCAGCCGGCGACGCACCCGGTGCGCGGCGACAATTCGGGCGGACGCCTGAACCGGCCGGCCGGTGAGCGCGGCGGACGGTAGCGGGACATAACCGATTCCGGCCCGATCAGCTCACCGCGAGAATGAAGGCGGACGGGTCAGCGGACCGGGCGCATCTCCCACGGCGCCTGTGGCAGCACCTCGCCGGTTTCCAGCAGCGACTTGAGGTTCGCGAACACCGCGGGCCAGCCCAGGGAGATCGCGGCGTGGTCGTCGTCGGTGCGGAGGCCGGTGTGGGTGACGGTGAGGCGGACGATCTCCTGCCAGGGTTCGATGTCGAAGGTGACCGTGCCGGCGCCGTCCTCCGGGCGCTGGCCGGGCATGCCGAACGTGATGACCAGTTTGCGCGGCGGATCGGCGGAGAGGACGACGCCGCCGCCGTCGGCGATGCCGGAGCCGTCGGGGCGGACGTGTTCCCAGGTCGAGCCGGGCTGCCAGTCGGAGCGGTTGCTGTGCCCCCAGTACGAGGCGGTCAGCTCGGCGTCGATGAGGGCGGACCAGACGCGTTCGGCGGTGCCGCGGATGTAGGTCACGTAGACGTAGTCGGGGATCATCGCGCGCTCCTTGATGGCTTCCAGCGCCGCCAGCCGCGGCTCGTCGAAGGCGGAGATCCAGCGGCGCCGAATCTCGTGGATCGGTACGGGATTGAGGTAGTGGAGCCTCTCCCGGCCGCGGCGGACGGTGCTGATCAGGTTCGCCTGCTCCAGCACGGCGAGGTGCTGGGTGGCGGACTGCCGGGCCATGTCGAGACCGGCGCAGAGCTCGCCGAGCGTCTGCCCGTCGCGGGCGCGGAGCCTGTCGAGCATGCCGCGACGGGTGGGGTCGGCGAGCGCTTTGAAGACCCGGTCCACGGGCTCGATTATGCAGGCATATACCTGCATGACGTCAAGCCGGGAACGCTGGGTCGAACGGCCCGTCACAGATCGATGGAATTCGGCCCTTACCAGAGAGGCCATTGCTGGCTTACCGTCTGCATGACGGCGAGCGGCACGGACGGGCACTCCGTGTCACTCGATCGTTGTGTCTTGTGATGCGGCACGTCCGCCGGCGCATCGGCGTGGTGGGTGACGGGGCGGACGGGACGGAGGGCAGAGTGTTGGCCGACTCGGTGGGTCCGCGTGTCATCGTCGGCGTGTCGCCGTCGCTGACCGGCCTGCGGGCGCTGCGCCTGGCGGTGGCGGAGGCGCGGCGGCGTGGCGTGCCGCTGCGTGCGGTGCGCGCCTGGGATCTCGACGGTACGGACGCGGTGTACGTGCGTGGGCGCGACGCGGCCCGGCAGCTGATCCGGGAGTGTTTCGCGGACGCGCTCGGCGGGATGCCGCCGGACGTGCAGATCAATTCGGTGACCGTGCTCGACCGGCCCGGCGCGGCGCTGGTCGACTACGCGCGCGAGGACGACGTGCTGTTCGTCGGCCGCACGCCGCATCGCTGGTGGCGGCGGGTGTTCCGGCGGTCGGTGGCGGGCTACTGCGTGTCCCACGCGGTCTGCCCGGTACAGGTCGTGCCGCCGGACGCGTTCGCGCGCCAGTGGCAGCGGCGCAACGTGGCGGATGCGATCAGCCGTGAGCTGAGCGATCTCACAAGCGGCTAGCCGGCGAGCGGTCCGGTGCCTCTCGGGGTAAGAACGGAGCATGTCCGAACCTGAATCGATAGTCATCGCCGGCGCCGGGCTCGCCGGCGCGAAGGCCGCCGAGACCCTTCGCACGGAGGGCTTCGGCGGCCGGGTCACCCTGCTCGGGTCGGAGTTGCTCCGGCCGTACGAGCGCCCGCCGCTCTCCAAGGGCCTGCTGCTCGGCACCGCCGCCCCGGACGAGCCGTTCGTGCACGAGGCGGGGTGGTACGCGGAGCACGGCGTCGACCTGCGCCTCGGCGCGGTGGTCACCGGCATCGACCGGGCCGCGCGGGTGGTGCGCACCGCCTCCGGCGAGGACGTCGGCTACGACCGGCTGCTGCTGGCCACCGGCGCGATGCCGCGGCGCCTGGACGGCAGCGGGACGTTCGCGCACACGCTGCGCACCTGGACCGACGCCGACCACTTCGCCGCCGTGCTGAAGGAGAAGGCCCGGCTGGTGATCGTGGGCGCGGGCTGGATCGGCATGGAGGTGGCGGCCGCGGCCCGGCAGCGCGGCGCGCAGGTCACCGTGGTCACGCCGGACCGGCTGCCGCTGCGCGCGGTGCTCGGCGACACGGTGGCGGAGGTCTTCGCGGAGCTGCACCGCGCGCACGGCGTCGAGTTCCGGTTCGGCGCGCACACCACGGAGATCCGGCCGGACGGCGTGACGCTGGACGACGGCACCACGCTGCAGGCGGACGCGGTGCTGGTCGCGATCGGCGCGGTGCCCAACGCCGAGCTGGCCGCGGAGGCGGGCCTGGCGACCGGCGACGGCGTGCACGTGGACGCGCTGCACACCACCAGCGACCCGGCGATCTTCGCGGCCGGTGACCTGGCGGCCGTCGACCACCCGCTGCTGGGCGCGCGAATCCGCGTCGAGCACTGGGCGAACGCCCTGGACTCCGGCCCGGCCGCGGCCCGCGCCATGCTCGGCCGCGGCACGCCGTGGGACAAACTGCCGTTCTTCTTCACCGATCAGTACGACCTGGGCATGGAGTACGCGGGCTGGGTGCCGCCGGGCACCCAGCCCCGTGTGGTGGTGCGCGGTGACCTCGCCGGCCGCGAGGCCATCGTGTTCTGGCTGGCCGGCGACCGGGTGGCGGCCGGCATGAACCTCAACGTCTGGGACGTGCAGGATCAGATCCAGGACCTGATCCGGGCCGGCCTGGCCGGTCGCAAGGTGGACCTGGACCGGCTGGCCGACGAGTCCGTGCCGCTGCCGGACCTGCTGCCCTGACCGTCAGAGCGCGCTGCCGACCGGGTGCCAGCCACCGGCCGGCAGCGTGCCCACGGTCGTCGGCCCCCAGCCGCCCCGCTCGTACGGGTGGACCGGCACGCTGCCGTCCAGCACCGGCGTCACGATCCGCCACTCCTCGCGGATCGCCTCCTCGGAGGCGAAGCGGTCGGGCCGGCCGTCCATGGCGTCGTCGATCAGCCGCTCGTAGGCCTCCCGCCGGCGGCCGAGCGCGGTACCGAAGTCCACGTCCAGCGGGAGCGGGCGGGCCGCGAGCGTACCGCCGGGCTCCTTGACGTTGAGCGTGAGGCCGAGGCCGTCGCCGCGGCCGAGGCGCAGCCGGAGCAGGTTCGGCGCGGCGCCGGGCAGGCCGGAGGAGGCGGGCCGCAGCGTGACCACCACCTCGGTCGCGGTGGTCGCGAGGTGCTTGCCGGCGCGCAGGTGGAACGGCACGCCCGCCCACCGGCGCGTGTCGATCCGCAGCGTGGCGGCCACGAACGTCTCGGTGGCCGAGCCCGGGGCGACGCCCGGCTCGTCGCGGTAGCCCGCGTACTGGCCGAACACCGTGCCGGCCGGCGTCAGTGGCCGCATGCGGCGCAGCACGTGCAGTTCCTCGTCCCGGCCGCCCGGCTCCGCCGCCAGCAGCGCGGCCACCTGGAGCACGTGGTTCTGCAGCACGTCGCGGACCGCGCCGCTGCGGTCGTAGAAGCCGGCCCGGCCCTGCGTGCCGAACTCCTCGGCCAGCGTGATCTGCACGTTGTCGATGTGCTCGCGGCTCCAGATCGGCTCCAGCAGCCGGTTGCCGAACCGGACCGCCCGGATTCCCTCGACCGCCTCCTTGCCGAGGTAGTGGTCGATCCGGAACGTCCGCGCCGGGTCGAACGCGCCGCGCAGCGTGACCGCGAGCGCGTGCGCGGACGCGAGGTCGTGCCCGAACGGCTTCTCCACGATCACCCGCCCGCGCGCCGCGAGCCCGGACCCGGCCAGCCCGCCGACCACGTCGGTGAACACGGTGGGCGGGATCGCCAGGTAGAACAGCGGTCGCACCGCCGCGCCCAGCTCCGACGCCAGCCGCCGGTAGGTCTCGGGCGTGCCGTACTCGCCGGACACCATGGTCAGGCGGCCGGCGAGCGCGTCGAACGCGGCCTCGTCCACCACGTCGACGGCCTCGGTGACCGCCTTGCGCGCGGCCGTGACGAGCTGTTCGTGATCCCACGTCGTCCGGGCGACGCCGACCACGGGCACGTCGAGACGCCCGCGCCGGGTCAGCTCGTAGAGAGCGGGGATCAGCTTCTTGGCGGCGAGATCGCCGGTCACGCCGAAGAGAACGACGGCGTCCGCACGTCCATCCATGCCGGGGTCACCCCATAAGGTCTGTCAGAAAGGCTCTACAGACCCGCCAACCCCACCATGATCGCCGGGATTTCCGGGCCGGGGTGAGACGTGGGCGACAGCTATCATCGTCGGGTGAAGCTGAAGCTGGATCTGCACGACATCTTCAACAAGGGCCACGAGATCGACCGCGCGCTGCGGAACATCATCGACGAGGCGATCCAGAAGAAGGCCGCCACCGTCGAGATCATCCCGGGCAAGGGCAGCGGCGCCCTGAAGAAGAAGGTGCTCCGCTTCCTCGACCAGCGCGACATCAAGCAGCTCTACCACCGCGTCGAGAAGGACGGCGACAACTGGGGCCGCCTCTTCGTCCACTTCCGCCACGACACCCCGACCGGCCGCCGCGGCCGAGGCCGCTGACGCTGCTCCTCCGCGCCGGGGCGCAGGCCGGGTCGGCCGGGCCGAACAGGCTGGGTGGCGATCGCAACGGCCGGTGCTGCGCCATGCGGGAGGCCACACGGGCAAAACCCCGTTGTGTGGGTGGGCGGCGGTTCGGCAAAGATGGGGCGTTATGCGCCGAATACCCGCCCTGGATGCCCTGAGACTCGTAGCCGCGCTGGCTGTGGCGCTGTATCACTACACGACGTTCTGGTCACCGGACGGCACGCACAACCCCACGCACTACCTGCCGGAGGCCGGGCGGGTGACCGTCTACGGGTTCCTCGGCGTCGAGCTGTTCTTCATGATCAGCGGCTTCGTGATCGGCATGAGCAGTTGGGGCAAGCGGCTCGGTGACTACGCGGTCTCCCGGGTGGCCCGGCTCTACCCCGCGTACTGGGCGTGCATCGCGATCACGCTGGCCTGCACCACGCTCGTGCCGGTCCGCGGCGGCTGGGTACCGGTCTACGACACGTTCACCTGGGTCGACGTCGGCATCAACCTCACCATGCTGCAGGACCCGCTGGGCCATCCGTCGGTCGACAACGTCTACTGGACGCTCTGGGTGGAGCTGCGCTTCTACCTGCTGTGGGCGCTCGTGGTCGGCCGCGGCGTCACGTACCGGCGGGCCGTGCTCTTCTGCGTCGCCTGGATGACCGCGTCGGTCCTCGCCGTGCAGCTCGACCACCCGGCGATCACCATGCTGACCGTCCCCGCGTACGCCGGCTACTTCTGCGCCGGCATCCTGCTCTACCTGGTTCGCCGGTTCGGCGGCTCGCCGCTGCTGTGGGCGATGCTGGCCTTCACCTGGCTGATCAACCTGCACAGCCTCAGCGAGCGGGTCCAGCTCAACCCCGGCTGGCACGTCCCGCTCTGGCCCGCCGTCCTCGTCGTCACCCTGTGCTACCTGGTCCTGATCGCCGTCGCGCTCGGCAAGGCGGACCGCTTCGACTGGCGCTGGCTGACCGTGGCCGGCGCGCTCACCTACCCGTACTACCTGCTCCACCAGCGCCTCGGCTATATCGTCATCCGCCACGGTCTGGTCGACGCCGGCATCCCGCTCGAGGTCCTGGTCCCGGCCACGATGGCGCTGATGCTGCTGCCCGCCTGGCTGGTGCACCGCTTCGTCGAGCGCCGCTTCGGCCCGATGCTGCGCGCGGCGCTGCACCGCGGTCTCCAGGAGCTGCGCCGGGATCGTCCCGAGGAGCGCATCGACGGCGGCACCAGCACGCCGGCCATCCCGCACCGGGTCCCGGTCGGCCGGCGTTGAGGATCACGACGTGCCGCCCTCTCGCACGGGTCCAGGGCGGGAGTCGTCCTCGGGACGGCCCGCGACGGGAAGCCGAACGGCCGGGACGGCGGGTGCGCTACGCCGGCCGGTACTCGACCTCGGGCCGCCCCGGGCCGCCGTAGCGCGGGGTGCGCACGACGCGGCCGGTGGTGGCGAGGTGTTCGAGGTAGCGGCGGGCCGTGACGCGGGAGACGCCGGTGCGGGCGGCGACCTCGGCGGCGGACAGCCCACCGGTGGCGGGCGGGGCGGCGCGCAGCGCGGCGAGGACCAGGTCCAGCGTGGCGGTGTCGAGGCCCTTGGGCAGGGAGTCGGCCGGGGCGGCGCGCAGCGTGGCGAAGACGCGGTCGATCTCGTGCTGGGCCGCGACCTGCCCCTCGCCGTGCAGCTGACGGTGGTAGGCGGCGTAGCGCTCCAGCTTGTCCCGGAAGCCGGCGAACGTGAATGGTTTCAGCAGGTAGTGGGCGACGCCGAGCGCGGCGGCGGAACGGACCACGGCGAGGTCGCGCGCGGACGTCACGGCCAGCACGTCCGTGGGGCTGCCGGCGGTGCGCAGCGCGCGGACGATCTCCAGGCCGTGCAGGTCGGGCAGGTTGAGGTCGAGCAGGACCAGGTCGACGCCGCCGGTGCGGAGTGCGGCGAGCGCGGCGCGTCCGGAGTGCGCGACGCCGACCACCGCGAAACCCTCGACCCGCCGAGTGTACGCCACGTGCGCCTCCGCGATCAGCGGCTCGTCGTCCACCACGAGCACCCTTATGCCGGTCACGATCCGGCCACCGGCAGTCGTACCGTGATGACCGCGCCGCCGTCCGGGGAGGCCGGGGTGGCGGAGGCGGTGCCGTTGTGGCGCTCCGCGACCTGGCGGACCAGCGCGAGCCCGAGGCCGCGGCCCTCGTGCTTGGTGGTCCAGCCGCGGCGGAACGCGGCCGCGGCCTCCTCCGGCGTCATGCCCGGGCCGGTGTCGGAGACGCGGACCAGCACCTCGGCCGCGCCCTCGGTGACCAGCACGGTGACGCGGCGCGGCGCGGGGCGGCCGGTGACCGCCTCGAGCGCGTTGTCGACCAGGTTGCCGACCACGGTGAGCAGGTCGCGGCTGGGCAGCCGGGCACCGTCCAGCCTGGACTCCGGGTCGACGACCAGCTCGACGCCGCGCTCCGCGGCCTGCGCGGACTTGCCGAGCAGCAGCGCGGCCAGCGCCGGTTCCGCGACCGCGCCGACGACCTGGTCGGTGAGCTGCTGGGCGAGTTCCAGCTCCGCGGTGGCGAGCCGGACCGCCTCGTCCGCGCGGCCGAGCTCGACCATCGTGAGCACGGTGTGCAGCCGGTTCGCGGCCTCGTGCGCCTGGGCGCGCAGCGCCTCGGTCAGGCCGCGCACCGAGTCCAGTTCGCCGGCGAGCGCGCGCAGCTCGGTGTGGTCGCGCAGGGTCAGGACCGTGCCGAGGGTGCGGCCGTCGAAGCGGGTCACCCGCTGGTTGGCGACCAGGACGCGGTCACCGGCGAGCACCGGCACGTCCGCGGCCGGCTCCGCCGCGGTGAGCAGCTCCGCGACCTCGGGCGGCAGCGTCAGCGCGGCGACCGGCGCGTCGTCCGGCAGGCCGAGCAGCCGACGGCCCTCGTCGTTGATCAGCGTGATCCGCCCGTCGCGGTCGACCACGAGCAGTCCCTCGCGGACGGAGTGCAGCACCGCGTCGTAGTACTCGTACATCCGGCGCATCTCGGCCGGGCCGAGCCCGTGCGTCTGCCGGCGCAGCCGGTTGGACAGCAGCCAGGCGCCGAGCCCGGCCAGCGCGAGCGCGAGCACGGTGGCCAGCAGCACCGCGGGCAGCTGGTTGCGCAGCCGCCGGTTGATCTCGTCGGTGGTGATGCCGACCGAGACCAGGCCGGTGATCGCGCCGCGCTCGTCGCGGACCGGCACGACCGTGCGCACGGACGGGCCGAGGCTGCCGGTGGACGTCTCCACCACGGTGCCGCCGTGCAGCGCGGCGTCGATCGAGCCGACGAACGGGCCGTGGATCAGCGCGGGGTTCGGGTGCGTGTACCGGGTGCGGTCCGGCGCCATCACCACGATGAAGTCGGTGCCGGTCGCGACGCGCACGCTCTCCGCGTACGGCTGGAGCGTGGTGGTGGGGTCGTCGGTGCGCAGCGCCGAGACCACGACGGGTGAGCGCGCGATCGTCTCGGCCACGGCCGTGACCTCCTCGACGGCCGCGTGCTGCGCGTCCTGCGCCGCGAGCGCGACCGTGCCCACGGTCGCGGCCGTGACCAGCAGCGTCACGACCAGCACCTGCAACACGAACAGCTCGCGCGCGATGCTCCATCGACGGATGATCGGCATGTTTCGGTTCCGGGTCCTCGCGATGAACAGAATGAACGCAACCGTGCCTCGCCGTGAGACACAGGCCACAGTCTGCGGCATGAGCGTCACGGAGAACACCGCGCGGGTACGGCGGGGCGGCCGCACCCACCTCCTCTATATCGCCGTCATCGTCGCCGTGCTTCTCGGCATCGCGGTCGGCTTCATCTGGCCGGACACCGCGAAGGCGCTGGCACCGCTCGGCACCGGCTTCGTCAACCTGATCAAGATGATGATCGGCCCGGTCATCTTCTGCACCATCGTGCTCGGCATCGGCTCGATCCGGCAGGCGGCGCGGGTGGGCCGGGTCGGCGGCCTGGCGCTCGGCTACTTCCTCACCATGTCCACGGTGGCGCTGGCGATCGGCCTGGTGGTCGGCAACATCGTGCACCCGGGCGAGGGCGTCCAGCTCAGCGACGCGGTCGCGGACGCGGGCCAGAAGGCGGCCGGCAACGCGCCGCACCAGAGCACGTCGGAGTTCCTGCTCAGCATCATCCCGCACACGCTGGTCTCGTCGCTGACCGAGGGCCTGGTGCTGCAGACGCTGCTGGTGGCGCTGCTGGTCGGCTTCGCGGTCCAGTCGATGGGCAGCCGCGGCGAGCCGGTGCTGCGCGCGATCGAGGTCATCCAGCGGCTGGTCTTCAAGATCCTCGCCATGATCATGTGGCTGGCGCCGATCGGCGCGTTCGGCGCGATCGCCGCGGTCGTCGGCGCCACCGGCATGGACGCGCTCAGGAGCCTGGCGCAGATCATGCTCGGCTTCTACGTCACCTGCGCGATCTTCGTGTTCGTGATCCTCGGCCTGATCCTCAAGCTGGTCTCCGGGGTCAACATCTTCACGCTGCTGAAGTACCTGGGCCGCGAGTTCCTGCTGATCGTGTCGACCTCGTCGTCGGAGTCCGCGCTGCCGCGCCTGATCGCGAAGATGCAGCACGCGGGCATCAGCAAGTCGGTGGTCGGCATCACGGTCCCGACCGGGTACTCGTTCAACCTGGACGGCACCGCCATCTACCTGACCATGGCGTCGCTGTTCATCGCGGCCGCGATGGGCGACCCGCTGAGCATCGGCGAGCAGATCTCGCTGCTCCTCTTCATGATCATCGCGTCGAAGGGCGCGGCCGGCATCACCGGCGCCGGCCTGGCCACGCTCGCCGGCGGCCTGCAGAGCCACCGCCCGGAGCTGGTCGACGGCGTCGGCCTGATCGTCGGCATCGACCGGTTCATGTCCGAGGCGCGGGCGCTGACCAACTTCGCCGGCAACGCGGTCGCCACGGTGCTGGTCGGCACCTGGACGCGGGAGATCGACCGGGAGAAGATGGCGGCCGTGCTCTCCGGGCGCGACCCGTTCGACGAGGCCACCATGCTGGACGAGGAGGAGGAGCCGCACACGCCGGCACCGGCGGGCGCCGCCGCCGCGCCGGACGGCCCGCGCGCCTGACCCGCGCCACACCCCGGTGCCGCCCCGGCGGCGTCCGGCAGACCTGATTCGCACCGCCACGGACGCCGCCGGACTCCCCCCGTCCGGCGGCGTCCGCCCTATTCCAGCCCCCTGATCAGCAGCGTGCAGACGTCGTCGAGCAGCCGCTCGCGGTCCGGCCGGCCCCACTCGGCCACGTGCGCCGGGTGGTGGAACGCCGTGGTCGCCACGAGCACCGCGCGCGCCGCGTCCCGGTCGCCGCCCATCCCGGCCACGATGCCCTCCAGCTGATCGAGCAGCACCGCGACGTGCTCGGCGGACACCGCGCTGTGCTCGCGGACCAGCGCGCCGTACGTCTCGAACAGCTCCGGCTCCTCCACCGCGGCGCGGCGCTTGTGCCGGAACAGCGTCAGCAGCCAGGCCCGAAGCCGCTCCGGCGGGGTGCGGTCCGGGTCGGCCGCCACCGCGGCCAGTTCGTCGTAGGCGCGGCTCAGCCAGCGGCGCGCCACCGCCTCCCGCAGCGCGACCTTGGACGGGAAGTGCCGGTAGACGGCCGCGTGGCTGACGCCCAGCGCGCGGGCCACGTCCACCACGGTCGCCTTCGACCAGCCGTACCGCCGGAGCACGTCCTCGGTGGCGACCATGATCGTCTCGGTGTCCAGCGCGGCCATGGGTCCCGACCCTACCCGGCCGCGCCGCGGCTCACCGCTCGCTGTCCAGCAGCGCCAGCAGCGGGGTGGCGTAGCGCCCGCCGGCCACCGCGCCGTCCGGCACCGCCTCGTCGATCGCGGCCAGTTCCGCGTCGGTGAGCACGATCCCGGCCGCGGCCACCGCGTCCGCGATCCGCTCCGGGCGGCTGGTGCCGACCAGCGCGACCACCTCGGAGCGCCGCAGCACCCATGCGATCGCCAGCCGCGCGACCGTCACGCCGCGCGCCTCCGCGACCGCGCGCAGCCGCTCGACCAGCGCCAGGTTGGCCGTCAGGTTCGCGCCGTGGAAGCGCGGCAGGTGCCCGACCTCGCCGCCGCCGGCGTAGGCGCCGGTGAGCATGCCGTGGCCGAGCACGCCGTACGCGGTGACGCTCACGCCCAGCTCGCGGCAGGTGTCCAGGATGGCGCGCTCCGGCCCGCGGCTGAAGATCGAGTACTCGATCTGGAGGTCCACGATCGGATGCACCGCGTGCGCGCGGCGCAGCGTCTCCGCGCCGACCTCGGACAGCCCGATGTGCCGCACCCAGCCGGCCTGGACCAGCTCCGCGATCGCGCCGACCGTCTCCTCGATCGGCACGGCCGGGTCCAGCCGCGCCGGCCGGTAGATGTCCACGTGGTCGGTGCCGAGCCGGTGCAGCGAGTAGGCCAGCGCGCTCTTGGCGTGCGCCGGCCGCGCGTCCAGCCCGATGAACCGGCCGGCCGGGTCGCGCTGGGCGCCGAACTTGTCGCTGATCACCACGCGGTCGCGGTCGCCGTCCCGCAGCGCGCGCCGGATCAGCTCCTCGTTGTGGCCCGCGCCGTAGAAGTCCGCGGTGTCGAGCAGCGTGACGCCGGCGTCGATCGCCGCGCGGATCGTGGCCACGCCACCCGGGGCGGGCTCACCGGCGGACATCCGCTCGCAGCCGAGGCCGATCGCGGACACGAGGGGCCCACCGGAGCCCAGTCGTCTCATCTCCATGCCGACGACCGTACGCGCGCCGGTTACAGATTTCAACTTCTGTAATCTGTACGACGCTGGCGGAAGAAGGCGGTGAGGTCGGCGGCCAGCAGCGCCGGCTCCTCGTGCGCCGCGAAGTGCCCGCCGCGCGGCATCGCGGTGTACCGGCTCAGCCGATAGGTGCGCTCCACCCAGCTACGCGGCGGCCGGGCCAGGTCGTGCGGGAACACCGCGATCCCGGTCGGCACCTCGATCCGCCGCCAGAACGGCCGGTGGTCGTAGTACGGCAGGAACGACGTGGCGATCGTGTTGGTGAACCAGTAGAGCGAGACCTGGGTGAGCAGTTCGTCGTCGGAGAACGCGTCCGGCGCGTCGCTCCACGCCCGGTACTTCTCCGCGATCCAGGCCAGCAGCCCGGCCGGGGAGTCGCTCAGCGCGTGCGCCGGCGTCAGCGGCCGGGTGCGCTGGAGGTGCTGGTAGCCGCCCTCCTCCGCGTCCCAGCGTTCGGTCCGCGCGACGTGCGCGCGCTCCTCGTCGGTGACGGGCCCGTCCGGCGGCGCCATCGCGGCCAGCAGGTGCAGACCGACCACGGCCTCCGGGTGGTACGCCGCCAGCCTGCTGCTCACGCCCGCGCCGAGGTCACCGCCGTGCGCGCCGTACCGCCGGTAGCCGAGCACGTCGTGCATCAGCGTGTGCCACAGCTCGTGCGTGGGGACGCGGGACGGCGCGGAGAACGCGAACCCGGGCAGCGACGGGATCACCACGTCGAACGCGTCGGCCGGGTCCCCGCCGTACCGGCCCGGGCGGGCCAGCCGGTCGCCGAGCGCGGTCAGCTCCAGGAAGGTGCTCGGCCAGCCGTGCGTGAGCACGATCGGCAGCGGCTCCGGGCCCTCGCCGCGCAGCCGCACCAGGTGCACGCGGGTGCCGCCGACGTCGGCGGTGAACTGCGGCAATGCGTTGATCTCGGCCTCCCGCGCGCGCCAGTCGAAGTCACCGGCCCAGTGGCGGACCAGCCGGGCGACGGTGGCGGCGTCCGCGCCGGCGATCCAGCCGGGGTGCGGGATGGGCGCGGGCGGGCGGGTCTCCCGGAGGCGGCGGCGGAGGTCGGCCAGGTCGTGGTCGCTGACGTGCAGCGCGAAGGGCTCCAACACCAGAAAAACATAACAGTGGTGTCGGAGATTGCAACACCAGTGATGGGCTAATCTGGTGTCGTGGATGATCTCGCGCTGGTGGAGTCGTTTCTCAACACCGTGGACGAGCGCACGTTCCGGCGGCACGGCACCGCGCACGCCGGCGGCGAACGGCTCACCTCACAGACCGCGCTGGACGCCTGGCTGGCGGATCAAGGGCTGCCCCCGGGCGCCCGCCTGGACGCGGCGCTGCGCCTGCGCGGCGCACTGCGCGACAGCCTGCGCGGCGGCGACCCGGGCTTGATCGAGTTTCCGCTGCACCTGACGGCGGCGGAGGGCGGGCTGCGGCTGCGCGCGGCCGGGGACACCGCGCTCGACCGGATCGTCGAGGCCGTCGCACGGGCGGTCGTCACCGGCGCGTGGGCGCGGATGAAGCTGTGCGCGGCACCGGACTGCCGCTGGGCGTTCCACGACACGTCCAAGAGCGGCGCGGGCCGGTGGTGCTCGATGAACGTCTGCGGCAACCGCGCCAAGACCCGCGCCTACCGCGCGCGCCTGCACTCCTGACCCCCGAGGGCGCCGCGGCACGAGGCCGGGCGCCCCACGGGGGCGGTCAGCCGATCGGGTCGGCCAGCACCCACAGCATGGTGGCCGCGGACTGGCGGTCGATCTGCGAGATGTAGAGCGCGGAGTCACGCAGCCGGACGAAGTGGTCCGGGTAGTTGTGCGAGCGCAGCATCACCGCGCCGGCGGCCTGCTGCATGCAGAACGTGGCGTCCGCCTTGAACAGCGCGGAACCGTCGTCCGCGGACGGCCGCAACCGGTAGTCGTAGTGCCGCAGGTACCGGCCGTCGGACGTGCGCAGCGACACGCAACCCGCGTCGGCCAGGCCCGGGACCACCTCGAACGTGGCCTGCTGCCGGTTCGACGCCGCGCTGCCGGAGGTCAGCCGCTCCACCACCACGTTGCCGCCGCTGACCCGCACGTACCGGTCGGAGGAGCCGGCCATCCGGATCGACCGCAGGTTCGCGTTGTCGCCGCCGTTCGACCCGGCCGACGACGACGGCGCGGACGGGCTCGTGGCCGTGGGCGAGGGCTTCCCGGCCGCGGTCGGGGACGGTGACGGTGACGCGGACGGCGAGGGCGAGGCGGACGCGGAGGGGGACGGCGACGCGGACGCCGAGGCGGAGCCCGCGGCCGTCGGTACCGCGTACGCCTGCGCGTCGGACGGCGCCGCGATCGGCGTGAGCGTGTCCTCGTCGCCGCCGATCACACTGTTGATGACCAGGCCGGCCGCGGTGCTCAGCACGACCACGGCCGCGGCCACGCCGACCAGCGCCAGCGTCTTCTTGGACCGGCCGCCGTCCTCCGGCTCCGGGTCGCCCAGCGGCACGATCGCGCCGGAGTCGTCGCCGTCACCACCGGCCGGCGGCGGGATGTGCCGGGACGCGGTCTGCGGCGGCACGAACTGGTCGCCGGGCAGGATCACGCCGGCCAGCGTGCCGGTGTCCGCGGCGTCCGCCCCCGCGGCGAGCGGCACCCGCGGGATCACCGCGGTGGCGCCGTCGTCCGGCGTGGCCGCGCGCTGACGCGGGATCGCCACCGTGTTGCCCGCGGCGGCCGGCGGCACCTCGCGCGGGTGCGCGCCCTTGGCGGCGGCGGCCGATCCGGCGCCGGCCACGGCGGGAAGGATGGACGTGGGCGCGTCCGTGACCGGGATGCGCGTCGGCGCGCCCTTCCACGACGGCCCGTCCTCGGCCGCCCCCGGCGCGGCGGGCGTGTCCGCGCTCGGGACGCGGGTGGGCGTACCGGTCCAGGCCGGGCTCTCACCGGTGGACGAGGTCGTGGCGTCACCGCCGACGGCCGCGTGCGCCGCCGTGCGCCCGTCGGCCGTTCCGGCCGCGACCCCGGCAGACCCGGCCACGGTACGGCCGGCGACCGCCCGCCCGCCGCCGCCCAGCCCCGCCGCGCCCGCGTCCCGCGCGTCCGTTCCCGGCTGCGAGGCCGCCCGCCGCCCGCCGCCCGGCCCGGCCGCGCCACCGTCGGCCGCGTGCCGCGAGCCCGGCGCGGCCGGGCGTGCGCCCGGCTCCGCACCGCCACGTGCCGAGGAGGCCGGGTGCCGCGCGCCTCCGGCGGCCGTGCCGCCCTGAGAGAGCTCCGGCACGCCCGTGGCCGCCCGGCGCGAGCCACCCGGCGCCGCCGGGTCGCTCCCGGCGCCGCCGGCGCCCGTGGGGTCGCTGCCCGCACCACCGCGCGTCCCGGAGCCGCCGCCCGGCGCCGCGTGGCGAGCGCTTCCGGCGGGCTGCCCGGCCGCCGTGTCCGGTCGCCCGGAGCCCGCGCTCGCGGCGCCGGCCGCCGTGGCTCCGCCGCCGCTGCCCGCCGCCGCACCGGCGCGGGCGGCACCCGACCCGGCCCGCGACGTCGCATCGGCACCGGCACCGCCCGCGGCCGCGACCGCGCCGCCCGCCGCCGCACCGCCGTGGGCGGCACCCGACCCGGCCCGCGACACCGCATCGGCACCGGCCGCACCCGCGACCGCGCCGGCGGCTCCGGCCGCCGCGGCGGCCGTGATGGCGGCGATGTCGACGGTCGGGCCCGCGGAGACTTCACCCGATCGGGTGGTGCCCGGCCGGGCCGCCACGCCGCCGGCCGCCGCGGCGGCCGCGGCCGGGGTGCCGGGTGCGCCGGCCCAGCCCGCCGAGTACGCCCCGGGGCGCCCGGACGCCGGGCCGCTCGGCGTGGTGCTGGACGAGCGGACCGGCGTGGCCGGTGGCGTACCGCCGAGCATGGGGTTGGTCCTGGCGGCGTCGGCCGGGACGAGCCCGTCCGTGGTGAGGGCGCCGACCAGCGCGCCCGGGACCGGGACCAGCGGCTCCTCGCCGAGCAGGCGGACCAGTTCGGGCAGGCCGGCCACGGCGGCGCCGCAGACCGGGCAGTCGCCGACGTGCAGGCCGAGGCCGCGGCGCCAGGCGGGGAGCGGCACGCGGTCCCAGCCGTCGGTGAGCATGGTCAGCTCGGGGCAGCCGGGCTGGGCGCGGAGCGCGCCGACCAGCGCGCGGGCCTGCTCCCACTGCGCGCGGAGTTCGGTGACCCGGCCGGCGACGTCGTCCGGCGGCATGCGCAGCGCGTCCGCGACCTCGGCGCGGGTGAGCAGGCCGGCGGCCTCCAGCCACCAGAGCGCGAGCAGCACGGAGTATTCCGCGTCGATCCAGCGGGTGGCCTCGTCCAGCTCGCGGCGCCGGCCGGTGAGCCTGTGCTGGACGACACAGAGGCTGACGAAGTCCGCGGCCGGGTCGGCGGGGCCGCCGTCGAGCGCGGGTGCCACCACGGTGCCGGCGGCCTGGACGCCCGCGATCTCACGCACCGTGCAGGCGAGCAGCCAGCCGCGGAAGCGCTCCGGGTCGCGCAGCTGGGCCAGCTCGCGGGCGGCCCGGGCGAACGTGCGGCGGACCGCGTGCTCGATGTCGGCGTGAACGCGCAGCGCCCGGCCCGCGACGTTGTAGACCAGGGGTAGATGGAGCGCGTTGAGCTCCGCAAGCGCTCGACGGTCGCCCACGCGGGCCGCAACAACGAGGTCGATACCCTCGGTCACTTGGCTTCCCACCGCTCTTTTAAGAATTGCTTAATTCGGCACAGCGCCCCAGACCGTACCGAACGAATCTTCTTCGGAAAAGACCGGGGACGCATTCGGGCGCCCGCCCGGTCATCGATTTCCCACCGCCGCCGGGCCACTGGGGACGGTCGATTCTGCCCGAGCCGGCCCGGGCGGCGCGCCGGGGTCCGCCGTCTGTGATCTACCTGGTCGCGCGCGGTCCGCCCGATATTTCGCGCTATCGCGGCATCATCGGGCGTTCGCGCTGCTCACCGGCGGGGTGACCGGAGACCCGGCGAAAGATCAAAACAACGGAGAGTACGCGCTAGGAAACGTTTAGCGCATACGACGGCAACGGCTCGCGCCGCGCCAGCCACTCCCCCGGAATTCCGTCACGCCCCGTATAGGACGCCACAATCCCGCCCACGATCGCGCCGGTGGTGTCGACGTCCCCGCCCGCCTCCACGCACGCCAGGATGGCGCCCGGAAAGTCGTTCAGATACGTGACCGCGGTCCACAGCGCGAACGGCACCGTGTCCTGCGCGAGCACCCGCGATCCGTTGCCGAGCTCGTACGCGGCCTCCGCCACGCTCACCCCGAGTAGCCGCCGGGCCCGGGCCACACCGTCGGCCACCTGACCGCCGACGAGATATCCGTGCACCACGTCGAGCAGGTCCGCGGGCTCCGGCCGGTCACTCACCGTCCGCGCCCACCCGGCCTCCGCCGCCGCGACCGCCACGGCGACCGCGCCGATGATCGCCTCCGGATGCGCGTGCGTGATCTCCGCGGAGCGCAGCGCCTCCCGGGCCGCGGTCCGCGAGTCCCCGGCGTGGAACGCGCCGAGCGGCGCGACCCGCATCGCCGCCCCGTTCCCCATCGACCCCTGCCCGCCGAACGCGGCCGGCGCCACGTCCCGCCAGGACGCACCCTCGCGCAACTGCCGCAGCAGCACCACCGCTCCCCCGCCGTATCCGCGGTAGGGCTCGAAATGCTCCCCGAACAGCGCCGCCAGCGCGTCCTGATCGAGCGGCGCACCCGCCCGCAGCGAGGCCGTGATCGCGCAGGCCATCTCGGTGTCGTCCGTCCAGGGCCACGGCCCGTCCGGAAGCCTGTCCGGCCGCGTGCCCGGAACGAAGAACTGGGCGCCGAGCGCGTCGCCCACCGACAGCCCGTCCAGGCTGTCCCGGCAGAGATCCACCATCGTCATGCTGGCCGCCATCATGCCACAACCACGGCCTGCCGGGCGGCCGGTCCGGATCGGCGCGGACGCCGTGACCCCGCCGGGCGCACCGGCGTCCGCGTGCGGCGGCCGGTCAGCAGCGGTCGCTCAGCCAGGCGTCCGCGTCGCGCAGGGCGGTGCGGGCCAGGGCGGTGGCGTGCAGCGTGAAGCCGTGCGGGGCCTCCGGGTAGACGCGCAGGTCCACGTCGTTGCCGGCGGCGGCGAGCCGGGCCGCCATGACCAGGTTGTCCTCCAGCAGCACGTCCGCGGCGCCGACGACCAGCAGCGCCGGCGGGAGCCCGCGCGGGTCGCCGTAGACGGGCGAGACGTCCGGCACGGTGCGGTCCGCGACGTGCCCGGCGTACGCGCGGATGAAGTACTCGTCGGCGATGCGGCGGCCGGCCGGCGTGCGCGCGCTCAGGTCGTACGTGCCGTACAGCAGCACCGCGGCGGCGACGCGGCCGGCCAGGCCGCGATCGCGCAGCCGCAGCAGCGTCGCCATCGCGAGCGTGGCCCCGGCGGAGGTGCCGCCGATCGCCAGTCGGGACGCGCCGAACCGGGCCTCGGCGTGCTCGGCCAGCCAGAGCGCGGCCGTCTCGCAGTCGTCCGGCGCGGCCGGCCACGGATGCTCGGGCGCCAGCCGGTAGTCGACGCTCACCACGGCCAGCCGCAGCGCCTCCGCCAGCGCGCGGTTGCGCACGTCGCCGCGCGCCGCCGAGTCCAGATAGAACCCGCCGCCGTGAATGTCCAGGTAGACACCGCGCGGTGGCCCGCCGGCCGGCGTGAGAATCCGGACCGGCACCCGCCCGCCGATCGTCTCCTCGACCGCGGGCGGGTCGGCGGGAACCGGCGCGGATCGCGTCGCCCGCATCTCGGCCAGCTCGTCGAGATCGCTCGGGCCGCGCCCGGCGACCCTGGTCCGGTAGAACTCCCGGGCCTGCGCGACCTGATCCGCGGGCACGTCGGCCAGCAGCGCACCGAGCGAGAACCGCATCAGCGCGGTGCCAGCGGGGAGAACGAGCGCCTCGGCGCGCGCGGCGAGTAGCGGCGCACCGGCGCGGGGCGGGCGCGGCGCGGCCGGCGCAGCGCACGCCGGGAGCGGGACGCGAGCGCGGCCAGCCGGGCGGAGAGGACGGCCGCGCGGGTACGCCGCCGCGGGCGGGACACCCGCGGCGTGGTGGCGCGGCGGTGGACGAGGTACATCCCGCCGGCGCCGAGCGCGACGCCGGTGACGAGCGCGATGAACAGCATCGTGGTCGGCCCGAAGATGAGCTGGCCGAGGACCGCGCCGGCGGCCCAGCGCGCGGTCCAGCCCCCGGCCACCGACCAGGTGACCCCGTCAAGCTTGATCATGCCCGCCTCCCCGCGAGAACCCGCGACCGCGTTCCCGTCCGTCGTACCAGACAAACACGCGCGGTCACTCGGTGTCGCCCATAAGAGACGGACGGCCGGGCCCGGCACTCTCACCGGGCCCGGCCGTTCTCCCCCGCGGCAGGGAACCGGCGCGCGCGTGGGGGCTGGCCGCGCCCGCGCCGGTGCGGGGGATTCAGTGGGGCATCAGGGGCGCGCCGGTACGCGCGGGCGGCGGGTCAGCGCGAAGCCGACCACGCCCGCGATCGCGGCGAGCACGCCACCGCCGGCGGTCCAGAACCAGCGCGCGGAGAACTTCGGCAGGTCCGGCAGCCAGTCCCAGCTCCAGCCCTCGCCGTCCGCGTCGTCCGCCGCACCCGCGAGCGGGGTGCCGGACGGCGCCGCGGACGGCTGCGCGTTGACGGTGCCGGACCGGGTGACCGGGTTCAGCGGCGCGGCCAGTTCACCGTCGTCCGCGGAGGTGCCCGCGTTCTCCGCGCCGATCACCAGCGACACCGTGGCGGACTGGCCGAGGTCCTCCTCCGGCAGCTGCGTGATGGACAGCCGCACGTAGTAGGTGCCGGGCAGCGGGTCGCCGGACCACGGCTCGGCCCACGACCGCACCCGGCGCAGCGAGCAGCGCAGTTCCACGGCCGTGTCGGTGGTCTTCGCGACCGGGCTCTGCACGCCGTCCACGCACGCCTGGCGGCGGCGGAGCCCGTCGAAGACCTCGATCGTCCAGGCCTGGTCGCCGGTACGGTCCGCCGGCAGCGTGACCGTGGCCTCGATGTCGTGCACCTGGCCGGCGCGCGCCGCGAACGACCAGTAGAGGTACTCACCGGTGGCGGCGTCCACCTCGACCGGCTGCCCGGCCTCGATCTCGGCCGCGGTCAGGAAGCTGGTGCCCGCCTTGGTGACCGTCTCGGCGCCCGGCGACGGCGTGACGCCGCCGTCCGGCGTGGGGGTCGGCGCGGCCTGCGCGGGCAGCGCGGCGCCGAACAGCAGACCGCCGGCGGCCACGACGCCGCTCAGGTACAGGGGAAGACGCATGTCAGTTCTCCCTCCAGGTGGCGACCCACCAGCGGGTCAGCCAGCCGGCGAGCAGGCCGGCGACCAGGCCGGACACGGTGAGCACGAGCAGGAGCAGGAAGCCGCGGCCGAGGCCGGGCGCGTCCGGGGCGGGCGAGGCCTCGACCACGTCGATGCTCAGCTCGATCGGCATGCCGGGCGTGTTGGCGGCGTTGGCCGCGCCGGCGCCGGGCGCGAACGAGTTGCTGACCACGAGGCAGACGACGCGCTCGGCGTCCTCCTCCTCGGCGTCCTCCGCGTCCAGCGCGCCGGAGTAGCGCAGGCCGGTGGAGAGCACGTCGGTGCGCCCGCTGCCGGCGTCCGTGCCGCGGACCAGCTCCCGGCCGTCCGTGGCGGTGGCGCGCAGCAGCACGCCGTAGTCACGCTGCAACGGCCGATCCAGCGCCACGCTGACCGACGCGCGCAGCTCCTGGTCCTCCGCCACGACGACGCGGTAGAACCGGTGCTCCTCGAAGCGCTCCCGGTCGGTGTAGATGCCGGCGGTCAGCGTCGGCGCGCCCTCGCAGGCGTCGGTGCCGGTGACCGCGACCGGCGGGGCCGCGGCCGGTACGTCCGTGGCGCGCTCGACCAGCTGGGTGATCCGGTCGGTCAGCTCGGTCGGGGTGGTCGCGGCCGTGTACGTACCGCCGGTCGCGGTCGCGATGCAGACCAGTTGCTGCCGGACCTTCTCGTCCGGCGCCAGGCCGAGCGTGTCCACCACCAGGTTGGTGCCCTGCGCGGCCAGCTCGCGCGCGACCTCGCACGGGTCGGGCGGCGCGCAGGTGTCCTCGCCGTCGGTGATCAGAATGATGTGCC
Source organism: Catenuloplanes atrovinosus (assembly GCF_031458235.1). Classification (NCBI taxonomy): domain Bacteria; kingdom Bacillati; phylum Actinomycetota; class Actinomycetes; order Micromonosporales; family Micromonosporaceae; genus Catenuloplanes; species Catenuloplanes atrovinosus. The sequence goes on along the minus strand of NZ_JAVDYB010000001.1, from coordinate 2,080,008 downwards.
GGGTGGAGCCGCCGGTGCCGAGGTCCTCGGCCGCGCCGCGCAGCGCCAGGCCGACCGGGGTGAAGCCGGTGGGCTGCAGCGACGCGATCGCGTTCTTGGCGGCGACCCGGTTGATCGGGCCGACCTCGACCAACTGCTGGCTGTCCTTGCAGCCCTGCGCCTTGTCGTCGCCGCCGTAGGTGGCGCCGAGCACGCGGATGCCGAGCTGCGTGGTCTCCGGCACCGCGTCGACGACCGTGTTGAACGCGTCCTTGGCGACGGACATGCGGGTGCGGCCGTCGATGTCGGCGGCCTCCATGGAACCGCTGACGTCGAGGACCAGCTCGACCTTGGCCGGTTCGGCGGGCGGTGCGGTCTCGGTCTCGTCGGCGAGCGCGGCGGATGGTGCGACCGCGATGGTGCCGAGCAGGCCGAGAGCGGCCACTATGGACACTCTTCTGTGGATCACGGGCGCGATGGTAGTGATCACGCCGCGGGCACGAGGGCGCACCCACCTCACATTCACCGCCGTCGAGCGGGTACGCGAGAATCCTTCCTGCTCAGACCCGCGGGCGGAGTGGCGGTCACGGCTGGTGAGATCGTCGGCACAGCAGCGGATCGGTCACTGTGCGTAGAAGATGCTCACCCGGCCCACCCGCACCGGCGGCACGGCCGGCTCACCGTCCTGCTCCGGCGCCGCCAGCGCGACCGGGCGGAACGACACCGCCGCGCCCGGCACGGCCGCGCCCTGCGCCGCCACCCAGTCGCTGATGTCGAACGTGCGCCGGAACCCGTGCGGCGTGTCCCCGCGCGGGCCGTTGTGCTCGATGCCGAAGAATGACACGTTGCCGACGTAGTGCGGGACCGCGCGCGGCGCACCGAGCGGGCGGACGAACACCTCGTACACCAGCTCCGGGTTGGCGTCCGCCACGATGTCCTCCAGGTTGAGCAACGCGCGCGGTGCGCCGGCCGACTCGGTGGCGGCGCGCGCGTCGACCGGCACGTCCACGGCCGTGGCCCGCCCGGCCAGGTCGACCGGGCGGTCCGAGGCGCCGACCAGCTCCGGCTCCGCCGCGGGCACCGCCGCGAACGTCGCCATGCTCTCCAGCGCGGCCGGGGCGCCGACGCCGTCCTGGTACACGTAACCGAGGTCCCGGCCGGGGTCCAGCATCGCGCCGGTGGTGATCGTGACCCGGTTGCCGGACGCGTCCCGGAACGCCCACGACTGGTTGCGCCACGCCGCGTCGGCCGGGTCCGCCCGCCCGCCGCCCTGCCGCAGCCACACCGTCCACAGCCGGTCCACGTTCGCGTGGTGCAGCCAGAAGATCGGATCCAGCGCGGCCTGGTTCGGGTCGCCCATCAGGCCACCGATCAGCGAGTGGACGTCGTTGTGCGGCGTGAACTCCAGCTCGCCGTACGCGTTGAAGAAGTGCTGCGGGCCGGTCCGCCCGCCGCCGAAGTCCGGCGTGAACACGGTGGTGCGCATCGCCGTGGCGCTGCCGGTCGCGGACGCGGGCAGCCGCCCGCCCGCGTTGAGCCCGGCCGCGCGCTGCGCCACGAACAGCGGGTTCGGCGTGCCGTCCGGCAGCGTCCGCTCCCGGAACGCGGGCGGCAACGCGGCCCGGGCCGGGGTCGAGTAGTCCCAGTACGGCAGCGCCCAGTCCGCCGGACCACCCTGGCGGATCACCTCCGCGCGGACGATCTGCTCGAAGAAGTACAGGTAGCCGCGGTGCCAGGGCAGGAAGTGCCAGCTGCCGTGCTGACACAGGTTCCAGTCCGCGCCGGACGGCGTGGAGCCGCTCCGCCCGTGCATCGCCGCCTGGTACGCCCAGCTCGTCGGATCCGAGATCGGCCGGGACTGCATCGCCCGCACCGCCCGCGCGTAGGACAGCAGCGCCGGGTCCCACACCGGCAGGTCCCAGGCGTCCCGGCGCACCCGCACCGACCGGAACGTGCCGTCGCCCGCGTTCGGCGCGGTCCACACGCCGTCCTCGCCGGACCCGGCCAGGTCCGCGCGCCGGTCCCCGGTGAGGTCCACGGCGAACCGCGGATGCCGGTCGGTCCGCCACTCCCCGGCCCGGTAGCCGAAGCCGGTCAGCGCGAGCACCGGCGCGGCGAACGTGCCGTCGCCGTTGCTCCGGGCGATCCGCACGCCCGTGTCACCGAAGCCCACGACGTCCGCGCGGCCGTCGCCGGTCACGTCCGCCAGCAGCCGCGGATGCCGGTCCGGCAGCCACCCGCCCGCGCCGATCGCGAAGTCGTCCAGCACCCGCCGGGCCGGGCCGAACCCGCCCGCGCCGTCGTTGAGCGCGACCCACACGCCGTCCTCGCCGAAACCGACGATGTCCGGCCGGCCGTCGCCGGTCACGTCCGCCAGCAGCCGCACGTGCCGGGTGGTGCGCCAGCCACCCGCATCGAAGCCGAACGCGGGCAGCACCAGCTTCGGCGGCGCGAACGTGCCGTCGCCGTTGCCCTGCGCCACCACCACGCCCTCGTTGCCGAAGCCCACGATGTCCGCGCGCCCGTCGCCGGTCAGGTCCGTCACGAACCGCGGGTGCCGCTCCACCGTCCAGCCGCCGGCCTCCACCGCCAGGTCCGCCAGCACCAGGCGCGGCGCGGTGAACGTGCCGTCGCCGTTGCCGAGCGCGGTGACCACGCCGTCGTCGCCGAACCCGACCAGGTCCGCGCGGCCGTCGCCGGTCAGGTCCACGGCGAACCGCGGGTTGCGCTCCACCCGCCAGCCGCCCGCGGTGTAGCCCAGATCCGGCACGACCAGCCGGGACGGCGCGAACGTGCCGTCGCCGTTGCCGCGCGCGACCGCCACGCCGTCGTCGCCGAACGCGACGAGGTCCGGCCGGCCGTCGCCGGTCACGTCCGCGAACAGGCGCGGGTGCCGGTCGACGCGCCACCCGGCCGCGTACCCGAACTCGGCCAGCGCCCGCCGCGGCGCCGCGAACCCGCCACCGCCGGTGGCCAGCGCGGTGTGCACGCCGTCCTCGCCGAAGCCGACGATGTCCGCGCGCCCGTCACCGGTCAGGTCGATCATGTGCCGAGGATGCCGGTCGGTACGCCAGCCGCCCCCCGCGTGGAATCCCGCCATCACCCGCTGCATCGCAGGCCCCCTCCGTACCGTGAGGGTCCCAGCTTCGCCCGCCGGACCGTCCTATGCGGTCGGTTGTCGCGCTTCGGACAGCACGGTCACGCCGCGTGGCCCCGGGCCCGGTTCTCCGCACGGGCGACCACGCCCGGTAACGTTCCCGGCGTGGGTCTTGCGATAACCGTGGGCATCTCCGGCGACGAGGCACGCGCCGGGCTGGAGGCGCTGCGCACCGCGCTCGCCGCCGAGGGCATCGGCTGGTCCGAGCCGGACACGCCGCCGGTGCCGCTCGATCCGCACGTGCCCGCGGACCTGCCCTACTCCGCGCTGGCCTACCTGCGCCGGGTGATGGCGCTGGTCGACACCGGGCGCCCGGTCACGCCCGCGCGCACGCCGGAGGAACTGCGGGCCGACCGCGAGCTGATCGACGACGAGACCATGATGTTCTCCTCGCACCTGCTCTGCCACTCCGACTCGGCCGGCTACTACGTGCCGGTCGACCTCCCGGACCCGCTGTTCCTCGGGGACGCGCCGGGCGTGGCCGGCGGCGGCATGGTCGGCTCCAGCCAGGGCCTGCGCGCGGAGCTGCGCCGGTGCGCGCCCGCGCTCGGCATCACGCTCGCCGCGGACGGGTCGCTGCCGGAGGCGGAGGCGCACCGGATCGGGCACGTGGACGACGACGCGGACTTCGCCACGGAGATCACCATCTGGTTCGCGCTGTGGGAGGCGTGCCGCGCCAGCATCGCCGGCGGTCACGCGATCGTCTTCCACTAGGCGTGTCTGGTGGAACTCGTCGAGCCGAGGCGAGGTCAAGGTGTCGTCCGGGGGTGCGGCGCGGGCGTCGGTATACCGGTGCTGTATCCGGGTGTTCGTGCCGTGCGGCCGGGCCACGCCGCAGGCCGGCGAAGATCCGCCAGACACGCCCCGGCACCGCGGTACGGCCGGGAGCGTGCGCTCCCGGCCGTACCCTCGAAGGGTCTTCGATCGTCAGACCGACAGCCCGACCGCGTTGGCGCCCCAGCGCCCGACCGCGAGCCACTGGCCCGCCTTCGCGCACTTCACGGACGACCACGCGGCCGTCATCGACCGGCTGTTGCCGCAGACGCCGCTGCCGCTCGTCTTCACCTGCAACGTGTCCAGGCGGACGCCGCTCGCCGAGCCCGCTACCAGCACGGTGCGGTCGCTGACGCAGGACTGCACCGGCGCCGACTGGATCATGATCTTCACGCAGAGCGTCCCGACGCCGTTCGCCGTGATCGCCACCGCCCTGGCCTTCTTGGTGGTGCCGGCCGCGCCCGCGGTCGCCCGCGCACCCTTCCGCCCGCACCGCCAACCCTGCCACCCGGTCTTCTCGACCTGGATGTTCACGCAGATGCTCCTGCTTCCACCGGTGAGGTCGCGCAGGCTCGCGCCGCTCGGCTCGGGCGCCTGCACGCCACCGAGCGACACCTGCGACCCCTTGGCCATCGCGGCGCCCGGTGCCGCACCGACCACCAGCCCTGAGAGGGACAGCGCGAGCGCCGCCCACGCCACGTAGTTACGCTTCATGACGCACATTATGCCGATATTTGCAATCAATTCGGGCGCCGCTTGGCCGCGCCGCGCCGCTCCGGAGATCAAAACCATCCGTGGGTACGACGCCCGGGACCCCCGTTCGGGCACGAAGTTCCCACCCTGGACCGCCCACCCCGTTTTCCCGGTACGGTCGCCCCGGCCGGCCCCGCGTCACGCCGCCTGCCGCTTCCTAGGAGGCTAGCCTCATCTGCCCGGCCTTGACCTCGACCGGCGTTGAGGGATGACGATCGTCCACATGAGTGGGACTGCGCTGGTCATCGGCGCTACGGGGAACGTCGGGCGGCACGTGGTCGTGGGGCTGCGGGAGCGTGCGGTGCCGGTTCGCGGGATGAGCCGGCGGCGGGGTGGTGATCTCGCGTCGCCGGTGGACCTGGAGCGCGCGGCCGAGGGCGTGGACGCGGTGTTCCTGATCTGGCCGTTCATGACCGCGGACCTCGCGAAGCCGGTGGCCGGGCGGCTCGCGGGCCGGCACATCGTCTACCTGTCCGCGATGAGCGCGGAGACCGGGTTCTGGGGCGAGGTGGAGAGCGCGATCCGCGGCGTCACCGACCGGTGGACGTTCCTGCGGCCGAGCGGCTTCGCGACCAACACGCTCGGGTGGGCGGAGCGGATCAGGACCACCGGGACGGTACGCATGCCCTACCCGGCGGCCCGGCGGTCGCTGATCCACGAGCGGGACATCGCGGACGTGGCGCTGCTGGCGCTGACCGCCCCGGCCGCGCACGCCGGCCGTACCCACGTGATCACGGGTCCTTCCGCGGTCTCCCAGGCCGAGCAGGTACGCCTGATCGGCGACGCGATCGGCCGGGAGCTGCGCGTCCAGGAGCAGCCGCGGGCGGAGGCGCGCGCGGAGCTGCTCCGCTGGGCGTCGCCGGAGTTCGCGGACGCGTCGCTGGACTACTGGGCGTCGCTGGTGGGGACGCCGGAGCCGGTCACCCGTACCGTGGAGGAGCAGACCGGGCGGCCGGCGCGCGGGTTCGCGGCGTGGGCGCGCGATCACGCGGCCGACTTCAGCTAGCCGGGCTCCAGCCGAGCGCGGGGCCGAGGCGGGTCGCCATGTCCGTGAGGATCTGCACGTAGTCGGCGTGCGTGAAGGTGAACGGCAGCGCGAACGCCACCTCGTCCACCTCGCGGAACGCGGCGTGCGCGGACAGCCGCTCGGCGATCTCCTCGGCGGTGCCGACCAGGTCCGGTGCGAACATCATCCGGCCCGGGCCCTGCGGCGCGCGGGTGCGGGGCGTGCGCTTCTCCGCGTACGCCCGGTATCGCGCGGCCTGCTCCGCGGTGGCGGTGTCGGTCGGGATGACGACCAGGCCCTGCGAGACGCGGGCGGCGTCGCCGTCCGGGTGCGCGGCCCGGAACGCGCGCACCTGCGCCAGCTGCAGCTGCGCGAAGTCCTCCGACCCCTCGGCCTTGACGACGCTGCTGATCAGTAGGTTCATGCCGTGCTCGCCGGCCCAGATCGCGGAGCGGAGGCTGGAGGCGCCGTACCAGAGGCGGCGCGCCAGGCCGGGCGCGTGCGGCTGCACCCGACGCGAGTACGCCTCGAAGCCCTCGACCGCGTCACCCTCGGTCAGCTCGTCGCCGCGCACGGCCGCGATCAGCCGTTCGACCCGCGCGTAGCCGAGGTTCTCCGCGTCCGCGGTGTCCGGGTAGAGAGCGTCCTTCACCACGTCCCAGCGCATCGGCGGGCCGACGCTGATGCCCGGGTTGAGCCGGCCGCCGGAGAGCACGTCGACGGTCGCCCAGTCCTCGGCGAGCCGCACCGGGTTCTCCCAGCCGAGCGGCGTGACCGCGGTGCCCAGTTCGATCCGGCGGGTGCGCTGGGTGGCCGCGGCCAGCACCGCGACCGGCGAGGAGATGCCGAACTGGAAGTGGCGGTGACGCAGCCACGCGCTGTCGAAGCCGAGCCGCTCCCCCAGCTCGATGAGCTGCAGCGTGGACTCGTGGCCGGCCGCGGGGTCGGCCTCGTCGAAGAGCCCGATGGTGAGGAATCCCAGTTTCCGCAACGGCTTGTCGAAAGTCGGCACGACGACCATTCTGCCGCGCCGACCGTCGGAGCCCCGTCGGATCTATTTCACACCTCGCCGCCGGCCGCGGGCTTCCAGCCGATCGCGGGCGCCACGTGCGCGGTGATCGTGCTCAGGATGCGGGCGTTGTACTCCACGCCGAGCTGGTTCGGCACCGTGAACAACACGTAGTCGGCCTCGCCGACCGCCTCGTCCGCGGCCAGCTCCGCCGCGATCCGGTCCGGCTCACCCACGTACGTACGCCCGAACCGGGAGCGTACGCCCTCCAGCAGCCCGACCTGGTCGTCGTGGCCCTGCGCGCCGAAGTACATCTCGTCGATCGCCTCGGTGATCGGCAGCACGCTGCGCGACACGGACACGCGCGGCGTACGCTCGTGCCCCGCCTCCGCCCACGCCGCGCGGTAGAGCCGGATCTGCTCCGCCTGCAGCTGGTCGAACGGCACGCCGGTGTCCTCGGTCAGCAGCGTCGAGCTCTGCAGGTGCACGCCGAGCCGCGCCGCCCACTGCCCGGTCGCGCGGGTGCCGGCGCCCCACCAGATCCGATCGCGCAGCCCCGGCGACTGCGGCTGGATCGCCAGCCGCCCGCTCACCCCGCCGGTCCGGGCCGGGTCGGTGCGGGCCACCGGCGCGCCGTCGATCGCGGCCAGGAACGCCTCCGCCTTCTGCCGCGCCATCTCCGCCGGGTCGTCGGCCACGTACCCGAACGTCTCCGCGCCGCGCAGCGCGGTCTCCGGGGACCCCCGGCTGATCCCCAGCTGGAGCCGCCCGCCGCTGATCAGGTCCGCGGCCGCGGCCTCCTCCGCCATGTACAGCGGGTTCTCGTACCGCATGTCGATCACGCCGGTGCCGATCTCGATCCGGCGGGTGCGCGCGCCGATCGCGGCCAGCAGCGGGAACGGCGAGGCGAGCTGCCGCTCGAAGTGGTGCACGCGCACGAACGCGCCGTTCACGCCGAGCTCCTCGGCCGCCTCGGCCAGCTCGATCGTCTGCAACAGCGCGTCCGCGCCGCTGCGCGTCCGCGAGCCCGGCATGTCCCGCCAGTGCCCGAACGACAGAAACCCGATCTTCTTCACGTTCGCCGACAACACCCGGCCCCGCCCCGCGGTTCCCGGCGACGCCGATCTGCGACGTATCCCTCAGCCGACGCTGACCGGCAGCGCGACCGCGACCGGCCAGGCGATCATCACCGCGCCCGCCGCGACCGGATGCCACCAGTCCGCGCCGCTCCACCGGGCGGCGGCCGCGAGCAGGCCGTACACCCCGAACAGCACGGCGACCAGCGGCGCGATCAGCAGCAGGAACCCCGGCGCGAGCCCGAGCACGGCCGCGACCGCCGGCGGCAGGCCGAGCGCGGCGAGCACGGCCACGTCCCACCCGGGCCCGGCCAGCGACCGCGCCCCGGCCAGCAGCGCCGCGGTGGCCGGGGCGAGCGCACCCAGCAGCCACCAGCGGTCCCCGTGCGGCACCATCAGGGTCAGCCCCAGCTGCACCGGTACGACCACGGCCGCGCCCCCGGCGACCGCCGACAGCACGGCCGTCCACCTCGGGGGTCGCGGCCGGCGCCATCCGGCCGCCGCCGTCAGGACGCCACCGGCCACCGCGACGTAGCCGGCCAGATATCCGGCCACCGGCGACGGCAGCAGGCCCGACCCGAGCCCGCCGCCGACGATCCCGAGCGCGCCGCCCAGCCCGACGGCGAGCCACGTCCGGGGCCTGGCGAGCGCGCCCGCCGCCGGGGTGCGGCCCCGTCCGGCCGCCGCGTCCGCCGGGCCGCCTGTGCCCCGCCGGTGACCGCGGGTCAGCGCCGCGATCAGCAGCGACACCGCGCCGAGCAGCGTCAGCGCGCCGGCCGTGACGCGGCGCAGCGGCGCGATGCCGGTCGCGGCGGGCGCGTTGCCGGTCGCGGCGTCGAGCCAGTCCGCGGCCTCCCGGTGGGTGCGCGGCGCGAACAACACGCTCACGTGCTCCACGAACGGCACGCTGACCAGGCGCCGGTCGTCGCCGGCGGCCGCCTCCCGGCCGGCGGTGCGGAACCCGCCGGGCTCCAGCGCGCCGACGAGCAGCAGCAGGCGCCGCGGACCGGCCGCGGACACGTCACCGGCGCCGGGCAGCGAGATCGCGACCGTGGCCGCGACGCGCGGATCGGCGGCCCCGGCCCGGACCGCCGCGCCGGCGCCCATCGAGTGGCCGAGCAGCGCGACCCGGTCCGGGTCCACGTCCGGCAGGCCGCGCGCGTGCGCGACCACGGCCGCGACCTCCGCGTCGATCACCGACGGCACGTCCAGGCGGCGCGGGCTGGCGCCGTGCCCGGCCAGGTCCGGCAGCAGCACCACGTAGCCGCGGCGGGCGAGCGTGTCCGCGAACGGCCGCATCAGCCGCCCGGAACCGGCGTATCCGTGCACCACCACGACCGCGGGCCGGGCGCCGGTCCCGCCGCCCGCCCGGACGATCTCCACGGGTACGCCGCCGGTCCGCACCGCTTCGCGGGCCAGCCCGTGATCCGCGTACGCCAGGCCGGCCAGCCCACCGGCCAGCGACAGCACGGCCGCGACGACGACGGACCACCACGGGCGAGGCATCGGCATCGCCGCACCGTACCCGCCCCCGTCCCCGGCCGCCCGCGCCCGCCGGGACAATCGCCGGATGGACGAGACGATGCGCGCCGCCGCGATGCTGCGCGAGGCGCGGCACGTGGTGGTCTTCACCGGGGCGGGCATGTCGGCGGAGAGCGGCGTGCCCACCTTCCGGGACGACCTGACCGGCCTGTGGTCCCGGTACGACGCCCAGCGCCTGGCCACGCCGGAGGCGTTCCGCGACGACCCTGACCTGGTGTGGGGCTGGTACCGGTGGCGGGCCGCCCGGGTCCGCGCGGCCCGCCCGAACCCCGGCCACGTCGCGGTCGCCGCGCTCGAGACGCGCGTCCCGACCCTCACGCTGATCACCCAGAACGTCGACGACCTGCACGAACGCGCCGGGTCCAGCTGCCCCATCCACCTGCACGGCAGCCTCTTCGCGCCCCGCTGCGCGGGCTGCGCCCGCCCGTTCCCCGCCGAGCTCGCCACGGCCGATGTGGAGCCGGCGGAGGGCCGGCGGATCGCGCCACCACGATGTGCGATCTGTGCTGACGCGATCCGGCCGGGCGTGGTCTGGTTCGGCGAGCTGCTGCCGGAGGACGCGCTGGCCGCCGCCTACGACGCGGCCACGGCCTGCGACCTGGCCCTGACCATCGGCACGTCCGGCGTCGTCTACCCGGCCGCGGAGATCCCCCGGATCGCGGCCCGCTCCGGCGCGCCCGTCATCCAGATCAACCCCGAGCGCTCCGCCCTCGACGCCAGCTGCGACCTCAACCTCCGCGGCGGCGCGGCCACCCTCCTGCCCGCGCTGCTCCGCACCGCCTGGCACACCCCGTAGCCGCCGGTGTCCGCCCCGGGCGACGATGGCGGCCCGCTCCGGCGCGGGCGGCGGTCAACCGGACGACCTCCGCCCCGCACGCGACCTGCCCTGACCCGCGTCGCGGCCCGGTCGGGCTGCTCCGCACCGCCTGCGACACCGGGTAGCCGCCGGTGTTCGTGGTCCCGCACGGTACGGGCCGTCAGCGGATCGAGGCGGCCTCTCCGCCCCCGTGAGCCCGATATCCGCGGCGCCGGGCCAGCACCTCGCCGGCCGCCTGATCGAGGAGTGGGTCCGCGGCGGCAACCGCGCTGCCGCGCCGGCTCGGCACCGAGACCGTCCCATCCCAGCTTTCCGCAAACTTCCGGAAGGACGCGCCGACGCCATGCGCTGACGCCACGGCGATTCAATCGACATGCATCTCTTGATACTGGGTGTCGACTCCATTCATACTCCGGAATGTTTCAAAAGTTGTCCGGAAGGAGTCCACCGATGCCCCGGCCCCGCTCCACCGCCCTCGCCGCCGCCGTCCTGGCCGTCGCGGCCGGCACGCTCACCGCCGTCGCGACCGGTCCCGCCACCGCGGCCGCCGCCTGCGAGAACGGCTACGTCGCGCTCACCTACGACGACGGCCCGAACCCGTCCACCACGCAGGCGCTGCTCACGGCGCTGCGCAACGCGGGCGCGCGCGCCACGTTCTTCAACACCGGCCAGCGCGTCCAGCAGAACCCCGGCCTGGCCCAGGCGCAGGTCACGGCCGGCCACTGGGTCGCGAACCACAGCTGGAGCCACCCGCACATGACGCAGCTGTCGGCCGCGCAGATGCAGCAGGAGCTGTCCTCCACCCAGTCCGCGATCCAGCAGGCCACCGGCGTGACGCCGCGCCTGTTCCGCCCGCCCTACGGCGAGACGAACGCGACGCTGCAGTCCGTCGCGTCGCAGCTCGGCCTGCGCGAGGTGATCTGGACCGTCGACTCACAGGACTGGAACGGCGCGAGCACCGCACAGATCGTCTCCGCCGCGAACTCCCTGCAGTCCGGCGGCGTGATCCTGATGCACGACGCCTACCAGAACACGATCAACGCGGTGCCGCAGATCGTCTCCAACCTGGCCGCCCGCGGCCTCTGCCCCGGCATGATCTCGCCGTCCACCGGCCGCGCCGTGGCCCCGGACGGCGGCGGCTCCAACCCGACCACGCCGCCGCCGGTGCCGGGCGCGTGCACCGCCACCTACGCCGAGACGCAGCGCTGGGGTGACCGCTTCAACGGCCAGGTCACCATCCGGGCCGGGAACAGCGCCATCACGAGCTGGACGTCGACGGTCACGCTCAGCGGCGGCCAGCGGATCAACACCACCTGGAACGGCACGCCCAGCTGGGACGGCACCGGCACCGTGCTGACCATGCGCCCGAACGGCAACGGCAACCTCGCACCCGGCGCGTCCACCACCTTCGGCTTCACGGTGATGGCCAACGGCACCTGGTCCGCGCCCACGGTCACCTGCCGCGTCTCCTGACCGCCCACCGCGACGGCCGCCGGGGTCCTCACCGGCGGCCGTCGCGCGTATCCGGACGGTCAGCGGAACCAGTGGAGCGGGACGGCGGCGGCCATCGCGGCCATGCCGGCGTCGTTGGGGTGCAGCCCGTCGCCGCTGTCGAAGGCGGGGCGCAGCCGCAGCGGGTCGGCGGGGTCGCGGACGGCCGCGTCGAAGTCCACGATGCCGTCGTACTCCCCCGAGGTGCGCAGCCAGTGGTTGACCGCGGCGCGCTTCGCCTCGTTGGCCTCGGTGTAGAAGCCGAGGGTGTCGCCCTTGAAGGGCAGCAGCGTGCCCGCGTAGATCTCGATGCCGGCCGCGTGCGCGCGGGCGATCAGCTGCCGGTGACCGGCGATGATCTCCTCGGCGGTGACCGCCTCCGAGGCCGGCGCGGGGCCGCCCGGCTGGCCGATGTCGTTGATCCCGAGCAGCACGATGGCGGCGCCGACGCCGGGCTGGGCGAGCACGTCGCGGTCGAAGCGGGCCAGCCCGTTCACCCCGAACCAGGCCGCGAAGCCCTCGGCGCCGGGCGTCGGGTGAGGATCGTGCAGCAGGCGGTTGCCGGAGATGCCGAGGTTGAGCACGCCGCGGTCGCGCACCCCGGGCGTGGCGCGCAGCCGGGCCGCGAGCAGGTCGGGCCAGCGATGGTTCGCACCGTTCTCCGTGACGGCGCCGTCCGTGATGGAGTCGCCGAACGCCGCGACGGCCGAGGCGCGCGGCGCGCGGGTGGAGACGCTGACGCCGGAGAGCAGGAACCACTGGGTGGCGGTGGCGACCGGCGTGACGCTGCGGGCCGCGGTGACGTCGCCGTCGGCGATCACGTTCTCCTGGAAGGAGAAGGCGTGCACGGTGCCGACCGGCGTCCGCTCCGGCAGATAGATGCTGATCACCAGGTCGCCGCCGGCCGGGAGCGCCAGCGGCACCGGGTCGCTGAGCAGCGGCGCGCCGGGTGGGACCAGCGCGGTGCCGGAACCGCCGAAGGTGAGCGGCCGGTCGGTGCGCGGGTTGATGTCGGTGCCGGTGGTGCCGGCGCGGCGGGCCACGTGCGCGGCGCCGATCCGCAGCGGCGTCTCGCCGAACTCGTTGGTCAGCCGCACCCGGACCGTGTCGCCGCCGATGCTGGCGTGCACGACCTGGCGGAACGTCTGGCGCTCCAGCGTGGTCACGGAGCCGGGCGGCACGGTGGTCGGCCCGGTCGCCCAGGTGCCGACCCAGGCCGGGGACGGTCTCGGCGGCTGCGCGGTGCCCGCGGAACCGGGCAGCACGATCGCCAGCACGAACAGCATCAGAGCAGCCAGCGGCCGCCGGCGAAGCAACGTCATGGCGTCGACGCTAGGCATCCCACGGGAGCCGGTCAAGCGATGACGGTCAATCGATCTGGCACCCGGATCTCGCGCGACGGAGTAGCCGGTCGGCTAGTCTCATCGCGTGAGACGACCACCGGGCGAGGCCCGCCGGCGCCTGCTCGACGCCACGCTCCGGCTCTACGCCGCACACGGCGTCGGCGGCACGTCGCTGCGGATGATCGCGGACGAGCTCGGCGTCACCAAGGCCGCGGTCTATCACCAGTTCGCCACCAAGGAGGAGATCGCGCTCGCGGTCGTCCAGCCCGCGATCGACGCGCTCGCCGCGGTCGCGGACGCCGCGGAGGCCGCACCCACCCGGGCCGCCCGCCGCGAGACCGCGCTCACCGGCGTGGTCGAGCTGATGGTGACCGACCGCGAGCGCGCCGCGGTCCTCTCCGGGGACCCCGCCATGGCCGCGCTGATCGGCGGCCACGCCGGCCTCGCCACCCAGGCCCGCCGGCTCAGCGCCGCGATCCTCGGCGCCTCCGCCGGTGACCCGGAGAGCCGGGTGGCCGCCACGCTGCTGGCCGGCGGCATGGCCACGGCCGGCCGCGATCCCGGCCTCGCCGACCTCACCGACGACGAGCTGCGCACCCACCTGCTCACCCTCGCCCGCCGCCTGCTGCGCATGCGCGCACCGCACGCCTGAGGTGGAACCACCGCTTCCTCGACCGGCACGCCGTACCCACCTGTTTTATGGTCGGAACATGGTCACCCCTGCCCGGTTCGGCGCGGGCGGTGGGTGGGCGGAACGTGCCGCCCGCCCGCTCCGGCTGACGGCCGGCCCCGGCGCACACCCCACCCCCGACGAACTGGACGCGCTGCGCGCCGCGCTGCTGGAACGGGACGAGCCGGGCGCCGCGCTGGCCCGCGCGCTGCTCGACGACCACACGGTCACCCAGGCGCAGATCCGGGCCGCGCTCGCCGACCCGGCCGCCCCCGCGCCCGCACCGATGGAGCGCTTCCTGGAGACGGTGCGCGTCCCACCGTCCTGGCTGGACGAGGCGCTGCTGGCGCGCGGCGCGGAGACGTGCCGCGCGTTCGGTGCGGACGCCGACCTGGTGCTGGCCTACGGCTCGCTGCTCGGCGGATACCGCACCGCCGCCGCGCTGGAGCCGCTGGTCCGCACCGGCCGGCTGACCGGCGACGCGACCGCGCTCCGGATCGCGGAGACGACCGACTGGTGGCGCGCCGTGACCGCGCCCGGCGGTCTGCGCCCCGGCGCCGAGGGCCACCGGCTGACGCTGCACGTCCGGGTCATGCACGCCATGGTCAATCACCGGCTGGAGGCGGACCCGGGCTGGGACCGGGCGGCCCGCGGCGTGCCGATCAACCAGTACGACCAGGCCAGCACGCTGGGCGTGTTCAGCACCAGCTTCCTGCTGCACCTGCGTCTGCTCGGGGTGCGCGTCGGGCGCGCGGACGGCGCGGCCGTGATGCACCTGTGGCGCTACGTCGGGTGGCTGCTGGGCGTGGCCGACCGCTGGCTGCCGCGCGACGAACGCCACGGCCGCCGCCTGCTCTACCACCTGCTCGCCCATGACCCGCCGCCGGACGGCAACAGCCTGGCGCTGGCCCGCGCGCTGATCGAGGCCGGCGTGCCGGAACCGCGCGATCGCGCGCTCTCGCTCGCCACCTGGCTGCTCGGCCCCGCCGCCCTGCGCGACCTCGGCCTGCCGCCGCGCCTGCCGTGGTACGGGCTGTGGCGCGCGGCCGTCAACCTCCCCGTCACGCACGTCGCCGGCCGGTTCCCCGGCGGCCGGCGACGCCTGCTCGCCCGCGCCGAACGCCAGTACCGCCGCCGGCAGGCCGCCCGTCGCCGCACCGCCGGGTGACCGGCTCAGCCGATGTCCGCCGTGGCCACCGCGGACGCGGTCAGGTGCCGGGCATCCCCGGTACGGGCGTAGGCGTCGACGGCCGCGTCGGCGAACTTGATCGCGTGCGGATCGCCGGTGGCGAGCGCCCGGTCCAGCACCTCGTCCCGCTCCACCGGCCCGGCAGGCGCCGGGCGCGGCGTCGGCGCGGCGTACGCGGCCGTCACCGCCGCGGTGGCCGCCCACGCCGCGGCCAGGCTGGCCCGGTGCAGCCCGGCCGGCAGCTCGGGCAGCACGCGCAGCACCGCGGTCGGCGCGGTGGCCGCGTGCACCAGCATGACCGGGTCGCGGTGACCGTGCGTGGCGTGCCGGGCCACCGCCGCGTCCGCGATCGCCGCCACCGCGGCGGCGGGCGGCGACGAGGTGGGCGCGTCCCCGGAGCCGGCGCCCACCGGCACCGTGGGAATCGCGCCCGCCGTGACCGCCCACGACGGCATCGCGGCGAGCTGCGCCAGCCGGGACCGGATGCCGTAGCGCTGGTCGCGCACCAGCGGCACCGCGTCCAGCGCCGACCGCGGATCGCTCGCCCGGTAGGGCCCCGCGCCGGCCGGCGCCAGCGGCTGCCAGCGGGCCGCCCAGTACGCCAGCCCCTGACCCAGCTCGGCAACCCGTTCCGGCGTCTCGGCCCCGCGCAGCGCGCGCACCGCGTGACCGACTCTGATCACCCCGTGCGTGGCGCCGGCCGCGATGCCGGGCAGCAGCCGCGGCCACCAGGCGACCAGCACCTCGCGCCACGGCGCCGCGGCCGTCTCGCGGGCGAAGAAGTCCAGCCAGTCGCCGGTGCGGACCGGGTCGCCGAGCGGGTCGCGCCACTCCGCGGGCCGGATCGGCGCGATCCCGCGCGGCCGCTCGGAGAGCCGGTCCGCGTACCCGTCGATCCAGCCGTGCACCCGGGCGGCGAGACCGCGGGCGGCCAGCACCTCCACCGCCATCGGCGCGTGGTTGGAGAGCCAGCCGTCCCGTTCCGGTCCGGTGTTCGTCAGTCGTGCGTACGCCTCGTCGAGCGCTGAGTCAGCCATGCGCCCAGCGTCGAACCTCAATCGCGGTTCAGGTCAAGCGATCACGGGCGCGGCACGAAGCTCTCGTAGATGAGCTGGAGGTCGGACTGCGACGCCGCCCAGTCCGCCTCGTTCGTCTGCCAGTAGATGCCGTAGGCCTGGTCCGGCGCGGTGATCACGCCGCGGTTGTTGACGTGCACCCGCCCGTAGCTCTCGTTGTACAGCCACTCCCAGTCCGCCGCCTTCTGGAAGTAGTCCACCGCGACGATCTTCACCTCGGTGTAGCCGGGGAATTCGCCGCGACCGACGCGGTAGTCACGCTGGGAGTTCCAGTCCGCGACCGGGTCCGGTTTGGGCTCGTTGGTCTGGTCGATGAGGAGCACCCGGCCGTTGCTGCCGGTGAAGTACACCTCGGTCCCCTCCTGCGACCGTGTCCAGCCGTTCGGCACGTACACCTTGAAGCCGGTCGGATCGGTGTAGTCCCGCCAGCCCTGCGGGAGCTGCGGGCGCCCGCCGCCGCCCTCGGTGCCGTCGCCCTCGCTGCCGCCGCCGGGGGCCGCGCCGCCGCTCGGCGACGGGTTGGCCGCGCCGGTCAGCGTCGGCTCCGCCGACGGTGGAGCGGGATCATCCGACGGTACGGCCGAGGGCGCGCCGGCAGCGGTGCCGGTCGGATCGGCCGCCACGTTGTCGCCGGTGCCGGGCCCGGTGGTGCCGTCCGGCCGCAGCGCGATGAACGCGACCAGCGCCACGACCAGCACCAGCACGACCGCGGCGCCGATCAGCAGCGGGCGCCGCGGCGTCGTCCGGACCGTGGCGGGCTTGTGATCGGGTTTGGCCGGCGCCACCGGCGCCGCGGTCGCGCGCGCGACCTTGCCGTCCGCGGCGGCCTGCAGCAGGCGGGTCGCCTCCGCGGCGGACAGGCGCTCGCCCGGGTTCTTCTTCAGCAGCCCGTCGATCACCGGGGCCAGCGCGCCGGCGCGCTCCATCGGGTCCGGCGGGTCGGCCGCGATCGCGGTCAGCGTGCCGACCGCGGACGAGCGGTGGAACGGCGCCCGGCCCTCGACCGCGTCGTAGAGCGTGGCGCCGAGCGACCACAGGTCGGCCGCGGCCGTCGCCTCGCCCTCCTGCGCGCGCTCCGGCGCCATGTAGTCCAGCGAGGCGTGCAGCTGCTGCCCGGAGCTGGTGATCAGCCCGTCGCCCTCGATGGTGGCGATGCCGAAGTCGGTGAGCACCACGCGGCCGTCGTCGGCGATCAGCACGTTCGCCGGCTTCACGTCGCGGTGCTGGACGCCGGCCTTGTGCGCGGCCTGGAGCGCCTCCAGGATGTCCAGCCCGATCACCGCGGCCTGGCGGTCGTCGAGCGGCCCGTCCTGCTGCACGATCTCCTTGAGCGAGCGGGACGGCACGTGCTCCATCACGATCCACGGCTTGCCGTCCGCCTCGAACACGTCGTAGACGCCGACGACCCCCGGATGGTTGAGCCGCGCGGCCGCCCGCGCCTCGCGCAGCGTGCGGCGGCGGGCGACCGCCGCGTCCTCCTCGCTGCCGGGCGGAAGCACGATTTCCTTGATGGCGACATCGCGGTCGAGGCGCTCGTCGTGGGCGAGCCACACCCGGCCCATGCCGCCGGAGCCGATCGCTTCGCCGAGCCGGTAACGACCGGCGATCATGGTGGGGGCCTCTGGCATACGTGAAAACTACCCACTCCGTGTGACAGTGACGCATCAGGGATGGGTGCAGGTCGGGCCGTATTCGGGCGCGGGGTGATCTGGCGCACTGGTGATCCTCCGGGCGTGACGGAACCTCGGCGGCCGGCGCTGAGTCGTGTGATGGGCAGGCCCGGCACACGGTCGGGACGGTCGCGGTGCCGGGCCTGCCCTCCGGCGCCGCGCCCCGGTGGGCGTACCCCCAGGTCCGCGCTGTGCGAATGTCCTGAGTGGATGGGCCGCTCGCGGTGAACTTCCGGATCTGAGATTTGCACGACCTGGGGGTATCACCTTACGCAGCGAGCCGGTAACGTCGCGTGGGTTGTTGCCGCCCGGGCCGGCGCGGGCGCGACGCGATTCCGCACGTCCACACGGGGAAACTCGCTGATGCCACGCGTCCCGGAGGCTCTGGTCTTGTCCACATCCACCATCATCGCGCCGCACACCCCGGTCATCGACCGGGATCAGGCCGAGGAGCACATCGCCTCCGTCTGCTTCCGGACCGGACCGTCCCGGCTGATCGGCGCCGAGCTGGAGTTCACCGTCCACCACGCGGACGACCCGGCCCGCCCGCTCGACCCGGATAGCCTGCGCCGCGCGCTCGGCCCGCACGCGCCGCACACGATCGCGCCGGACGGTCCCCATGAGACGCTGGACAACGGCACGCCGGTGACGGTCGAGCCGGGCGGCCAGGTGGAGATCTCGTCCGCGCCGTTCCGGTCGCTGACCGCGCTCTACGCCGCGACCGAGGGCGACCGCCGCCAGCTGGCCACGCTGCTCGCGGCCGAGGGCCTGGTGCTCGGCGAGCACGGCCTGGACCCGTGGCGGTCACCGCGCCGCCTGCTGCGCACCCCGCGGTTCGACGCGCTGGAGAAGGCCTTCGACCGCACCGGTCCGGCCGGGCGGGTGATGATGTGCAACACCGCCGGCCTGCAGGCGTGCGTGGACGCGGGCGAGCCCCACCAGCTCGCCGCGCGCTGGGCCGCGCTCTACGCCGCCGGCCCCGCGCTGATGGCCGCGTTCGCCACGTCGCACCGCCAGGGCGGCATCGACACCGGCTGGCGCTCCGCTCGCATGCGCGCCTGGTTCGGCGTCGATCGCCAGCTCACCCGCGCCATCGACCTCGGCGCCGACCCGGCGCACGCCTGGGCCCGGCACGCGCTCGCCGCGCCGCTGCTCTGCGTCCGCCGCGACGACCGGGACTGGGAGGCGCCGCGCGGCCTCACGTTCAACGACTGGATCGACGGCGCGCTGGACACCCCGCCCACCACCGAGGACCTGGAGTACCACCTCACCCTGCTGTTCCCGCCGATCCGGCCGCGCGGCTACCTCGAGGTCCGCTGCCTGGACGCGCAGCCCGGCAGCGAGTGGATCGCCCCGGTCGCCGTCGTCGCCGCGCTGCTGGCCGACGACGAGACCACCGACCTCGCCCGCGACCTGGCCGCACCCGCGGCCGGCCGCTGGGAGCCCGCCGCCCGCGACGGTCTCACCGACCCGGTGATCGGCCGCGTGGCGCACGCGGTGCTCGACCTGGCCGCCCGCCGCCTGGACCGCACGACGCTGGACGCGCCCACGCGCAACCGGGTCACGGCGATCATTGCGGAACGTCTGAGCAAGGAGTCAGCTACCGGCCACTGAAACCTGGGTGAACAGGGGGCGAACTGCCTGGTCAACGCCCCCTTGTCCGGCCGTACCGTGGTCAGATGCCTTCGGTTCTGCTCCGACCCACCGCCGACGCCGCCCGCGAGCTGGCCCGGGCCGTGATCGGTGACCTGGGCAACCGATGGCTGCACACCGCCGCCGTGGCCGCCCGCGCGGAGCAGCTCGCCGCCGCGGTCCCGCCCGTGGACCGCGAGATCCTGATCGCGTCCGCGTGGCTGCACGACATCGGCTACGGCGAGCTGGCCCGAGCCACCGGCTTCCACCCGCTGGACGGCGCCCGCCTGCTCGACCGGCACGGCTGGCCCATCCGCATCTCCAGCCTGGTGGCGAACCACTCCGGCGCCTGCTTCGTCGCCGCGGTGCACGGCCTCGAGGCGGAGATGGCGCACTACCCGGACGAGGCCTCGCCGACGTCGGACGCGCTGACGTTCGCGGACCAGACCGTCGGCTCCCGCGGCGAGCCGCTCGCCATCGACGACCGCATCGCGGACATGCTGCACCGGCACGGCCCCGGCTCGCCGAACGCGCTGGTCGCGCACGTGCGCACGCCCCACATCCGGGCGATAGCCGACCGCGTCCGGGCCCGCCTCGGCGCGGTGCGGTAGCCGGGGGCGAGCACGGCCGGGCGTCATGCGCCAGGATGGGCGCATGGCGGAGCGGCTGGGTGACTATCTACGGACGCGCCGGGAGGCGCTGACGCCGGAGGCGGCGGGGCTGGTCCGTGGCGGCGCACGCCGCACGCCCGGCCTGCGCCGCGAGGAGGTCGCCACGCTGGCGGACGTCTCCGCCGACTACTACGAGCGGCTGGAGCGCTCGCGCGCCGGCAACCCGTCCGCCGCGCTGCTCGCCAAGCTGGCGGAGGCGCTGCGGCTCAGCGCCGACGAGACCGACCACCTCTACCACCTGGCCGGGCAGCCGGTCCCGGCCCGGCCCGCGCGGGACGACGCGGGCGTCGAGGACGGCCTGCTGTTCGTGCTGAACAGCCTGGACGCGGTCCCGGCGCACGTGCTCGACGGCCTGACCAACGTCGTCGCGCAGAACGCGCTCAGCGTCGCACTGTTCGGCCGGTGCGCGGACCTGCCGGGCTACCGGGGGAACATGACCTGGCGGTGGTTCACCGACCCGCGCACCCGGGCGTGCAGTGTCCCGGCCGAGCACGAGGAGATCGGCCGGGGCTGGGCCGCCGAGCTGCGCGGCGCGGTCGCGGCGCGCGGGCACGACGACGCCGCGTCCCGCCTGGTCGCCGCGCTGCTGGCGGCCAGCGAGGAGTTCGCCCGCTACTGGGCCACCAACGACGTCTACCGGTTCCGCACCACGCGCAAGACGTTCGTCCACCCGGTGACCGGGACGCTGCGGGTCAACTGCGACATGCAGCTCAGCTCGGACGGCGGTCACCGGCTGATGGTGCTGCGCCCCGAGCCGGGCACGGACGGCGCGGAGCGGCTGGCCCGGCTGCGGGACGCTCACCCGGCCATCCGGTAGCGGATCGGCAGGCGCTTGAGCCCGCTGACGAACAGTGTCTCGGACAGCGGCGCGTCGCCGGCCTGCTCCAGCTCGCGCAGCCGGGGCAGCAGCTCGCCGAGGAACGCCCGGATCTCCATCCGGGCCAGCGGCGCGCCGAGGCAGTGGTGCACGCCGTGGCCGAACGCGAGATGCCGGTTGGGCCGGCGGCGCACGTCGAACACGTCGGGCGACGCGAACACCTCCTCGTCCCGGTTCGCGCTGCGGTAGGACAGGTACAGCGCGTCCCCGGCCGCGATGCCGACGCCCGCGATCACGCAGTCCTCGATCGCCGTACGCATGAACTCCGTGGTCGGCGTGACCCAGCGGATGATCTCGTCCGCCGCGGCCGGCAGCAGCCCCGGGTCGGCCCGCAGCAGCTCCCGCTGGCCCGGGAACCGCGCCAGCGCCTGCACGCCGCCCGCGATGCAGCTGGTCGTGGTGTCGTGCCCGGCCGTGACCAGCAGCATGTAGTACGCGGCGACGTCCGGCAGGTCCAGCGGCCGGCCGTCGACGCGGGCGTTGGCGATCGCCGACGCCAGGTCGCCGGTCGGCCGCGCGCGCCGTTCCCGCGCCGCGTCGGTGAGGTAGCCGACCAGGTCGGCCACGACCGCGGCCTGGTCCGCCGGGTCCGCGGAGCGCCGCAGGTCCTCGTCGAGCACGCCCAGCGACTGCTGGGTCAGCCGCAGCAGCGCGTCGTAGTCCCGCTCGGGGAACCCGAGCATGGACAGGATGACCTGCAGCGGGTACGCACGGGCGACGTCGGCCACGAAGTCGCACTCCCCGCCGAGCCCGGCCATCCGGTCGACGGCCCGCCGGGCCAGCGCGGTGACGTCCTGCTCGAGCCGGCGCATCGCGCGCGGCGTGAACCAGTCCGCGACGATCCGGCGGTGCACGTCGTGCTCCGGCCCGTCCATCTGGATGATGCTGACCGACCGGCGCTTGGAGACCGCCTCGTACGCCTTCGGCGCCAGCGTGATCCGGGGTTCGCTGAGGAACCGGCCCGGGTCGCGCAGCACCCGCACGATGTCGGCGTGCCGGGTCAGCGCCCAGAACGGCCGGAAGTCCTCGTGCTCCACCCGCACGACCGGCGCCTCCCGGCGCAGGAAGGCGCAGGCGGCCAGGAACCGCTCGGGATCCGCGTACGCGCGCGGGTCGACGAACACACGGCCGGCCGATGCGACGGTCAGGCTCACGGCACACTCCAGGACGAGGGGTCACGGTTGCCGCGACACGCTAAGCGCCCGGGCGCCGCGCTCCCTCGTCCCGCCGAGCCCCGGTCCGGCAGACCGGGGCAACGGCTCAGCGGACCGGGCGGGGCAGCGAGGAGCTGCGGATCACCAGCTCCGGCGTGACCAGGACCTGCTGGGACGGCCGCCGCTCCCCCTCCAGCAGCCGGGACACCATCAGCTCCACCGCCACCCGGCCGACGTGGTTCTTCGGTGGCCGGACCGCGGTGAGCGCGGGCTCGGCCAGGTGCGCCACCTCGTCGTCGTAGGAGACGATGGCGAGGTCGCCGGGGATGGACATGCCCTGCTCCGCGCAGAACTGGGCCACGGACATCGCGTCCGGGTCGCTGTGCACGATCAGCGCGCGCGTGCCGGTCCGGCGGCACGCCGCCAGGATCTCCGCGATGATCTCGCGGTGCCCGGGCGCGTCCAGCGCCACCGACTCGCGCACCAGCGGCTCCGGCGGCAGGTCCAGGTCCGCGCAGACCGCCCGCCACCCGCGCTCCAGGTGCGCGGACGTGGGGCTGCCCTTGGACAGCACCAGCCCGATCCGGCGGTGCCCGTGCTCCCACAGGTGCCGGACCGCCAGCTCCACGCCCAGCGCGTGGTCGCTGCGCACCCACTCCAGCTGCCGCGGCGTCGGTGTCCACCGGGCCGGCTGCCGTTCCACCAGGATCGTGGGCACCGGCAGCCGGCCGATCCAGTCCAGCATCTCGTCCAGCGGGTCGCCGTCCAGGCTCGGCGCCAGCAGCAGGCCCTGGACCTGCTGGGCCTCGATCAGGCGGGTGATCTGGCGGCGGTCCTCGGCCTGGTCGTAGCTGGACCCGCGAAGCTGGATGCTGACGCCCATCACGGCGGCGGCGGTGCGCGCGCCGGCCACGATCGCGGGCCAGTAGAAGTCCAGCGACGGCACGACCATTCCGATGGTGAACCGGGTCGGCGCCACGCGGCGGGCGCGCTGGGACGGCGGCACGAAGTCGATCGGCAGCGTGGCGCCGCCGTGCACCTTGGTGAGCAGATGGCGTTCCGCGAGCGCGGCGATGTCACGGCGGATGGTCAGCTCGGAGACGCCGAAGTCGCGGGCCAGGTCACGGACGCGGACGGCGCCGTGCCGGCGCAGCTCGCCGAGCAGGCGCTCCTGGCGTTGCAGGTTGAACATGCGATCCGGCTGCACGGGCGCCTCCACGGGCGATGTTCGAGTCTGAACGTTTGTGTCCGGCGGGTTACGGAGTCTGGCCCTCCATGTTCGCCTGCCGTTATTCATGTAACCCAGCTCACCTTCTACCGAAATCGAGCGGGAGGCACCAGTGTCAAAGCCGCGGGCGCTGCTCGTGATGGACGAGAGCTCGTTCCGGGCGCACTTCGACGCGGAGCGCCTCGACCGGCTGGCCGGCATGGTGGCGCTGGGCGACCCCGTCCGGGTCGGCGAGCTCGACTCCCCCGCCGCGCAACGGAGCCTGGCCCGCGCCGACGTCCTGCTCACCTCGTGGGGCGCGCCCCGGCTCACCGAGGAGCGGCTGGCCGGCGCGGACCGGCTCCGCGCGGTGATCCACTGCGCCGGCACGGTGCGCACGCTGGTCAGCGACGCGGTCTGGCGGCGTGGCCTGCGGGTCAGCAACGCGGCCGACATCAACGCGATCCCGGTCGCGGAGTTCACGCTGGCCGCGATCATCCTGGCCGGCAAGAAGGCGCCGTTCCTGGCCGCGGACCGGCAGGCCGCGGCGACCGGCTGGGGACACCGCAACGGCTACGGCGACCTGTCCAACTACCGCCGCACGATCGGCGTGGTCGGCTTCTCCCGGATCGGGCGCCGCGTGGTCCGGCTGCTCGGCCTGCTCGACCACGCGCAGTGCCTGGTGGCCGACCCGTTCGCCGACCCGGACGAGGTCCGCCGCGCCGGTGGCGTGCCGGCGGATCTGCCCGGCCTGCTGCGCGGCAGCGACGTGCTCACGCTGCACGCGCCGGAGAACGCGCAGACCCGGGGCATGATCGGCGCGGCCGAGCTGGCGCTGCTGCCCGACCACGCCACCGTCATCAACACCGCCCGGGGCAGCCTGATCGACCCCGTGGCGCTGGAGGCGGAGTGCCGGTCCGGCCGGCTCTTCGCGATCCTCGACGTCACGGACCCGGAGCCGCTGCCGGCCGCGCATCCGCTCCGGTCGCTGCCCAACGTCATGATCACGCCGCACATCGCGGGGTCTCTCGGCACCGAGATCCTGCGGCTCAGCGACTTCGCGCTGGACGAGCTGGGCCGGTGGCTCGCGGCCGAGCCGCTGCGCGCCGAGGTCACGGCAGACCTGCTCACGACGCACGCATAAGAGAGATGGAGTCATTTTCATGAAGAGGCACCTCATGAGAAGCCTCACGGTCGCGTCCGCGCTGCTCCTGGTCACCGCCGCCTGTGGCGGCGGCGGTGACGAGCCGGCCAAGACCGCGGACGGCAAGGACGTCCTGACCATCGCGGTCTGGGCGTACGACCAGACGCCGGAGTTCAAGGCGCTGTTCGACGCGTTCGAGGCGGAGAATCCGACGATCGACATCCAGCCGGTCGACCTGCTGGCCGGCGACGACTACGCCGAGAAGGTCACCACGATGCTGGCCGGCGGCGACAAGACCGACGTGCTGACCATGAAGAACGTGACCGACTACGCCCGGTACGGCACGCGCGGCCAGCTCGCGGACCTGACCGACGTGGTGGACGGCCTGCCCAGGGAGAGCTACCGCGGGCTGGACGCGTTCGACCTGGACGGCACGTACTACGCGCTGCCGTACCGGCAGGACTTCTGGGTCCTCTACTACAACAAGAAGCTGGTCGGCGACGCGGACCTGTCCAACCTGACCTGGGACGAGTACGCGGCGCTGGCCAAGTCCCTCACCAAGGGCGAGGGCGCGGAGAAGGTCTACGGCGCCTACCACCACGTGTGGCGCTCGGTGGTGCAGGCGATCGCGGCCTCGCAGAACGGCGGCGACCAGCTCGGCGGCGACTACTCCTGGATGGCCGACCAATACGCGACGACGCTGGACCTGGAGAAGGCCGGCGCGATCATGCCGTGGTCCACCGCGAACAGCCAGAAGGTCAGCTACGACAGCCAGTTCTCCACCGGCAAGGCCGCGATGCTGCCGATGGGCGCCTGGTACTCCGCGCGGCTGATCGCGGACAAGGCGGCCGGCAAGCACGACACCGACTGGGGCGTCGCGCCGATGCCGCAGCCGGCGAAGGGCGCCGGCGTCAAGACGTTCGGCTCGCCGACCGCGTTCGCGGTCAACAAGAACGCGCGCAACGCCGAGGCCGCGCGCGCGTTCGTCGAGTTCGCCTCCGGCGAGAAGGGCGCCACCGCGGTCGCGAAGATCGGCATCTACCCGTCGTTCACCAACGACGCGGTGCTGGCCGCGTACGCCGGCGTGGCGGGCATGCCGAACGACGAGACCGCGAAGAAGGCGTTCGCACCCGACGAGATCATGCTGGAGATGCCGGTCAGCGAGACGTCCTCCGATGTGGACGCGATCCTCAAGGAGGAGCACGAGCTGATCATGGCGGGTGAGAAGCCGGTCCCGGACGGGATCACGGAGATGGGCGACCGGGTCAAGAACGAGGTCGGCTGACCGTACGCCACCGGCGGGAGCCGGCCGGGCCACGGCCGGCTCCCCCGCGTACCCCCTGCGAGGAGGACCGAAGTGGCAAGTCTGACCCGGCGCCGCACCACGCTCGTCGGCTGGAGCTTCATCCTGCCGAACTTCATCGGGTTCGCGGCGCTGACGCTCGTCCCGGTCGTCGCGGCGCTGGCCCTGTCGTTCATGGAGTGGGACTCGTACAGCTCGCCGGAGTGGGTCGGCCTGGCCAACTTCGAGCGGATGTGGAACAACGCCACGTTCTGGGTGGCGCTGACGAACACCTGCTACTACGCGCTCGGCCACATCCCGCTCACGCTGGTCGCGGCGCTCGGCCTCGCGATGCTGCTCAACCGCCCGCTGCGCGGCGTGGGGCTGTTCCGGACCGCGCTGTTCTTCCCGTACGTGACGTCGCTGGTCGCGGTCGCCGTGGTGTGGAACATGCTGTTCAGCCCGGACCTCGGCCCGGTCAACCAGTTCCTGCGCGCGGTCGGCGTGGACCACCCGCCCGGCTGGACCACGTCCTCGGACTGGTCCATGCCCGCGGTGATCCTGACCAGCGTCTGGCGGGACATGGGCTACTACATGGTGCTGTACCTGGCCGGACTGCAGACCATCCCGGCCGAGCTGTACGAGGCGGCGAAGGTGGACGGCGCCGGCCGCTGGGCGCGATTCCGGCACATCACGCTGCCGTCGCTGCGGCCCACCACGTTCTTCGTGGTGATCATGCTGACCATCTCCAGCTTCAAGGTCTTCGACCTGGTGCAGGTGATGACGGAGGGCGGGCCGGGCCGGTCCACGCTGGTGCTGTCCCAGCTCATCTTCCGGGAGGGCATCACGCAGGGGCGCTTCGGCTACAGCTCCGCGATCTCGATGGTGCTGTTCGTGATCGTCCTGCTGGTCACGCTGATCCAGTTCCGGCTCCAGCAGCGGAGCGAGCGATGACCGCGCTGCTCGAGACGCCGCCCGCGGTGCGGACGACCGCCAAACCCCCGGGACACCGCGGCGGTACGGCCGGGAGAATCCTCGGGTACGCCCTGCTGATCGTCCTGTCCCTGCTGGTGATGATCCCGTTCGCCTGGATGGTCTCGTCGTCGCTGAAGCAGAACAACGAGGTGTTCACGGTCCCGATCCAGTGGATTCCGGCCGAGTTCCGCTGGGACAACTTCAGCGTGATCTGGGATCGGATCCCGCTCTGGACCTACCTCGGCAACTCGA
Organism: Catenuloplanes atrovinosus; assembly: GCF_031458235.1. NCBI lineage: Bacteria > Bacillati > Actinomycetota > Actinomycetes > Micromonosporales > Micromonosporaceae > Catenuloplanes > Catenuloplanes atrovinosus. Next base: position 2,053,262 of record NZ_JAVDYB010000001.1, on the reverse strand, counting down.
TGCTGCTCAGCGTCTCGGTCACCGCGCTGCAGGTGCTGACGGGCAGCTTCGCCGCGTACGGCTTCGCGAAGATCCGGTTCCCCGGGCGGGACGCGCTGTTCCTCGCGTACATCGCCACGATCGCGGTGCCGTGGCAGGCCTACATGGTGCCGCAGTACATCATCATGCAGAAGCTCGGGCTGGTGGACACGCACCTGTCGCTGATCCTGCTCCAGGCGTTCGGCGCGTTCGGCGTGTTCCTGATGCGGCAGTACTACCTGACCATCCCGGACGAGTTGAGCGAGGCCGCGCGGCTGGACGGGCTCTCCGAGTACGGCATCTGGGCGCGGGTGATCCTGCCGCTGTCCAAGCCCGCGCTGGCCAGCCTGGCGCTGCTCACGTTCGTGAACACCTGGAACGACTACATGGGCCCGTTCATCTACCTGACCAGCAACGACCTGTGGACGGTGCAGATCGGCCTGCGCGCGTTCGTGGGCCTCTACGACGCGGAGTACGCCATGATCATGACGGGCTCGGTGATCTCGGTGGTGCCGATCCTGGTGGTGTTCCTGCTGGGCCAGCGCTACTTCGTGCAGGGCATCGCCACCTCGGGGCTGAAATGATCAACCTGTCGTACGGCACCTGGGAGACGGTCTGGTCGTTCGCGCGGAAGGCGCTGACGCTCAACCTGGCGCTCGCGCTGACCAACCTGCCGCTGCTGATCGCGCTGGCCGTGGTCGCCGAGCCCACGGCGTACCCGCTGTTCTTCGGCCTGCTGGCGCTGACCGCCGGGCCGTCGGTGGCGGCCGCGTTCGGCTACCTGCACGGCGAGCTGTCCTACCTCGCCGCCTACCGCCGGTTCTTCCGGGCCGCGCTGCTGCGCGGCGGGCTCACGGTGGCACTGCTCGCCGTGCTCGCCGTGGACGTGGTGGCGCTGCACGACCGGCCGGCCGGCGCCTACCTGGTGCCGCTGTTCGTGGTGCTGTCGGTGCTGGTCGCGGCCGCGGGCGTGGTGGCGCTGGCGCTGCTGCCGCTGCGGCCCGGCACGCGGCTGTGGGCCGGCCTGCTGACCGCGGCCTACGCGGCGGTGCGGCGGTGGTGGCTGAGCGCGCTGACGCTGCTGGTGCTGGCCGCGGTCGCGCTGGCGGTCACCCGGGCGCCGGTCCTCGGCCTGGCCACGCTGCCGGGCTGCGCGCTGATCCTGGCCTGGGTCAACTCCGCGGCGTCACTGCGGCACACCTGAGCACGGCGCGCGGAGGCGGTGGTGGGCACGCGCGGGCGCTCGTGCCCACCACCGCCGTCCCGGTGCGGCGGACCGGCGCGCCGCTCACCGGCTCCTGACGCGTACCCCCGGGATGGTTCGGCCGCGGCGGGGTAAACGGCTGGTCATGCGGATTCTGATCACCGGCGCGACCGGGAACGCGGGTACGGCGCTGCTGCGGCGGCTGCGGGCGGAGCCGGACACCGAGATCATCGGCGTCGCGCGGCGGGTGCCGGCGCTCGGCGCGGGCGAGCCCTACGACGGCGTCCGGTGGCACGCGGCCGACGTCGGCGACCCCGCGGTGGTGGCGCCGTTGACCGGGTGGCTGGCCGGCGTGGACGCGGTCGTGCACCTGGCCTGGCAGATCCAGCCGAGCCACGACCGGGAGCGGCTGCGGCGCACCAACGTCGACGGCACCCGGCACGTGCTGGAGGCGGTCCGGCGCGCGGGCGTGCCGGTGCTGGTGCACGCGTCCTCGGTCGGCGTCTACGGCGAGGGGCCGAAGGACCGCGCGGTCACCGAGTCGCACCCGGCGACCGGCATCCCCACGTCCACGTACAGCCAGGACAAGGTGGCGGCGGAGGCGCTGCTGCGCGCGGCCACCGGCCCGCGGATCGTGATGCTGCGCCCGGGGCTGATCTTCCAGCACGACGCGGGCGCCGGCATCGCGCGGCTGTTCCTCGGCCCGCTGCCGCCCGTGTCGCTGCTGCGCTTCCGGCGCGTGCCGGTGATCCCGGACCACCCGCGGCTGCGCGTGCAGGCGGTGCATGCGGACGACGTGGCGGACGCCTACCTGCGCGCGATCCGGGCCGACGTGTCCGGCGCGTTCAACCTCGTGGCCGACCCGGTGCTGGAGCCGGCCGGGCTGGCGCATCACCTGCGCGGGCGGACCGTGCCGGTGCCGCTCGGCGTGCTGCGCGGGCTGGCCGGCGCCACCTGGCGGGCGCGGCTGCAGCCGACCGACCCGGGCTGGGTGGACCTGGCCGTGGGCGTGCCGCTGCTGGACGCCGGCCGGGCCGCGGCGGAACTGGGCTGGTCGCCGCGGTATGACGCGTGGGCCGCGCTCGACGAACTGCTGCGCGGCATGTCGCACCACGCGGGCACGGCCAGCGCCGCGCTCCGCTCGACGTCGCTGCTCGACCTGCTGCCCGGCCACGGGAATCCGCAGTGAATCTTTCGGTGAACCCGTCACAGGGTGTCGGGAATCCGGCCTAGCGTCACGGGCATGGCTATCGCTCGTTTCCCCAGCTTCGTGCTCGACTGCCCGGACCCGGTGGCGCTGGCGCGGTTCTACGGCGCGCTGCTCGACTGGAAGGTCGACGACTCCGACCCCGGCTGGACGGACATCCGCGCGGAGAACGGCAACTGCATCAGCTTCCAGCGGGTCGACGGCTACGCGCCGCCGGTCTGGCCCGGCCAGGAGAAGCCGCAGCAGTTGCACCTCGACGTGATCGTCGACGATCTGGACGAGGCCGAGACGGCCGTGCTCGGGCTCGGCGCGGTCAAGCACGAGCACCAGCCGGGCACCACGTTCCGGGTCTTCCTCGACCCGGCCGGCCACCCGTTCTGCCTCTGCGTGAACTGATCCTGATTAGTCCGGATTGTCGCTACGATGCGCCGGTGGGCGTGAATTCGTGGCCGGAGACGGCGTCTCCGCTGGACAGGGGGCGGGTGCGGGACGTCTGGGGCGACCTGCGGACCACACTCGCGCGCGAGACGCCGTTCGCCCGGACCGGCGCGGACACGCTGGACGCGTCGTTCGAGCGGATTCCGGACGACCTCTCCGAGGTGCCCGCGTTCAAGGAGTGGAGCGGCGCCCACCTGCCGCTGCGCTGGGCCATGCTGCGCGTGCTCACCGCCGCCGCCGGCGATCAGGAGCCCCTGGAACTGCCCGGCCCGGTCACGCTGGACAAGGGCGAGATGCGCGTCTGGCCCGGCGACGTGACCGTGCACGGCAACCTGGTGCTGCGCCGCAAGGCACGCGTGGTCGTGCTCGGCACGCTCACCGTCACCGGCGCGCTGATCGCCCCCGCGTACGGCTACTCCCTGGTCGGCGCGCGCCGCATCGTGTGCCGGGACGGCGTGAGCGCGGGCGAGATCCTGGCCACGGAGTCCGTGCACTGCTCCGGCACGTTCCTGCTCAACCAGGACACGCACACCGCGATGTCTCCCGCGTTCACCGGCGGCACCCTGATCGACTGCCGGTGGCCGGCCCAGTTCACCCACGTCGAGGCCACCCACCGCGTCAACGGCGGCGAGGCGGCGGCCCGCGAGGCCCTCGCGATCCCCGGCGGCGACCCGGGTGACGTCTTCGCCACCCGGCTGCTACGCGGCTGAGTCGCCGGGCCGGACCCGGCCCGGCCACCGGCGCAGCGCCAGGAACGCGGCCGCGATCACCAGCAGCAGGTCGGCGACGGCGCCGGGCGCCTTGGTGACGGCGGGGATGCCGAGGCCGTCCGGGAGGACCAGCAGCGCGGCGGCGGCCGCGCCGAGCGCGAGCCATCGCCGGTGGCGGGCGGTGTCCAGGGCGGCGGCGAGGACCGGGATCGGGATCAGGAAGTACCACGGGTACGCGACCGGGCCGAGCAGCACCAGCGCGAGCAGCACCAGGCCGGCGCGGAGGACGACGGCGCGCGGGGAGCCGGTGCGGTGCCGCCAGGCGGTCCACGCGCAGGCCAGCGCGATGACGCCGAGCGCCAGGACACCGGCGAGGCGGGCGGCGGCGAGCGCGGTGTCCTCGTGGGCGGCCAGGCCGAGCGCGCGCAGCAGGTAACCGGCGGCCATGCCGACGCCGGTCGGGACGGAGGTCCACTGCTTCGGGCCGGTCGACGCGGTGAGCGCGGCCAGCCAGCCGAGGCCCAGGCCGGACACGAGGCTGACCAGGGCGAACGAGCCACCGAGGGCGGCGATGACCGGCACGGTACGGCGAAGCGCCGTACGCGCGGCGAGGATCAGCGCGAACGGGAGCGCGGCCAGCGCTGTGATCTTGATGGCGGCGGCCAGGCCCAGCGCGGCGCCCGCGAGCACCAGAGCCCGGCGCGATCGGCCGGCGCACAGCGCGAGCCCGATCACCACCAGGCCCCCGACCAGCGCGTCGTGGTGGGCGCCGCTCACCGCGTGCACGGCGACCAGCGGCGCGGGCAGGCCCAGCCACACCGCCCGGCGCGGGTCCAGCCCGAACGACGCGGCCAGCCGGTACCCGCCGGCGGCCGCCAGCGCCACGCCCGCCAGCGCACACAGCCGCAGCAGGGTCAGCGCCACGGGCCACGAGCCGGCCGCCGCCGCACCGCCGGACAGCAGCAGCGCGAACGGGCCGTACGGCGTGGTGGCGTCCTGCCAGAGCGTGGCCACGCCGGGCAGCCACGGGCAGCCGCCCGCCCGCGGCGACACCGCGTAGGGGTCCAGCGAGCGCGCGTAGACCCACCCCTGGCAGGCGTACGAGTACACGTCGCGGGAACCGAGCGGCGGCGCGAACAGCAACGGCACCTGCCACAGCACGCCGGTCAGCAGCAGCCCCCGGGACGGCAGCGACCGCGCGGTCAGCAGCCACGCCGCGATCAGCCCGCCCAGCCCGAGCAGGCACACCACGAGACCGGCCGCGTACGGCCCGGCGGCACCCGCGCGGTGCCCGGCCGGCAGCGCCCCGGCGAACCAGGCGCCCCCGGCCAGCGCCAACGCGGACACGAAGCCCAGCAGCATCGTGCGCCGGCCGCGATCAGGCACGGCCGCCTGATCGTCAACCACGGCGCCGAGTCTAGTCGCCGCTCATCGGCGGCCGATCGATCCGAACGCGGGCACCGGTCCGTAAGACAGGGAGACGGTAGGCTTCGCGGCCAGGCGAGGAACGGGAGCGGACGAGCGGTGAAGATGCAGCTACGGGCAGTGGCGGCGGTGCTGGTGGCTCTGGCGCTGGGCGGCTGCGGCGGCGAGACGCCCGAGGACCCGTTCGACGCCCTCGACGACTCCGTGGTGGCGCTGCTGGACGGCAACTACACGTTCACGCACACCACGACGTACCAGGTGGTCGACGGCTCGATGCTCGCGGACGCGCGCTCGATGCGGGTGCGGTTGGACTCGCGCGTGCAGGGGCAGCAGTTCACCTCCGACTTCGTGACCGTGGCCGGCGATCGGTTCGTGCTGCTCGACTTCAGCAAGGTGGAGAACATGACCTCCGCGCTGCCGGACGTGATGACCGGCCAGAAGTGGGTGCCGCTCACCGACCCGGCCGTCACCGAACTCGGCGGCATTCCGTTCCCCGCGCCCGGCGACGACGTGACCGGCGCGACCGCGGCCGTCCGCGCCGTCACGGACGTGCGCGAGACCGGCGAGAACACGTACGCGGGCACGCTCGACCTGACCCAGGTCGGTCCCGGCGTGCTGCGCGTCGGCCCGACCGCGGAACTGCTCGCCCAGCTCGGCACGGCCGCCTCCGCGGTGCCGTTCACCGCCACGCTCGACGGTGAGGGGCGGCTGACCACGTTCGTGTACGACGTACCCGCGGCCGGCTCCGTCCCGGCCAACCACGTCGAGCTGTCACTGACCGGATACGGCGCCGCGCAGCCCCCCGCAAGGCCCGACCCGGCCGCGGTGGCGAACTACGACGAGGCGATGAAGGCCATCCAGCGCCGCTGACGCGCTGTCGTACCCGGGCAGTAGGCTCCTCGCGTTTCTCTCGGAACCGACGGTGGAGCACATTCTTGTCACGGGGACACCTGGCCGCGATGGCGGCACTTCTTCTCGCGCTGGCCGGTTGCGGTGGCCCGTCCGCCGCACCGGAGCCGGCCGCGTCCAGCGCCGCGGCGCCGCCCGATCCGAAGGCGGCGCTGCTCGCCTCCGTCGCGGCGCTCGACGAGCTGAACTACGAGTTCACGCACGGCTCGCCGTACCACGGCGACCTCTCCGGCGTCGTGCACGCGCCGACCGGGGTGCTGGAGCTGCAGCACCGGGTGAAATACAGCGACACCGACATCTACGACGTGCGGTACCGCCGGGTCGGTGAGGCGCACTGGCTGCGGATCGACCTCTCGCAGTACGCGGGCCTGACCGGCGAGCCGCCGGCCGCGCTCACCGGGAAGGTGTGGCTGCCGGCCCGCGCGGTCTCGACGCGCGACGAGTTCGGGCCGCTGGTGTTCGCCCGGCCGGAGCAGGGCCTCACCGGCGTGGAGCGCCTGGTCACCGGCGTGGTCACGGTGACGCGCAAGGGCGTGGCCACCTTCGAGGGGACGCTCGACGTGACCGGTGCGGAGCCGGGGACGCTGGGGTTCGGCCTGGAGGCGGAGCATGTCAAGGCGCTCGGTGAGCGGGCGAGGTCACTGACGTTCCGGGCGACGACGGACAACAGGGGGCGGCTGCGGCAGTTCGGGATCGAGCTGCCGGCGGCGGGCGACTACGGGTCCGGCGGCATGACGTTCACCTTCGACCAGTACGGCACGGCACGCGCGCCGGCGGCACCCACGGGCGACGACCTGGGAACCGGCGACGACCTGAAGGCCGCGGTCGAGGGCTTGCGCGCCCTCCAGGACCGCCCCGCGTAACGCCCGGCCACCCGCCCCGCACGCGTCGATCTAGGAGATTCCCACGCCTTGATCTCCCACCACGTGAATCTGGCCTAGGCGTGTCTGGTGGATCTCGTCGAGCCGAGGCGAGGTCCAGGTGTCGTCCGGGGGTGCGGCGCGGGCGCCCGGATACCGGTGTTGTATCCGGGTGTTCGTGCCGTGCGGCTGGGCCACGCCGCAGGCCGGCGAAGATCCGCCGGACACGCCCTCGATCGGCGGGGCGGAACCGGCGAGACGGGCCGGCCCGGAACGCGGGACCGCAGGCCTTAGGCCGGCGGGTCCGCGACGGCAGGACCGGCTTGGCCCGAGGTGGCGATGGCGACCGCGGCGGTGGCGGCGGTGCGTTTGGGAAGGATCAGGCGGGCGGTGCCGTCGCCGTGTGCGGCGGCGGCCAGCAGCGCCGCGGCCTCGGCCACGCTGGGCGTGCCGACCGCGCCGAGCACGCGGGCCGAGGCCGTGGGCGCACCGGCGGTGGCGAGTTCGTCGGCGGAGAAGCCGATCAGCGCCCATCCGTGGACGGCCGCGATCGCGCGCAGGGCGGGATGGGCGATGCGGCGGTCCAGCGTGGCCAGGAGCCGCACGGCCTCCGGCGCGATCGCGCGCTCGGCGAGCGCGCGATCGATCAGGCCCGCAAGCTCACCGGCGGTGACCTGCGGACGAGCGCCGACGCCCACCGCATACCACCGCTCGCGAACCGCGCCGGCGGGCGCGACGGCCTGCCCGCCCTCGGCACCGCTGGCGGCGGACCCGCGCCCGGCACCGGCGGCCACGCTGTCCGCGACGGCCCGACCGCGAACGGCACCGGCGGCCACGCTGTCCGCGACGGCCCGACCGCGAACGGCACCGGCGGCCACGCTGTCCGCGACGGCCCGGCAGCGGACGGCACCGGCGGCCGGGCCGGTCGCGGTGATCCCTTTCGGGGGCGCCGAGACCAGCGGGCCGGCCGCCGTGGGCGTCGTCATGCCGCCGCGGCGGCGGCCACCAGGCGGGAGGCGATCTCCGGCTGGCCGGCCCAGTGCAGGTGCAGGTAGGAGGCGTGGACGGTGTCGGTGACGAAGCCCTCGGGTTCGGCGCCGCGCCAGGCCCAGGCCGCGTCCGCGCGCGGGGCCAGCAGCAGGCCGGAGCGCGGGCTCACCATGGTGCGGTGGAACTCGTGGCCGGAGACGCGGGTGCCGGCGGGGGTGAGGACGCTGTCGGCCAGGGCGACGGCGTCGCGGTAGCCGAGCGTGAGCGACGGGGTCATCGCGGCCTCGATGTCGAGCACGCCGCACATGGGTGCGTCGTCGAGCGTGCGGGCCAGCCAGAGCAGGCCGGCGCACTCGGCGACGATCGGGGCGCCGGTGGTGGCGAGGCGGGAGACGTCGGTGCGGAGCGCGGCGTTGGCGGAGAGCTGCGCGGCGTACACCTCGGGGAATCCGCCGCCGACGACCAGGCCGCGCGTACCGTCGGGAAGTCGTTCGTCGCGCAGCGGGTCGACCGTGACGACGTCGGCGCCGGCGGCGGTGAGCAACTCGGTGGTCTCGGCGTAGCCGAAGCTGAACGCGGCCCCGCCGGCGACCGCGACGACCGGCCGCGCCGCCCCGGCCGGGAGCGGCGTGGCCGGCGGTGCCCACGGCGTGACCGGCAGCGGGCCGGCGGACGACGCCAGCGCGTGCACCTCGTCCAGGTCCACGGAGTTCGCGATGAGCGAGGCCAGCGCGTCGACCGCGGCGGACGCCTCCGCGCGGCGTTCGACCGCGGGGATCAGGCCGAGGTGCCGGGACGGGGCGGCGACCGCGTCGTGGCGGCGGAGGACGCCGAGGACCGGCGCGCCGACCTCCTCGCAGGCCTCGCGGAGCAGCGACTCGTGCCGGTCGGAGCCGACCCGGTTGAGGATGACGCCGCCGATGTGCACGCCGGTGGAGAACGACCGGAAGCCGTGCACCACGGCGGCGACCGAGCGGCCCTGCGCGGTCGCGTCCACGACCAGGATGACCGGCGCGCCGATCAGGCCGGCCACGTGCGCGGTGGAGCCGAAGTCGCCCTCGCCGACGCGGCCGTCGTAGAGGCCCATCACGCCCTCGACGATCGCCAGTTCCGCGCCGGTGGCGCCGTGCGCGAACAGCGGCGCGACGCGCTCCTCGCCGACCAGGACCGCGTCCAGGTTGCGGCCGGGGCGGCCGGCGGCGAGCGCGTGGTAGCCGGGGTCGATGTAGTCCGGACCGATCTTGAACGGGGCGACGCGGGTGCCGCGCGCGGCGAACGCGGCGAGCAGGCCGGTGGCGACCGTGGTCTTGCCGTGCCCGGACGCGGGCGCGGCGATCACCACGCGCGGGATGCTCACCATTCGATGCCCTGCTGGCCCTTGCGGCCCGCGTCCATCGGGTGCTTGACCTTGGTCATCTCGGTGACCAGATCGGCGGCGCCGAGCAGCGCGGGGTGCGCGTCCCGGCCGGTGATCACCACGTGCTGGCTGCCGGGCCGGTCGCGCAGCGTGGCCACCACGTCGTCCACGTCCACCCAGCCCCATTTCATCGGGTACGTGAACTCGTCCAGCACGTAGAAGCGGTACGCCTCCGCGGCCAGGTCCCGCTTGATCTGCTCCCAGCCCTGCGCCGCCTCGGCCGCGTGGTCCCGCTCGGTGCCGGGGCGCTGGATCCAGGACCAGCCCTCCCCCATCTTGTGCCAGGTCACCGGCGCGCCGCCGGGCACCTGGCCGAGCGCGCGGAGCGCGGTCTCCTCGCCGACCTTCCACTTCGGGCTCTTCACGAACTGGAACACCACGATCGGCCACCCGGCCGACCAGGCGCGCAGCGCCATGCCGAACGCGGCCGTGGATTTGCCCTTGCCCGGCCCGGTGTGCACGGCGAGCACCGGCTGCCGGCGGCGCTGCCGCGTGGTCAGGCCGTCGTCCGGTACGTTCTCGACCTTCCCCTGTGGCATGTCAGACCGTCCTGAGCGAGATCGCCGACGCGGAAAGCCGGTCGAGCGGCATCCAGTCCGCCGCGAGCGCGGCCGCGAGCCGCCGCGCCAGGCCGAGCCGGACCGGCCCGGACTCGCAGTCGACGACCACCGCGGACGTGCCGGCCAGCGCGGGCGTGACGGTGAGCGGGTCGGGCCCGCTGGTGGCGCGCCCGTCCGTGACCACCACCAGCAGCGGGCGGCGGCGCGGGTCGCGGCGGCGCTCGGACGCGATCACGCCGGCGGCGGAGCGCAGCCCGGCGGCGAGCGGCGTACGCCCGCCGGTGCGCAGCTCGGCCAGCCGCGCGACGCCGACCTCGTGGCTGGACGTGGGCGGCAGCACCGTGCTGGCCTCGCCGCCGCGAAAGGTGATCATGCCGATCCGGTCCCGTCGCTGGTACGCGTCGCGCAGCAGCGACAGCACCGCCGTCTTCACCGTGCGCATGCGCTGCCGCGCCGCCATCGACCCGGACGCGTCCACCACGAACAGCACCAGGTTCGCCTCGCGCCCCACGTGCACGGCCTCGCGAAGATCAACGGCCTCGACGGTACGGCTGCCCCGCCCGGCCGCGGCCCGCAGCGTGGCCGGCAGGTGCGGGGCGAAGCCACGGCGACCGATCGGGGCGCGGGCGCCGACCACGCGGCCACGGCGGGCGAACGCGGGCGACCGCCGCCCGGCGTGCGCGCCCTCGCCGCGCCCGGCGACCGTGAGCGTCCGGGGCCGGAACGCGGCCCCGACCGGCGCGGGCGGCACCTTCTGCTCCCTGCCCGGCCCGGCGGGCGGCGGCGTCCCGTCCTCCGCGGCGTCACCGTTGCCCACGGCCGGGGGTGGCGTGGGCGGCGGCGGCTCACCGGTGCCGCCGCCGTCCGGCCGGTCAGCGGGTCCACCGTCGGGAGGCCCACCGTCCGGGGGCCCGTCGTCGGACGGCCCGCCGGACGGATCGTCGTCGGCGGGTGGCTCGGGCTCGGGGTCGGCGCCGGCCTCGTTCAGCGCCTCCTCCAGCTTCTCCTCGTCCGCGCCCGGCGGGTCCAGCGGGTCGCGGCGGCGCCGGTGCGGCAGCGCCAGCCGGGCCGCGTCGCGCACGTCGTCGCCGGTCACCACGGTCCGGCCGTGCCAGGCGGCCAGCGCGATCGCGGCGCGCGCCACCACGATGTCCGCCCGCATGCCGTCCACCGCGTACGCGATGCAGATGCGCGCGATCCGGTCCAGTTCCGCGTCCGGGAGCGTGACGGACGGCAGCAGCGCCCGCGCCGCCACGATCCGCCCGGCCAGGTCGCGCTCGTCGGCGGCCCAGCGCGCCGCGAACCCGTCCGGGTCCGCCTCGTACGCGAGCCGGCGGCGCACCACCTCGGCGCGCGGCCCGGCGTCGCGCGGCGCGGACACGGTGACGACCAGCCCGAACCGGTCGACGAGTTGCGGGCGCGGCTCACCCTCCTCCGGGTTCATGGTGCCGACCAGCAGGAACCGCGCCGCGTGCTTCACGGAGACGCCGTCGCGCTCCACGTGTGCGCGTCCCATGGCCGCGGCGTCCAGCAGCAGGTCGACCAGGTGGTCCGGGAGCAGGTTGACCTCGTCGACGTAGAGCGCGCCGCGGTGTGCCGCCGCGAGCAGCCCGGGCTCGTACGCCTTGGTACCGTCGGCCAGCGCGCGCTGGATGTCCAGCGTGCCGACCACGCGGTCCTCGGTGGCGCCGACCGGCAGCTCCACCAGCGGCGCCCGGCGCAGGTCCACCCCCGCGGCGTCCGCGTGCGGGCCGTCCGGGCAGCCGGGGTCCGGCGCGGCCGGGTCGCAGGCGAACCGGCAGCCCGGCACCACGGCGATCTCCGGCAGCAGCGCGGCCAGCGCGCGCACCACGGTCGACTTGGCGGTGCCCTTCTCGCCGCGGACCAGCACGCCGCCGATCGCCGGGGAGACGGCCGTGAGCAGCAGCGCGCGGCGGAGCTCATCCAGGCCGACGACGGCCGAGAACGGGTAGGGCGTGGTCATTCCGCGCTCAGAGGCGGCCGCATGCTCGTGTCCCTTCCGCGGGTGTCCACGCCCGCGCTCGGTGGTCGGTGCGAGCGGCCGGAGTGACCTGACTCCCGGGCGGCGATGCCGCGCGGTCACAGTGGCGGGACCGTCCCGGACTCGCACCGGGTTTCCTCCGCATCCGCTCGACGGCCATGCTCGCCTACCCTCGCGGTGCACGTCAACGCGGGGGTCGCCGGTGCCGCCGCGTGAACGCCGGGTTTTCACGCGGATTCATCTGGTGCGGGCCGGTAACCGTGTTAGCATCGCAACGTTGCAGTTTTGGTTCCCAGTGTTTTGGCTCTCCCCGGAGAGTTCGGCAGCGCCTGCGGGATTACGACCGCGGGCGCTTCTTGCGTTGGGGCCGGAAATGCGACACACGGGCTCGTGAGTTGCGAGCTCATTACCTACGACTCCGCACGACGCGGGGTTCGATTTGGCAAGGAGAAGTACCATGGCTGTCGGCACCGTCAAGTGGTTCAACGCGGACAAGGGCTACGGCTTCATCACCCCTGACGACGGCGGAAACGACGTCTTCGCCCACTTCTCGGCGATTCAGTCCAGCGGCTACCGTTCTCTCGACGAGAACCAGCGGGTTGAGTTCGAGATCACCCAGGGCCAGCGTGGCCCGCAGGCGGCGAACATCCGCCCGCTCTAAGGACCACTCACACCGCCCGCGCCATCCGGGCCGGGCGGTGCCCAAGACCTCATAAAAAAGCACCGGCAGCACCACTGCCGGTGCTTTTTTGTGCTTCTCCGCCGTACCACGGCATGATGATCGTCACTGTTTCCACCGACGTCATCCCGGGGGTACGCCGTGCAGGCTCCACAGCCCGTCCGGACCCGCATCGGCGGCGCCGTCACGCATGCCGAGACGCTGACTCACAACTCAGGCAACGCGGCCACCGGCGGCATCTGGCGCGTGCACGGGCCGGCCGGCACCGCGATCCTCAAGGTGGCCCGGCCGCCCTCGGCGGCGCCCGCCGGCAGCCCGTCCTGGCAGACCAGCGACGCGCCGGAGCACTGGAACTACTGGCGCCGCGAGGTCACCGCGTACACCTCCGGCTTCGCGGCCGAGGCCTACGCCGGCACCGGCATCGAGGTGCCGGAGCCGCTGGCCACCGTCCCCCGGCCGGACGGCGCGATCGAGCTGTGGCTGGCCGAGGCGACCGGCGCGCACGGCACGGCCTGGCCGCCCGCGCGGTTCCGGCACTTCGCGCGTCAGCTCGGCGCCGGGCAGGCGCGCTGGGCCGGCCGGGTTCCCGCGCTGCCGTGGCTGTCCCGGCGCTGGCTGCGGCAGTACCTGGCGCACGGCCCGGCCACCACGGTCACGATGCGCACCGACGAGGACTGGTCCCACCCGCTGACCGCGGCCTGGCCCGCGGCGGAGCTGCGCCGGGTGTGGGAGCACCGCGAGACCGTGCTCCGCCGGGCCGAGGAGCAGCCGCGCACGCTCGCGCACCTGGACGTCTGGCCGACCAACCTGATCGCGGACGGCGACCGTACCGTGCTGATCGACTGGGCGTTCACCGGCGACGGCGCGCTCGGCGAGGACATCGCCAACCTGATCATCGACAGCGTCACGGACAACCTGATCGACGCCGCGCTGCTGCCCGACATCGAGGACGCGGCCACCGAGGGCTACCTGGAGGGCTTGCGTGACGGCGGCTGGCAGGGCGACCCCGACGGGGTCCGGCGCGCGATCGCGGCGTGCGGGGCCGCGAAGTACGGCTGGTTCGCGCCCGCGGTGCTCGGCCGCATGATCCGCGGCCACCGGATCGGCAACGCCTACGGCCGCTCCCTGGCCGACGACGCCGCGGAGCTGGAACGCCTCCGCGGCCTGGTCACCATGATCGTCCGCTGGGCCGCGCTCTAAAGGCGCGGGAAGACGCGCGGCGAGGCCTGGACGCCCTCGACCGCGAGCGAGGCCGGGCCGACGATGAGCGGGTCGGGCCGGCCGACCAGGTCCTCGTCCTTGTCCTCGTAGTCGAAGCGGCTCAGCACGTACCGCATGGCCTCGATCCTGGCCCGTTTCTTGTCGTTGCTCTTGACGACCGTCCACGGAGCGTCGGCCGTGTCCGTGTAGAAGAACATGGCCTCCTTCGCCTCGGTGTAGTCGTCCCACTTGTCCAACGACTGGAGGTCCATCGGGGAGAGCTTCCACTGCCGGACCGGGTCGACCTGCCGGATCGCGAAGCGGGTGCGCTGCTCGCCGCTGGTCACCGAGAACCAGAACTTGACCAGCCGGATGCCGGACCGGACCAGCATGCGCTCCAGCTCCGGCGCCTGCCGCATGAACTCGAGGTACTCGGTGCGCGTGCAGAAGCCCATCACGCGCTCCACGCCGGCCCGGTTGTACCAGGACCGGTCGAACAGGACGATTTCGCCGGCCGCGGGCAGGTGCTGGATGTAGCGCTGGAAGTACCACTGGGTGGACTCGCGCTCGCTCGGCTTCTCCAGCGCCACCACCCGGGCGCCGCGCGGGTTCAGGTGCTCCATGAACCGCTTGATGGTGCCGCCCTTGCCGGCCGCGTCCCGGCCCTCGAACAGGATCACCAGCCGCTCGCCGGACGCCTTGCAGTGGTTCTGCAGCTTGAGCAGCTCGATCTGGAGCAGCCGCTTCTGCCGGTCGTACTCGGGGCGGTGCATGCGCTCGTCGTACGGGTAGTCCTCGCGCCAGGTGTCGACCGGCGAGCCGTCCGGTTTGATCAGGATCGGGTCGTCATCGTCGTCGTCCCGCACGTCGTACTCCCCGAGCTGGTCCAGTACGGGCTGAAGATCATCGGCGTGCGTCATGTCCACCATGACAGGGTCATACCCCGTCGCGGCGCCGCCGAAGATGCCTACAGCCGGCGAAATCTTCATGAACTGCGGCGCTTGCCGGTGGGGTCGTCGTCACCGCCCTGGCGTTCGACGTCATCAACGGCTTCCACGACACCAGACCGCTGTAGGAAACCCATGTGATCTGCCCGGGTTGGTCTCACATCACCGTCCAGGCCTCCCGGCGAGACCGGTCGTCGCTGGCGCTCCTCCCTGCCAGTGCCGTGGCCGCAAGGGCGGCACACCCCGGCGGGGGCCGCACCGGCGCCGGCCCCTCTCGTCCCGGCCCGGCGCCGTTCAACCCGCCGGCGGGCGCGTGTCGGTCCGATCGGCCGCCCCGTCAGGCCGGTCATCCCCGGGCACGACGTCATGCCGGCCGCTTCCCGGCGCGGCGTCGTGCCGGGCGGCTTCCGCCGTGGCGTCATGTCGGGGCGCCGCGTCGTGCCGGTCAGCCCCCGGCGCCGCGTCGTGCCAGACGGCTCCCGGCGCCGCGTCTCGCAGGGCGGGTCCCGGCGTGACGTCGTGCCGGGCGGGTCCCGGCGCCGCGTCTCGCAGGGCGGGTCCCGGCGTGACGTCGTGCCGGGCGGGTCCCGGCGCCGCGTCTCGCAGGGCGGGTCCCGGCGTGACGTCCCGTCGCGCGGGTTCAGGGGGCCGGGTGGGGCCTTCGGCACCGGGCTCGAGGCTCGCGGACCGGCGGCGCCGCCGGCGATTGCGCGCGGCCTTCCAGATGCCGGCCGCGGTCAGCCCGAGCAGCGAGAAGATCGTGGCGAGGAGTCCCAGGAGCGCGGTGACGGCACCGGTCACGGCGTCGAACGCACGACGGACCGGGTTGACCGGCTGCACCGGTTCGGGCAGCGCCTCCACCGGGACCCTGATCAGCGTGTCCGGCACCAGGGACTCGTCGGAGTCGGCGAGCAGCACCCGGAACCGGACGGTCAGCGTCAGCGAGCCGGCCCGGGCCGGCGTGACCGCCCACTCCCACTCGGCCCAGTCCTCCTCGGAGATGAGCGGCTGCACGCCGCCGGCGGTGGGCATCACGGTCAGGTCCGCGCCGGCCGCGGCCACCGCTTCCACGCGCGCGCCGACGAAGACCGGCGCGCTGCGCACCGGCCCGGCCGACGACGGCGCGACGCCGGGCGGCCCGGCCGCGCACGCGGTGCTGAGCTCGCCGCAGACCCGGGCGCTGATGTGCACGGTCTCGCCCACCGTGACCTCTTTGGGCGAGCCCACGTAGGCCGTGCCGTCGCGCAGGCTGGTCCGCGCGTCGCTGTAGATCTGCTGGATGTCGGCCTGCGGCGGCTCGGCGGCCGGCAGTTCGTCGTCGGGGGTACCCGGCGCCCCGGTGGCGCCGACCTGCGGCCCGTCGCGGCTCTGCCCGGCCAGCACGGCCGCCAGGACGGTGAGTCCGGCGCACAGGCACAGCGCCGCGGCGGCCACCACGAGCACGACCGGCAGCGCCCGCCGGGGCGTCCTGTCCGCCATGTCCGTCCGTCCTTGCCGCGCGGCGATGATGCCGACCAACATATCGACCGGCACACATGATCAGTACCGCGCCGCGACGGGCCGCCGCCGAGGGATCGGCGGCGGCCCGGGAGCGGCGAGCGGTCAGCGGAGGCCGTTGCGGATGGCGATCTGGATGAGCAGCGCGGGGGTGTCGGAGATGATGCCGTCGACGCCGAGGTCGATGGCGCGCTGGATGACCGCCGGGTCGTCCAGCGTGTACGGGACGACCTTCAGGCCGTCGCGGCGCTGGAGGACCGGCACCGTGGGGCCGTGGAAGTACGACGGGTCCGTCCGGATGTACCAGTCCGGGTGCGGGGCGGCCGGCTGGGACGGGTCGTGGACCTGCCAGTTGGCGGAGACCGTGCCGGCGCCGGCGGCGCGGACCAGCTTGCCCAGGTCGCGGAAGCGCCACCAGTCCAGGCTGCCGGTCCACGGGCTGCGCACCGACGGGTCGCCGTAGACGGCCCGCAGCGAGCACTCGTCGGCCGGCGACGCGCACTCGGCCGGGCCGTACTGCCAGACCAGCGCCACGGTCTCGATGCGCGGGTCGAGGCGCCGGGACAGCTGGATGGTGCGCCAGTCGAACGACTGGATGGTGACGCGCGAGGTCATCCGCGCCCGCTGGATCGCGGTGACCAGCTTGCGGGTGAAGACGTCGTAGCGCTCGGTGTCGTTCACCGTCGGACTGATCTTCGTCTCGATGTTGAGCCGGACGTCGGTACGACCGGACGCCGCCACCAGCTCGAAGACCTCGGTGAGCGTGGGGACGCGCGCCCCGGGCACCGGCGTCTGGCCGGGCAGGTTCGTCCGCGTACCGCAGTCGAGGGTCTTGATCTGCGCGAGCGTCAGCGAGTGCACCAGGTCGCCCACGTAGGGGTACGCCGGGTCACCCGGGGTCGCGGGCGCGGTGTCGACGCAGTGCGAGCCGTTGATCGTGCGGTCGTGCAGCACCACCAGGTGGCCGTCGCGGGTGACGCCGGTGTCCAGCTCCAGCGTGGAGATCGCCGGTTCGGCCAGCGACGCGGAGAACGCGGGCAGCGTGTTCTCCGGGAGCGTGGCGCGGCCGCCGCGGTGGGCCTGCACGTCGAACGGCGACCGGTACCCGCGCGGCAGCTGGTATCCGCGCGAGGAGAGCAGCGTGCGCAGCCGGTCCGGGTAGTCGGTGATCAGGCCGTCCACGCCGTCGTCGAGCAGCTTCGCCATGGTGGGCACGTCGTTGACGGTCCACGGGACGACCTTGATGCCGTTGCGGTGCGCGTGCGTCACCATCGCCTCGGTGACGTAGGGCCGGTACGCCGGGTCGGACACGGTGCCGTTCTGCGGGAAGCCGTGCACGGGCGAGAACGCGTACGCCCCGAAGGTCTTGATCGCCTTGATCGGGTCGCCGCCGAAGTCGTCGATGTCCAGGCCGCCCAGCCACGGCGACGCGCCCGGCTGCCCCACCTGGAGGAAGTCGTAGTTGGTCAGCGCCACCCGGGGCAGCCGCGGCTCGACCTCGCGGAACCGCTTCAGCGCACCCCAGTCGAAGCTCTGGATCGTGACCTGGCGCAGCATCCCGGCCTTGCGGATCTCGGCCAGCGTGACCTGGACGAACTGCTCGCGCGGCGCGGTCTCGGAGGGCGCGCCCGCCTCCACCTTGGTCTCCACATTGAGCGTCACGTCGTCCGCGCGGTAGCGCTTGACCAGCGCGAAGACCTCGCTCAGCAGCGGCATGCGGGCACCCGGCACGGCCAGCTGCCCCGGCTTATCGGCCAGCGACCTCGATCCGCAGTCGAGCGTACGGACCTGGGCCAGCGTCAGCGTGTTGACATACTTTCCGACGTACGGGAACTCCGGGTCGCCGGGCGTGACGGGCGCGGTGTCGGCGCACTTGGTGCCGGAGACGCGCCGGTCGTGGGTGACCACGGCCTGCCGGTCCTCGGTGATCTGCACGTCCAGCTCCAGCGTGCGCACGCCGAGTTGGAGCGCGTTGCCGAAGGACGCCAGCGTGTTCTCCACGCGCAGGCCGAGCCCGCCGCGGTGGGCCTGCAGGTCGAATGATCTCCGGGCCGAGGCCGATGCCGGCGCCACCAGCGCGCCCGCGATCAGCGCCGACGCCAGGGTGGCGGTCAGCAGTCGTCGATTCCACATGGAACCGCATGGTGTCGGGCGCGGGCGGCCATCAGGGAACATCGACGTTAACGGCAATCATGCAAGAAGGCCCGCGCCGGGGCGCGGGCCTTATCGCGGAACCGGAATCGGGTCAGCGCTCGGTGATCGGGACGAACGCGCGCTCCGGCGAGCCGGTGTAGAGCTGCCGCGGGCGGCCGATCTTCGTCGCCGGGTCGTTGATCATTTCGCGCCACTGCGCGATCCAGCCGGGGAGCCGGCCGAGCGCGAACAGCACCGTGAACATCTTGGTCGGGAAGCCCATCGCCTTGTAGATGAGGCCCGTGTAGAAGTCCACGTTGGGGTAGAGCTTGCGAGAGATGAAGAAGTCGTCGGCGAGCGCGATCTCCTCCAGCTTCATCGCGAGCTCGAGCAGCGGGTCGTTGCCGCCGGTGCGCTCGAGCACGTCCCGCGCGGCCTGCTTGACGATGGCGGCGCGCGGGTCGTAGTTCTTGTAGACCCGGTGCCCGAAGCCCATCAGCTTGACGCCGGGCTCCTTCTTCTTCACGCGCTCGACGAACGCGTTGACGTCGCCGCCGTTCGCGTGGATGCCGTTGAGCATGGTCAGCACGGCCTCGTTCGCGCCGCCGTGCAGCGGGCCGAACAGCGCGTTCACGCCGGCCGAGACGGAGGCGAAGAGGTTCGCGTGGCTGGAGCCGACCAGGCGGACCGTGGAGGTGGAGCAGTTCTGCTCGTGGTCCGCGTGCAGGACGAGCAGCATGTCCAGCACCTGCGCCACGACCGGGTCGATCTCGTAGTCCTCGGTCGGGACGCCGAAGGTCATGCGGAGGAAGTTCTCCACGTAACCCAGATTGTTGTCCGGGTAGAGCATCGGCTGACCGATGGACTTCTTGTAGGCGTACGACGCTATGGTCGGCACCTTGGCCAGCAGCCGGACCGTGGAGATCTCCACGTCCTCGGGATTGAACGGGTCGAGCGCGTCCTGGTAGAAGGTCGACAGCGCGCTCACCGCGGAGGAGAGCACGGCCATCGGGTGCGCGTCACGCGGGAAACCGCCGAAGAACTGGCGCATCTCCTCATGCAGCAGCGTGTGCTTGCGGACGCGGGAGTCGAACTCGGCGAGCTGGTCCGCCGTGGGCAGCTCACCGTAGATGAGGAGGTAGGACGTCTCGAGGAACGACGCCTTGCCCGCCAGCTGGTCGATCGGGTAGCCACGGTAGCGCAGAATTCCGGCGTCGCCGTCGATGTAGGTGATCGCGGAGGTGCATGAGGCGGTGTTGACGAATCCGGTGTCGAGGGTGACGTATCCGGTTTCCTTCAACAACTGACCGACGTCAACGCCCGCCGGTCCCTCAACCGCGTTCCGAACCGGCATCGACAGCTGTCCGCCAGGATGCTCAAGCTTGACATCCGTCATGTATTTCCCTCGCTTTACCGGCAGATCTCTGGGTAGACCTTCCGTTCACCGTAAACCCTCCGCCCGAGACTGGCGCAACGGCCCCAGTGAGGCATGGATCACCGAGCGCGGTCATCGCGCCTTAACGCGTCCTTAACGGATGCTGTTCGGCTGAGCTTCTCCGGGAACCATATCGCCGCCACGACGGCCGGCGGGCGCGAAATGTGCAGTGCGCCCGTTCTGCCGGATGCCGCACCAGCCCCGGCGTCACCGGTGCCCCCACGGGCGAGCGCGGCCCGCGTACCGTCGAATTCATGGTGCGGGTTCGCCTCACGGAGGCGCGCGAGACGCTGTTGGTAACGCTGTACGCCCGGGCGCTCGACGCCCGCGCGGCACACCCGGTGCTGGGCGACACCATGGCCGCGGCCGCGGTCGACGCCATCGACTACGACTTCTCCGCCACCGGCATCAGCCCGCAGATGGCGCCCACCGTGGCGGTGCGGGCCAGGTTCCTGGACGGGTGGGTGCGCGAGTTCCTGCGCGAGCACGACGGCGAGGTCACCGTGGTCCACCTCGGCGCCGGGCTGGACACCCGCGTCTGGCGCGTCGATCCCCGGCCCGGCGCCGAGTGGTACGACGTGGACTTCCCGGACGTCGTCGAGCTGCGCCACACGCTGTTCCCGGACCGGCCCGGCTACCACACGATCGGCGCGTCCGTCACCGACGACGGCTGGCTCGACCGCATCCCGGCCGGGCACCCCACGCTCGCGATCGCGGAGGGCCTGAGCATGTACCTCACCGAGGAGCAGGGCATCTCACTGCTGCGCCGGATCACCGGCCGGTTCGGCGAGGGCACCACGATCGCGTTCGACGCGTTCAACCGGCTGGCGATCCGCGCCCAGAAGCTGAACCCGGCGGTCCGCCTCTCCGGCGCCACGCTGCACTGGAGCGTGGACGACCCGCACGACCCGGTCCGGGCCGTGCCCGGGCTGCGGCTGCGCGACGCGGTGGACGCGATCACCGCGCCCGGCACCGAGGAACTGCCGCGCGTCACCCGGCTGCTCGGCTCCGCGCTCCGGCCGATCCCGGCCGTGCGGCACATGTCCCGCTATCTACGGTACGAGCGCTGACGCGATCGGCGTGCCGCCGTTGTTGAACTCGACGGTCCGGCCGCGGGTGGCCGGGTCGGCCAGCGCCGCCGCCACGGCCGCGGCCACGTCCGCGCGGGTCACGCTGGTGGCGGTCGCGCCCTGCTCCGCGGTCTCGATCAGCCCGGTCGGCGCGTCGGACGTGAGCCGGCTCGGCCGCAGGATCGTCCAGTCCAGCCCGGTGCCGGCCAGGTGGGCGTCGGCCGCGGACTTCGCCTCCGCGTACGGGAAGAAGCCGCTCTCCTGCGGCGTGCCGTGGTCCGGGCCGGCGCCGAAGTAGGACACCATCACGAACCGCCGCACGCCCGCGCTCACGGCCGCGTCCATCGTCCGGATCGCGGCGTCCCGGTCCACCGCGTACGTCCGCGCCGGATCGCCGCCGCCCGCGCCCGCCGACCAGACCACCGCGTCGTGGCCCGCGAGCAGCGCCGCGATCGCCTCGGTGTCCAGCTTCTCCAGGTCCGCGACGACCGGGCGGGCCCCGGTGGCGGCCACGTCCGGCGTGTGCTCCGGGTTGCGGAACACCGAGGTCACCTCGTCGCCGGCCCGGACCAGCAGCGGCGCCAGCAGCAGCGCCACCTTGCCGTGGCCGCCGACGATCACGATTCGCGCCATGTGGCCGATCATAGGCCGGAGATCAGGTATCCGCCGAGTGCCCGCCAGGCGAGCGCGGTGTTCTCGTCGTCCCGGTGCGGCACGCGCAGGTCGTGCGCGAACGCGCAGATGTCGGTGAGCGCCCAGCGCAGCCGGTACAGCTCCGCCGCCCCCGGGTCGGCCGTGCGGTCCGGGTCCGCCATCCACAGGTCGCGCTCGCGGGGCGCGACGGCGACCGTGTCCCAGTCGATCAGCCGGATGCCGCCGCCCGCCGGCAGCATCACGTTGCCCGGGTGCGGCTCGCCGTGCGTGACCACCCAGGTGTCCCGCCGCGCCCGCACGGCCGGGACCAGCGCGTCGTACCGGGCGAACAGCGCGTCGATCCGGTCCCGGTGGGCGAGGAGCAGGTCGCGGGCCCGGTCCGCGTACGGCCCCGGGCCCCACGGCGGACCCGCGCGGGTGAGCTCGTCGCGGCGCGGGACGGTCAGCGGGTCCACCGGCGCGCCCGGCGGCACCGGCGCCGCGTGCATGCGGTCGAGCGCGTCGCGCAGCCGCCGCCGCGCCGGTGCGGGCAGTTCGTCGCCGAAGTCGTGGGACGCGCCGTCGATCGCCTCGGCCACGGACACCGCGCTGCCCCCGGCCAGCACGGTCAGGCAGCGCCCGTCCGGCCGCCGGCGCGGCGCCGCCACGAACTCCAGCCCCGCCTCGCGCAGCGCCGCCGCAGTGCCGAACGCCCGCTCCAGCGCGACCGGGTCCGCGTCCAGGTCGACGGTGACGAACCAGTCCGCGCCGCCGGTGTCCCGGGCGCGGTAGTGGTGGGCGCCGAAGCCGACCGGCGCGTACTCCAGCGCGGCGACCGCGATGCCCCATCCGTCGCGCAGCGCCCGGGTGAGCGCGGCACGATCGAATCCGGGTGGCTCGGCGAACACGACCGCGACTCTATGCCCGGCGCGCCAGGCCGGCCGGGAACCTCAGGTCGCCGGGTGGGCTGCCGATGGGTGGTTGAAGCAGCGGAGGTGGATCGTGCTGAACGGCATCACGGGCGTCACCGCCCGGATCAACGACATCGAGCACCGGATCGCGTCGATGACGCAGCAGACCGCGGCGAGAACCGCGACCGCGGTGTCGCAGACGGGCCAGGCGTTCGCGTCCGCGCTGGCCAGCGCCGTGAGCGGGAGCACGGCCGGCACGCCGGCGACGACCGCGACCAACATGAAGGTCAACGCCAGCGGCGTTCCGGAGGATCTGGCCGCGTACGGCAACGGGAAGGTCCCGGCGTCCGCGCTCGGCCAGGTCGGTGGCACCGGGCACCGGCTGTGGGGGCCGGCCGCGGAGAAGCTGACGCAGCTGATCGCGGACGCCAAGGCGCAGGGCGTGACGATCGGGATCACCGACTCGTACCGGCCGTACGAGGAACAGGTCGACCTGGCCCGGCGCAAGGGCCTCTACTCGCAGGGCGGGCTGGCCGCGAAGCCGGGCACCTCCGACCACGGCTGGGGCATGGCCGCGGACCTGGACCTGAACGCGAAGGCGCTCACCTGGATGCGGCAGAACGCCGGACGGTACGGCTTCGAGGAGGACACCCCGCGCGAGTCCTGGCACTGGGGGTTCAAGCCGGAGAAACTGATGTGAGCGCCTGAAGCAGCTCGGACTGGCTGATCGGCTCCGGAACGTACCCCCGGGCCTCTTCCATGGCCTTCTGCAACTGCACCCGGCGCAGCGCCTCGCGGATGTCCGCCCCGGTGGCGCCCGGGCACGCGACGGCGAGTTCGCGCGCGTCGACGTCGTCGCCGAACATGCGGAATCCGGGCGTCTCGTGCGCCGCGATCAGCCCGCGCAGCATCTTCGAGATGATCTCCGCGCGGCCGTCGGCGTCCGGCTTCGGCACGGACAGTTTGATGTCGAACCGGCCGGACCGGATCAGCGACGCGTCCACCCGGTCCGGGAAGTTCGTCGTGGCGACCACGATGACCCGCGGATTCGCCTCGATCAGCGTGTTCATCTCCTGCTTGAAGATGCCGGCCACCGAGTTGATCGCCTGCCCGGCCGCGTCCTGGCCGCCGCCGGTGTAGCTGATGATCGAGTCGAACTCGTCGAACAGCAGCACGGTCGGCGTGGTGTAGCGGCGCGCCTCGGTGAAGATCTTCTTGATGTTCCGCTCGGACGCGCCGAGCCAGCGGTCCAGGATCTCCGGCGTGCGGATCTCGCGCAGTTCGCCGCCGATCTCGTTGGCCAGCGCGGTGGCCAGCATGGTCTTGCCGGTGCCGGGCGGCCCGTAGAGCAGGATGCCCTGCGGCCGCCGTGCACCCCAGCGCGCCATCGCCTCCGGGTGGTTGAACGAGACCGCCACCTCGCGCAGCTGGCTCACGATGTGGTCGAGCCCGCCGACCTGGTCGAGACTCACGGCACCGGACCGCTCCGCGACCTCCTCCGGATGCAGCGTGAGCGTGTAGCGGCCGCTCAGGTCGCCGCCGGCCAGCTCCGCCAGCACCTCGAAGAACAGTTCCACGAAGCCGCGCAGGTACGGCACGAGCGGCGTGTCCGCGCGCCGCGGCGCCTCGGCCGTCACCGTCACGGACACCTGCTGCGGCAGCGCGGCCGGCTCCACGTCGTAGGTCACCCGCGCGGACAGGCCGGACACCGCGTCCACCAGCGTCCGGTCCCGCGGCAGGTCCTCCGGCCGCTCACCCAGCCGCCGGATGGTCTCCCCGGCCAGCGACGCGGTCCGGGCCGCGAAGCCCAGCGGGTCCCGGGTCGCCATCTGCCGCGCGATCAGCACGCCGACCGGGCCGGTCAGCCCGATCCGGAGCGCGTCGAACCCGCCGCCGCGCCGCGCCGTGCCCACGAACCGGTAGACCGGCCCGCTGGTCGACAGGCGGCTGCCGGCGGTCAGCGCCACCGCGCGCAGCGGCCCCGGGAACCCGGCGCCGTGCAGCAGCTCCACGGGCTCCGGACCGGCCGCGGCCAGCAGGATCGCGTCCGGGTCGACGATCCGCACGGACGCGCCCCGGCACTCGACGGTCTCGGCGGGCGGTCTGAGCTCCATGGAAACCCCCTCTGCCATCGAGTCTGCCACGCCGGGGACGATCGGGCAGGATGTGACCATGACGCTCGCCAGCCTGAAGGACATCTGCGTCGACGCCTCCGACCGGGCTCGGACGGCCGCGTTCTGGCAGCTCGCGCTGCGCGCGGAGCGGACGCCGCACCGGACCCACCCGGAGTTCTGGTGGCTGACGCCGGGCATCGGGGACTCGACCATCGTGTGGATCAACGAGGTGCCGGACGCGCCGCCGCCGGTGAAGACGCGCGTGCACCTCGACCTGCGGCTCGGGCCGGACGAGACGATCGCGCCGCTGGTCGAGGCCGGTGCCACGGTGCTGCTGGAGCCGCGGCCGGACGAGAGGTGGTGGCTGATGACGGACCCGGAGGGCAACGAGTTCTGCGTGTTCGTGCCGGACGGTCGCCCGGCCCGCCTCTACGAGCTGGTGGTGGACGCCCGGGACGGCGCCGCGCAGGCCCGGTGGTGGCAGACGGTCCTCGGCGGCTCCGTGCGGCCCGGCGACGACTACTGGGCGCTGACCGGCGGCGCCGGCCAGCCGTTCGAGTTCTTCGTGTTCCAGAACGTGCCCGAGCCGAAGACCGTGAAGAACCGCCTGCACTGGGACGTGACGATGACCGATCCGGCGCCGGACGCGCTGGTCGCGGCCGGCGCGACCGTGCTGCGCGCGCCGGACCAGGACATCAGCTGGTGGATCATGGCGGACCCGGAGGGCAACGAGTTCTGCGCGTTCCCGCCCGCGGCGTCCTGAGCGGGACCTTGGTCCCGGCGCGCCGGTGCCGCCGGCCCTGACGGCTCCGGGACCGCGCCGGGCAGACTCGTCGCAGCGTACGAACACGGGAGGCACACCATGACGAGCCAGACCAACCGCACGGTGGCGTCCGTGCTCGCCGAGGCCGCGGCGACGGCCGGGTTCGCCCCGTCGGTGCACAACACGCAGCCGTGGCGGTGGCGGGTCCTGCCGGACGCCCTGGAGCTGTACGCCGTACCCGAGCGCAAGCTGCTCTCCGTCGACCCGGCCGGCCGGCTGCTCACGGTCAGCGTCGGCGCCGCTCTGCACCACGCGGTCGTCGCGCTCGCCGCGCTCGGCCACACCGCCGAGGTGACCCGGTTCGACGGCCCGGAACTGCTGGCCCGGATCACGCCGGGCGCGCCGTGCGAGGTGACCCCGGCCGCGATGCGCCGCGTGCAGCAGCTGCGCACCCGGCGCACCGACCGGCGCCCGACCCGCGACGAGCCCGTCCACCCGGACGACCTCACCGCGCTTCAGCGGATCGTCGAGGAGCACGGCGTGCACCTGCACCTGCTCGTCGGCGACCAGGTCTACGAGTTGGCCGCCGCGGCCGGGCGCGCGGCCGAGGTGGAGGCGCGCGACCCGTTCGTCCAGCACGAGCTGGAGTTCTGGAAGGCGAAGACGCTGCCGGCCGAGTCGCTGCCGGAGACGCCGGTGCGGTCCACGGTGCCGAACCGGGACTTCGGCGAGCACGGCCGGCTGCCGATCGGCGAGGGCCACGACGGCTCCGCCTCGTACGGCGTGATCTTCGGTCGCGACGACGAGCCCGCGACGTGGCTGCGCGCCGGTGAGGCGCTGTCCGCGGCGTGGCTGGCCGCGGCCGAACGCGGCGTCGGCGTGCTGCCGCTGTCCGGCGTGATCGAGGTCGACGTGACGCGCACGGCGCTGCGGATGACGCTCTCCGAGCTGGGTTACCCGTACCTCGTGGTGCGCCTCGGCCTGCCCGACTCCGACCACGCGGGACCGCCGGCCACGCCGCGGATGCCGGCGGCGCAACTCATCGACACCTCGGCCGTATCCTAGCGGTCGTGGCCGCAGACCAACCGCCGTCGCTCGGGCTCGGGCCGCTGTCCCGGGTCCGCCTCGACGAACTGCTCCAGGAGATGCTCGACCGCGTCGGCGACGTCGTGGCGAGCCGGGAACGGCTGCGGGCGCTGCTCGACGCGGTGGTCGGCATCAGCACCGACCTCGACCTGCGCAGCACGCTGCAGCGCATCGTGGAGGCCGCGTGCGAGCTGGCCGGCGCCCGGTACGGCGCGCTCGGCGTGGTCGGGCCGGACCGGCGGCTCACCGACTTCATCACGCACGGCATGACGCCGGAGCAGGCCGCGCACATCGGCGACCTGCCGCACGGGCGTGGCGTGCTGGGTCTGCTCATACAGGACCCGCGGCCGGTGCGCATGCCGGACATCACCCGGCACCCGCAGTCGTACGGGTTCCCGCCGCACCACCCGCCGATGCATTCCTTCCTGGGCGTGCCGCTGCGCATCCGCGAGCACGTCTTCGGCAACCTCTACCTGGCCGAGAAGCGGGGCGCGGCCGAGTTCACCGAGGACGACGAGGAGGTGGTGGTCGCGCTGGCCGCGGCCGCCGGCGTCGCGATCGAGAACGCGCGCCTCTACGCCGTCTCGCACCGGCGCGAGCAGTGGCTGGCCGCGGCCTCGGAGATCACCGCGGTGCTGCTGTCCGAGGTGGGCCGCACCGGCGCGCTGTCGCTGATCGCCCGCCGCGCGCGCGAGGTCTCCGGTGCGTACCTGGTGCTGGTGCTGCTCTACGACGCGGACACGGACCGGCTCACCGTCGAGGTGGTGGACGGCGACACGTCGCTGTCGGCCGGCGCCGAGCTGGTCGCCAGCGAGACCGCGTTCCTGCCCGCGATCACCGGCTCCGGCACGGTCACCGTGGAGAGCCTGGCCAAGTCCGCGGTCTGGCCGGGCGACGTACCGTCCGGGCCGGCCATGGTGGCGCCGCTCGGCAGCGCCGAGGCGCTGCACGGCGTGCTGGTGGTCGCGCACGACCCGGCCGTCACCCGCCACGCCGGCGACGACTCGACCATGCTCGCCACGTTCGCCGGCCAGGCCGCGCTGGCGCTGGAACGCGCCCGCGCGCAGGAGGAGCGCGAGTTGCTGGTGGTGCTGGAGGACCGTGAGCGCATCGCGCGGGACCTGCACGACGTGGTCATCCAGCGGCTGTTCGCCACCGGCCTGCAGTTGCAGACCGCGATCCCGCTGGCCGGCCGCCCCGAGGCGGGCGCGCGGATCAACGCGGCCGTGGACGACCTGGACAGCACGATCCGGGACATCCGCCGCGCCATCTTCGAGCTGCGCGCGCCGGCCGCGCCCGCGCTCCGCGCCGACCTGGGCGAGATGGTCGACGCCGCCACCGCGCCGCTCGGCTTCCGCCCCCGGCTGGACGTCTTCGGCCCGGTGGACAGCGCGGTGCCCGACCGGGTCCGGCCGGACCTGCTGGCCGTGCTCCGTGAGGCGCTGTCCAACGTGGTCAAACACGCGTCCGCGACGCGGGTCGAGGTCGGCGTGCGGGTGGCGGCCGGCCGGCTCACCCTGACCGTCCTCGACGACGGCGTCGGCTGCCCACCGGACGCCGCCCGCAGCGGCCTGGTCAACCTGGCCGACCGCGCCACCAGCCACGGCGGCACGTTCGACCTCTCCCCCGCCCCGGCCCCCCACCCCTCCGGCACGCTCCTGACCTGGTCGATCCCGATCTGAGAGGGCGGGTTGCGGGCCCGTTCCCGGGCGCCTCGGAGCACCCACCTGGTCAGCTACTCTTCGACGAACTCGTTGGTGAAGGTCTTCGACACGTCGATGTCGGTCTCGGCGACCTCCGGGATGGACAGCCCGAGCACCCTGGCGACGGCCTCCGCGCCGTCGGTGGAGACGCGACCGTCCTGCGAGTACGCGTCCTTGGCCGCATCGAGCGCGGCCACGTAGACCTCCGGCTCGCCTGCGGAGTACTCCTCCGGCATCTTGTCGGCGATCTCCTGAGCGGAGTGCTGCTCGATCCAGTTCAGCGCGCGCACGATCGCCTTCGCCATCTTTCTGGCGGTCTCGCGATTCTCGTCGACCCAGTCGGCGTTGGAATACAGCACGGCCGACGGGTACGTGCTCACATCGAACACCTCCCGCACTCCGGCCTCGGTCCTGGTGTCCTCGAGCACCCGGACCCCGCCCTCGCCGGCCCGCTTCTGCAGCAGGGAGAACGCCGGCTCGAGCAGCACCGCGGCGTCGACCTGGCCGCTCTCCACCGCGGCCAAGGCCTTCGTGTCGCCGCCGATGCCGTGGACCGAGGCCGCGTCGAGCTCGAGGCCGTTGGTGCTGAGCAGGTACTTGAGGAAGAAGTCGGTCGACGAGCCCGGCGCGGTGACGCCCACCTTCGCGCCCTGCAGGTCCTCGACTGCCTTGATCTCCTTGCTCGCCTTCGGCGAGACGGCCAGCACCATCGACGGATAGCGCAGCATCGCAACGAACGCCGTCAGGTCGCGTCCCTTGGCCTGCATCTGGATGGTGTGCTCGTAGAAACCGTTGACCACATCGACGCTGCCGCCCTGGAGCGCCTGCAGCGCCTTGGATCCACCCTCCAGGTCGTCGAAGGTCACATCGAGACCCTCGTCCGTGAAGTAGCCGAGCTCGTCGGCCAACGTCGTCGGCAGGTAGACCATCAGCGACTTGCCGCCGACACCGATCTTGACCGTCCGCGACCCACCGTCGCCGGCCGAGTCGTCGCCGCACGCGGTGGGCGACAGCGCAAGCATGGCAGCTGCGGCAAGTGTGAGGAGTCGTCTCGCGCGAACCATCGCATACCTCGTTCCTCCGTTGAGGACACCGGGAGCATCAGTGGACGGGAGCGGTGCCGGCCGGCGGCACGGATCAGGTCGGAGCGACCGGCTTCCACCGCAGTAGGAAGCGTTCCACTCGGTGCACTATCAGATCGATGACCAGCACGACGGCCGCGAGAACCACCATGCCGGCGAACACGCCAGTGGTGTCGAGCAGTCCCTCCGCCTCGGAGATGAGGTAGCCCATCCCTTCCGAGGCGCCGAGGTACTCGCCGACGACCGCGCCGACGATGGCGAATCCGACGCTGACGTGCAGGCTGGAGAAGATCCAGGTCAACGCGCTCGGCAGGAACACGTGCCGGAGCATCTGCCGTTCCCTCGCGCCGAGTATGCGCGCGTTGTCGACCAGCACCGGGGACACCTCGCGAACGCCCTGGTACGTGTTGAAGAAGACGATGAAGAACACCAGGGTGACCCCGAAGACCACCTTGGACCAGATGCCCAGGCCGAACCACAGCAGGAAGATCGGCGCGAGGACGACCCGGGGCAGTGAGTTCAGCATCTTGATGTACGGGTCGAGGATCTCGGCGAGCAGCCGCCAGCGGGCCAGCAGAAAACCCGTGACCAGCCCGAGCGCGGAGCCGATCAGCAGCGCGAGCACCGCCTCGGTCAGCGTGACCAGCAGATGGTCGAAGATTTCACCGTCGGCGAGCCAGTCGCCGATGCGCTCGGCGACGTCCGTCGGACGAGGGAAGAAGAACTCGTCGAGGACGTCGGCGTTCACCAGGATCTCCCACGAGCCGATCCCGGCCACGGCGATGGCCACCTGCATCGACCGGACGACCACCCGTCGCCTGCGCGCTGCCGACTTGCGCCGCGCCGCCGCGGTCACCGACCCGGCCTTGCCGTCCTCGTCAGTCGGCCGCGTACCCGGAGGAGCGCTCATAGCCCTTCATCACCTCCTCACGAAGGTCGGCCCAGATGCGCGCGTAGATCTCGGTGATCTCGGGACGGGCGCGCAGGTCCATGAGATCGCGCGGCCGGGGCAGGTCGATGGGGTAGCGGCCGACGATGTGGCTCGCCGGCCCGGCCGACAGCAGCACGACCTCGTCGGACAGCGACACCGCCTCGTCCAGGTCGTGCGTCACGAAGATCACGGTCTTGCCCGAGCCGGTCCACAGCTCGAGCAGCTCGTTCTCCATGATCTGGCGGGTCTGCACGTCGAGCGCGCCGAACGGCTCGTCCATCAGCAGGATGTCGGGATCGACGAGGAAGGTCTGCGCCACGGCCACCCGCTTGCGCATCCCGCCGGACAGCTGGTGCGGGTACGCCCGCTCGAAGCCGGTGAGCCCCACCCGGCGGATCCACTCGCGGGCCGCCGCCTCCCGAGCCGCCCTGCCGATGCCCCGCAACTGGAGCCCGAAGGCGACGTTGTCCAGCACGTTCTTCCAGGGCAGCAGCGCCTCCTGCTGGAACAGGTAGCCCACCCGCTCGTTGAGCCCGCGCAACGGCTCGCCGTCGATCAGCACCTTGCCCGAACTCGGTGTCAGCAGGCCGGCGATTGCGTTGAGCAGCGTGGTCTTTCCGCAGCCGGTCGGGCCGACCACCGACACGAACGTGCCGGCCTCGACGCACAGCCGGATATCCGCGACCGCGGTGTAGTCCGTGCCGTCGTTTGCGGGGAACGACACCGCGATGTCGGCGAGCTCGACCGTCGCGGTCGCTGTGGACACTGCCGGCTCCCCTCGACACGCGGACACGACACCCCACCGAACCTAACCCATATTTATGGGTTTGAGTCTGCTGCCACAAATAGGTGACAGCCGAGCGGGCGTTCCGAGGGGTTGAGCCGGTTGCTCGGTGCGGGGCGGCGGTCAGATCGAGCGGCGTCGTGGTGTGCACGCCGGGTCCCGCCAGCCGGATCGGCACCCGTGCGGGGCGGGGCCCGGTGCGCCGGCGTCGCCGCGGGATCACGCCGAGGTTCGGGCGTCCGGCAGGGTCGGATCGTAGTCGTACAGGTATCCCGTGGCCCGCTCGTAGAAGGGCAGGAGCAGGCGCATCTTGAACGCGTCGACGTGGCGCTTGACGGTGCCGGGCCGCTTTCCGTCACGGGCGTCGTCGGCGTGCTTGAGCAGCCTCTCGATGCGCGGACGGCGTTCCGCGTCGTAGATGGCGAGTGCCTCGTGGATCGTCGGCGCGGTCCGCAGCGCCGCGACGAGCACCAAGGCGTCCTCGATGCCCATGGCGGCCCCCTGCGAGACGCCGACCGGGTGGGCGGCATCGCCGGTCAGGACGACGCGCCCGCTGTGCCACGTCCGGACCGGGGCGCAGACGTGCATGATGGTGCACCCGAACACCGCGGTCGAGCCGGCGAGGACGGCCGACGGCACCTCCTCCGGATAGAGCGCGGTGAGGCGCCGGTGCCACTCCGCGTCGTCGATGCGGCTCAGCTCCGGCTGGACGGGGTCGGCGACCTGGGCCGTCCACCACTGCGTCCGCTCGTCGATGCTGATGTTGATGAACGCGCCGTTGCGCCCGTACGTGAGGTTCCAGATCCCGGTCTCGGCCGGCCTCGTCGCGGAGGCGCCGGCGACCGCGTAGAACCCCGAGTACTCGGCGCGGGGGGCGGACGGATCGATCAGCCCGCGCACGGTGGAATGGATGCCATCGGCGCCGACGAGCAGCGCCGCCGTGTCCCGCCTGCCGGAGCCGAACTCGGCATGCACGCCGTCCGGCCCCTCCGTCAGGTTCGTCAGGCGTTCGCCGGTGAAGATCCGCACGCCCGCGTCGAGTGCCGCGCGCCGCAGGATCGCCATGAGCCGCCCCCGCATCAGCGTGACGCTGTACAACGGGTCCGTGCCGCGCCGTGCCCGCGGTACGTCGCCCAGCAGGCGGCCGGCCGCCGTGGAGAACCGCATCCGGGGGATGTCGTACCCCGCCTCCCGCACGGCGCGCAGGCAGCCCAGCTTCTCCAGCCCGCGCATCCCGTTGACGGCGAGACTGAGGTAGGCGCCGACATCCCCCGTCGAGTCCTCGTACGCCTCGTAGAGGGTCACCTCGTGGCCGTCCTGCCGCAACGCCAGCGCGGCAGTCGTTCCGGCGATCCCGCCACCGATCACGATCGTTCGCATGCGGTTCTCCTCGTCACTCGCCTGGTTCCTCTCGACTCCGGCCGGCCCGCAGGAAAGAGTTTGTAATACCAACTAATTTCATGATGGTTGGTAATCCAAACCATGTCAACTATGCTGCGGTGATGAGTTCCGCCGCCCTCACGGATGTCCTGGTCCGCGCCGCTTTCCAGGTGATGGGTGTGCTCACCCGCATCGGCGCCGAGCACGATCTGTCGCTCACCCAGCTCCGCGTGCTCGGCCTGCTGCGCGACCGCCGGCCCCGGATGACCGAGCTCGCCGCCTTCCTCGGCCTGGACAAGTCCACGATGTCGGGCCTGATCGACCGCGCCGACCGGCGCGGCCTGCTGACGCGGGACCGTGACCCGGGCGACGGCCGGGTGGTCTACGTGGTGATCACCCCGGCCGGCCGGGAACTGGCGGAGCGGCTGCAGGCGGAGATCCAGCGCGCTCTCGCGCCGATGACCGCGCGGTTGGACGAACAGCGGCACGAGGAGCTCACGGCCCTGCTGGAGCCCTTGCTCACCGGGGAGACGCGATCCCGGGAACTCGGCACCCTCGGCCGGCCCGGTTCATAGGCGCGGCGGGCCGGTAACGAGCAGATCTTGCGGTTCTCCGATAGCGTGCGATGGGATTCACGTTGAGTGGGAAACTCGTCGCTCAAGTTGATCACCCGTCAGGGTGGTCTCTGGCTGCGAGGCTGGGTCGGTGGGTACCATCCCGGCGGCGCGGCGGCGCGCTGACCGGGAGCGCGTGGGGAGACAAACGCAGTGGAGAGTCCGTCGCAGCTGGCGGTGGATCTGGGCACCACCCACACGGTGGCGGTCGTCGGGCGTCCCGGAGAGCCCCCGCGGACGCTGCTGTTCGACGGGTACTCGCTGATGGACTCCGGCGTGTACCTGGACGCGAACGGCAGCATCGTCACCGGCCTGGAGGCGACCCGGCTCGGTGCCGGCGACCCGGTCCGCTACGAACCGCACCCGAAGCGGCGCGTCGGCGAGGGCTCGATCCCGCTCGGCGGCGTCGAGGTCCCGGTCGTGCTGCTGCTCAGCGCGGTGCTGTCCCGCGTCGCGCACGAGGCCCGGATGGCCGGCGTCAACCCGGACGGCGCGCTGCTCACCTGCCCGGTCGGCTGGGGCCGCCAGCACCGCGAGATGCTCACCGACGCGGCGCGCCGGGCCGGCATGGGCGAGGTGCGGCTGCTGGAGGAGCCGGTCGCGGCCGCGGTCTACTGCACGCAGGTGGAGGGCCACCACGTACCGTTCGGTGGCTCGATCGCGGTCTTCGACTTCGGCGGCGGCACGCTCGACGTCACCGTGGTCCGCCGCGAGATCAACGGCTGGCAGGTCGCCAGCACCGGCGGGCTCGCCGACCTCGGCGGCGTCGACATCGACCTGGCGCTGCTCGACCACTTCCGACGCCACCTGGCCCGCCGCGACCCGGAGACGTGGAAGCGCCTGTTCCGGCCGCGCACCGCCGTGGAGCTGCGCGCCCGCCAGGACTTCCGCACCGAGGTGCGCGGCGCCAAGGAGGCGCTGTCCCGCAACTCCGCCGTGACGGTCCGGGTGCCCGGCTGGGACCGGCCGCTGCACCTGACGCGCGAGGAGTTGGAGTACGTCGCCGAGCCGCTCATCGCCCGCGCGGTCGAGGAGACCCGCCGCGTCGTCGAGGCCGCCGGGGTGTCGTCGTTCCTGCTCAACTCGCTCATGCTGGTCGGCGGCTCCAGCCGGGTGCCGCTCGTCTCCACCCGCCTCTACGCCCGGCTCGGCACCACGCCGTCCGTCCCGGAGCAGCCGGAGCTGCCGGTCGCGGTGGGCGCGCTGGCCTACCACCGGCTCAGCCGCAACGAGGAGACCGGCGACCTCTCCCAGGTCGTCGCCATCACGCCGGAGTCCGGCCACGTCACGCGCGCCGGCCAGGCGCCGGACAGCTTCCGCGTCCCGGTCGCCCAGCCCCGGCTCCGCCACCTGCAGCGCCGCTGGTTCGGCGCGGTGCGCAACGCGTTCAGGCCGACGCGCGAGTGAGTACCGCGGCGTAGAACGGGTGCCCGTCCACGCTCTCCAGCCGCCACGGTGACGCCGCCGCCACCTTCTCCAGCTCGGACACGCCGGCCAGCCAGTAATCGGTCCACTCCGTCACCGTCTCGCCGTGCCGGACCCGCAGCCGCAGTTGGCCGGCGGGCCGGCCGTGCCGCACGTTCCGGTCGTGGTAGCCGGTGTGGCGCGGGTCGCCGGTGTGGTGCGGGTCGATGTTCGAGCCCAGCAGCAGCGCGCCCGGCGCCGCCACCGCGGCCAGCGCGGCGAGCCGCCGTGCGGCGTCCGCGGGCGATCCGAGCAGCGCCAGGTTGCCGCCCAGCAGAAGCAGCGTGTCGTACGGGCCCGGGGGCAGCCGGTCCAGGTCGCCGACCTCCGCGGCGAGTCCGCGCGCCCGGCACACCGCCACCGCGCCCGGGGACGGGTCGATGCCGCTCGCGTCCGCTCCCCGCTCGCGCAGCGCGGCCAGGTGGCGGCCGGCGCCGCACCCGATGTCCAGGATTCGGCCGTGCGCCCGTGCCAGCACCGCCGTCTCGCAGGCCGGCCACGACTC
The DNA here is from genome assembly GCF_031458235.1 of Catenuloplanes atrovinosus. Lineage (NCBI taxonomy): Bacteria > Bacillati > Actinomycetota > Actinomycetes > Micromonosporales > Micromonosporaceae > Catenuloplanes > Catenuloplanes atrovinosus. The sequence continues at coordinate 2,018,591 of NZ_JAVDYB010000001.1, read as the reverse complement.
GGGCCCGGAGAGGTAGCGCGCGGCGTCCCCGCGGCTGATCAGCCCGTCGTCCCGCTCGACGACCTCCTCGACCCGCCCGGCCACCGCACCCGCGGCCCACACCTCACCGAGCAGTTCCCCGAACGCGTCCCCGATCACCGGCCCATGATCCCGCTCGATCGGCCGCGCACGCGAGACCTTTATCGCCCGGCGCCCCGCCGGGAGACCGACCGCCCTCGCCGCCGGAGCGCAGCGGCACTCGATCGGGTGGAGGCTCTAGGAATGGGCCTCGGCCGGGGTGGTGCCGAGCACCGCGTCCAGGCCGGTCACCTCGAGGATGCGGCGGAGCTGGGCGGTGACGCCGGTTATCTCGAAGTCCGTGCCGACCTCGCGCGCGTCGTGGTGGATGTGGAGCAGCGCGCTGAGTCCGGACGAGTCGCAGATGTAGAGGCCGGAGAGGTCGAGCCGGAGCGTACGGATCTCGGTGATCAGTGCCCGCTCGGCCTCGTCCACCAGCTCCTCGGCGGTGTCGAAGTCGAGGTCGCCGGCGAGTGAGAGCAGTGCCGTGGCCGGGTCGGGGTGGCTGACGTCGATGCGTAAGGGGGAATCGTCGATCATCGCTCCGGCCTCGTGAAGTCCTGGCCCGGCACACTACCCGGCGCCAGTTGCGCTAAACCCAGTTTCAACAGATTCCCCGCCCGGGGAAAGTCACGGAGATCGGCACCGAGCAGGTCGAGGCAGATCGTCAGCGCCTGGACCGGTACGCCGTGGGCGGCCAGCACGCCGGCGGTCCAGCCCAGGAAGTCGGTGAAGACCGCGGCGTCGTCCACGTACAGCGCGGCGGCCAGGAAGTCGACGATGTGCGTGACGTCCTCGGCGGTCGCGTCGGCCTGCCGCTGGTCGTAGCCGCGCATCGGCGGGTAGGCCTCGCGCAGCCGGTCCAGCAGCCCCACGATGATCCTGTGGCGCTGGCGGACGAGCTGCGTGTACTCCTCGTCGGCCAGGTGGGCGAGGTCGTCGTGCGGCGCGCGGGCCGGCGGGTTCCAGCCGGAGTCGAGGATGTCCGCGGCCTCGGTGGCGGTGGCGGCCCAGCCGTCCGCGCCGAGCAGGCGGGCGTGCCGGCCGTCGGTGCCGAAGCCACGGCCGCCGGCCAGCACCGGTACGCCGACCGCCTGGCACGCGGTGAGCGTGGCGTGCGCGCGGGGCAGCCGGGTCGGCAGCGCGCAGCTGAGCGCCACCACGTCCGGGCCGGTCTGGTGCAGGTGGGTGACGAGGTGCGGGCCGGGCACGTTGGCACCGAGGAAGTCGACCCGCCAGCCGCGCAGCCGCAGCACCTCGCCGACGATCCGGGGCGGCAGCGCGTGCCACTCGCCGTCCGTGCAGGCGACCGTGATCCGGCCGAGCGTGGGCCGCGGCGCGGCGCGCGCGATCAGCGCGGCGATGGCGCGCTCGCTGGTCGCGGTGGCCGCGTGCTCGCGCGCGACGGACCACTCGTTGGCCGCCCAGAGGTCACCGACGCGCACCTGCGCGGGCGCGATCAGGTCGAGCAGCAGCCGCTCGGGGTGCGCGCCGTTCTCCCAGAGCGCGAGCACCAGGTCGGTGGCGCCCCACTCGTCACCGGCGCCGATCAGCTCCAGGTACTGCTCGTCGACGCCGGGAAGCAGGGAGGTGGTCGCGGTCATCGGGCCCGCCGCAGATTGACCGCGTGGTGGTGCCCGTTGCCGTAGTCGGGCACCCGCGGCGGCACCCGGACCGCGAGCATCGCTATGTCGTCGTGGCCGGCGCCGTTGATCCAGTCCGACACCAGCTGCTCCAGCCGCTCCACCACCGCGGTGGCGGGCATGTTCCGGCAGGTGCCGAGCGAGTCGGCGAGCCGGTCCTCGCCGTACGCCTCCCGGCCGCCGGCGCCGCCGCGCGCCTCGAACAGCCCGTCGCTGTAGAGCAGCATCAGGTCGCCGGGCCCGAGCGTCACGTCCGCGGTCTCCACCGTGATCGTGCTGGACACGCCGATCAGCGTGCCCCTGGCCAGCACCGGCTCGACCCCGCCGGACGCGCGCAGGATCAGCGGTGGCGGGTGGCCGCCGGACGCGACCGTCACGCGCCAGCCGTCGCCGTCGCGGACCATCGAGGCCAGCGCCAGCGTGACGAACCGGCTGCGGTCGCGCGGGTCGATCAGCGCCTGGTTGAGCACGCGCAGCAGCGGGTCCGGGCGCCCCTCGAGCAGGCGCAGCGCGCGCAGCGTCTGGCGCACCTTGCCGGCCAGCACGGCCGCCTTCGGGCCCTTGCCGCACACGTCACCGAGCACCACCATGGTCTCGGCCGGGTCCGCGCCCGGCGCCAGCGACGGCGTGCGGGGGAACGCGTCGTAGAAGTCGCCGCCGATCCGGGCCGCGTCCTTGGCCGGACGGTACGCCCCGGCCAGCTCCAGTCCCTCGATGCGCGGCAGCTCCGGCGGCAGCAGGTCGGCCTGGAGGATGCCGGTCGTCTCCACCTGCTCCTGATAGAGCACGGCGGCCGATATCGCGGCGCCGGCCCGGGCCGCGAAGATGCGTGCCTGCAGCTCCTCCATCTCGGAGAACAGCCCCGGCGCCCGGCGAGCCAGGATCAGCGCGCCGGCCGGCACGCCGTTGCCGGGCAGCGGCGTGACCAGCAGCGCGCCGATCTCGCCGAAGTCGGCCGGGAGCAGCGAGCCGGGCACCTGCGCGGGGTCCAGCCAGCGGCTGGGCACCGGCGGGAACCCGGCGAGCGCCTCGGACAGGCCGGGCACGCCGTCCGCGTCCCGCTCGCGCATCACGCCGGTCTCGAAGCGGCTGCCGGTCAGCGCGCGCACCCACTCGACGCGGTGCCGGGACGGCGGCAGCACCACCACGGCCGCGTCCGCCAGGTGCGCGGCGGCCAGCTCCACGGTGGTGCGCACGCAGCGCCCGCGGTGCAGCGACGCGGAGAGCCGGCGGCTGGCCTCGGCCAGGAACGCGGTCCGCTCCCGCTCCGCCGCCAGCGAGGCGGCGCGCGCGTGCTCGTCCGTGCAGTCGTGGACGGTCCAGACGTGGTGGCCCTCGTCGACGGGCTGGCGGCGGCCCCGCAGCGGCCGGCCGTGCCACTCGCGCTCGAACGAGTCGGGGTCGTCGGTGAGCTCGCCGATGCTGGTCAGGCCGGGCATCAGCCGGCGGGCGGCGGCGTTGGCGAGCAGGATCGCGCCCTGGTCGTCGCAGAGCAGCACGGCGTCGGCGGCAGCGTCCAGCACGGCGTGCAGAAGGTGTGTCGGCGGCGGCGTACTGACGTTCCGTATCCCCGTCACGGCGGTCTCCTCCGGTTCCGGGTGTCGGTTTTCGTCGTCAGGCGCGGTCAACGGCCAGCGTACGCCTTACTTGTCGAGCGGCAACTGACGCGGTTAACGGTGACGTGTCTCACCGTTAACGGTCACAGATCGATGTCGACCACGATGGGCGCGTGATCGGACGGCCCCTTGCCCTTGCGCGCCTCACGGTCCACGTAGGCGTCGGTGACCCGGGCCGGCACCGGGTCGGTGGCGTACACCAGGTCGATCCGCATGCCCTTGTTCTGATGAAACATGCCCGCGCGGTAGTCCCAATAGGTGAACGGCCGGTCCCCCTTCAGCGGACGCGGCACGATGTCGTGCAGTCCGCGCTCGGCGCGCAGCGCGGCCAGCGCGTCCCGCTCCGGCGGCGTGACGTGCGTGGAGCCGGCGAACACCGCGGGGTCCCAGACGTCCTCGTCGGCCGGCGCCACGTTGAAGTCCCCGCACACCGCGAGCGGCGCCGGCTCGTGCGCCAGCGCCTCCCGCAGCCGGGCCAGCCAGCGCAGCTTGTACGCGTAGTGCGGGTCCTCCGGCGTGCGGCCGTTCGGCACATACACCGACCACACCCGCAGCCCGCCGCAGGTCGCGGAGACCGCGCGCGTCTCCCGCGTGGTCTCGTCCGGGAAACCCGGGTCGCCGTCGAAGCCGGTCCGCACGTCGTCCAGGCCGACCCGGGACAGCACGGCCACGCCGTTCCACCGGCCGTCGCCGTGCACGGCCGCGTCGTACCCCAGCGCCTTGACCTCGTCCGACGGGAACTGGTCCGCGGAGACCTTCAGCTCCTGGAGGCAGAGCACGTCCGGCCGGCGCGTCTCCAGCCAGTCGAGCAGCCGCGGGAGCCGGGCCTTGACGCTGTTGACGTTCCAGGTAGCGAGCCGCATACCCCCCAGCGTGCCCTATTCCGTGATGATCACGCTCTCCGCGGGCCGGCGTGGCGTGGTGGCGCCCGGCGCGGCCCAGCCGATCCGGACCACCATCTGCGGCGGCCCGAACCGGCCGAGCGCCAGCCGCAACTGCTCGCGCGCGGCCGGCACCTCGATCGGCTGCGACACCATCGACGCGGCCAGCCCCGCGTCCGTGACCGTGAGCAGCAGCTTCTGCAGCGCCTGGCCGGCCGCGATCTGCTCGGCCGCGGTGTCCGCCGGCGACCCGAGCACCGCGACCAGCGGCTCCGGTTCCGGCTCCAGGGGCAGCTCCGGGCCGCCGAAGTCTCGCCGGGGCAGGATGTCCGCCGCCGTTCCCGCGGCCTCGGGCGGCACGCCGTCGCAGGCGGGCGCCGGGCGCGTCCAGGCCTCGATCTCCGCGCGATAGTCGTGGTCGCGGCGCAGCACCCGGTCCGCGCTGTGCGCGATCTCCGCGACCGCGGTCACGGCCGGCGTGCCCACGATCAGGTCCAGCCAGCAGCCCTCCGAGCGCACCGCGTCCAGCATCCGCGCGCGGACCGCCGCGGGCACCGGCCGCGCGGAGAAGCGCCCGCGCGTGCTGTGCCGCCGCGGCACGGCCGCCAGCAGCGCCAGCTCGGCCGGCGTGGCCGGCCGCGGCGCACCCGGCACCAGCCGCGCCACCAGCTCCGCGTCGTCCGGGTCCGGGCGGATCACGCCGTCGGCCGGGCGGCCCCGGCCGGCCAGCGCCAGCCGTGCGTTGCCGAGCGCGGCACCGCACGCGATCCGGACCGCCCAGCCGGTCGGATCCGCGATCGGCAGCTGCCGCGCCGGGTCCGATCGGACCTCGATCGCGCCGCCGGACAGCCGGAACCGCCACGGCTGCGTGTTGTGCTGCGACGGCGCGCGCACGGCCGCGGTGACGGCGGCGGCCAGATCCTCCGCCTGATAACCCCGCGGTGCGGCCACGGCGGGCTCGGCCTCCCTCACCAGCGGGATCCGGACCATGAGACACCTCCTGAAGCGTTCCCTCCACTCTCCGGTCCGGGTGCGCGGTCGTTCAGGGCCGAAAGACCTTTTGATCTGCCCGCTTCCGGCCCGGGACGGTCCGCATGCTCCCGCGGGCACCGGTCGGCCGCGGAGGCGGAGTGTGCACGCCGGTCAGGGGTGGGTGGCCGGGGCGGCGGCAGGGCTGCCTGCCGGTCCCGCGGGTGGCGGGCGGTGGCGGCCGCGGGGAGAATGAGCGCGCGAAGGGGAGGCGGCGTGAGAGTTGTCGTGGTGGGCGGAAGCGGGCTGATCGGCGCGCACGTGGTCGACGTGCTCAGGGAGCGCGGGCACGAGGTCACGGCGGTGGCGCGCACGGCCCGGCCCGGCATCGACCGCGCGCTCGACGCGGAGCGCGCCACCGTGGCGGAGTTGCGCGCGCTGGTCGCCGGGCACGACGGCGTGGTCTACGCGGCCCGCACGGACGAGGCGAAGCCGCTGCCCAAGCCGATCTACCCCGGATTCCGGGCGAACCTGGTCGAGCCGCTGGCCCGGCTGTTCACCGCGGCGCGCGATGAGGGGCTGACCCGCGGCGCGCTGATGGGGTCGTACTACACGTACTTCCACCGGCTGCACCCGCAGTGGCGGCTGCCGGAGCACCACACGTACATCCGGTGCCGGGTCGAGCAGGCCGCCGAGGCGCGCGCCGCCGCCGGTGCCGGCCTGCCGGTCGCGGTCGTCGAGCTGCCGTTCGTGCTCGGCGAGGGCGGCGGCCGGCTGCCGAACTGGTCCGGCCCGTGGGAGCGCTGGGCCCGGTCCGGCGCGCCGCTGTTCGCCCCGGACGGCGGGACCGCCGCGGTCTCCGCGCGCAGCGTCGCCGAGACCACGGCCGGCGCGCTGGAGCGGGCGAGCGGCGAGGACCTCCCGGTCGCGGACCAGAACCTGACCTGGCGCGAGCTGTTCGCCCGGATCGCGGCCGCGACCGGCCGGGCGCGGACCGTGCACCGGCTCCCCGGCACCGCGGTCCGCGTCCCGGCCACGCTCGGCGGCGCGCTGATGTCGCTGGCCGGCCGGCAGTCCGGCATCGATCCGGCGCACTTCGGCCGGCTGGCGCTGACCGACCTCTACGTCGAGCCGGTCAGCGGCCGGTCGCTGGACGCCGCGATCCGGCAGACCGTGCGCGCCGGCTGAGGTCAGCGCACGACGTCGAAGACCTGCTTCTGCACGCCGTTCTTGTAGACCTCGTGCTCCACCAGCGCCAGCTTCGTCAGGTCCTTGTCCGCGGTGCTGAACAGCCGCTTGCCGGCGCCCAGCAGCACCGGGAAGACCAGCAGGTGGTAGCGGTCGACCAGGCCCGCGTCCGCGAGCGCGGCACCGAGCGTGGCGCTGCCGTGCACGGAGATCGGGCCGCCCTCGGTCTCCTTCAGCTTCGCCACGTCGTCGACCGAGCGCAGGATGGTCGCGGGCCACCGGTCGTCCTGCGCGGCCAGCGTGCTGCTCACCACGTACCGCGGCATGGCGTTGTATCCGGCGAACTCCTCGACCATGGTCGGCCAGACCGGGGCGAAGGCCTCGTACGACCGGCGGCCGAGCAGCAGCGCGCCGGCCTCGTCCTGCTCGCGCGCCTTGATCTCGTACGCCGCCTCGTCGAACTCGACGCCCTTGAACGTCCAGCCGGAGTTGCGGTAGCCGGGCTCGCCGCCGGGCGCCTCCATGACGCCGTCGACGGACACGAACGCGGTGACGATCAGAGTGCGCATCAGAATCTCCTCAGCAGAACGGGTCGCTGTCATCACGTCGAACGGCGATACCGGGTTTTCGACATGAGCCGCGCCCTTCCTAACACCTCACACCTCACGCCGCCTCGCTGCCGTCCGCGTTCAGCACCCGGATCCGCGGCGTGTCGTCCGGGCCCACCTCCAGCAGGATGCGCGGCCGGCCCGCGGAGTCGGTCAGCGCCAGGAACGCCCCGTCCATGGCGCTCCAGCCGAGTTGCACGCGCGGTACGGCCGGCGGCGTCCGCGTAAGCGGCAGCGCGGGGTCCGGCATCTGGTTCATCACCAGCACGGACGCGCCGAGCGCGCCCTCCCACGTGGTGGCCAGCGTGATCGCCTGGGCGTTCGGGTAGTCGAGCGACACGCTGGCCCCGGCGGCCGACGCGGTGATGCCGCCCTTCTCCGTACCGTCCTCGTCGTTGAAGATCAGATAGGTGCCGTCCGCCGGCCCCTGCCGCAGCTCCGCCGGGTAGATCCGGCCGCCGTGGATGATCGGCGGCTTCGTGGTGGCCGCGAGCATCCGCTGCCGCCCCCGCCGGTCCACGACCCGGAAGCCGTCCTCCGGGCTCGCCGCCCGCGCCGTCCCCGCCCCGGCCAGCACCGTTCCCGCCGCTACTCCCCCGGTCAGCACCGCACGTCGCCGCATGTCCCACGTCCTCCCGATCTCCGCGCCGATCGCGGAACTCGATCCTGGACGGTCGCGCCGCTTCCGGCACGGGGTGCGGACACCGTGCGCGGGTAGGCCCAGCCATACCCCAAGCAATCGCTTGACATCCATGCAAGACTCCAAGCATGTCCTTGGAATCGAGTCCGGCCGGACCGCGCCGTGTCGTCCGCGACCCGCTCGCGCTGCGCGCGCTCGCCCATCCGCTGCGCCTCAAGCTCGGCGCGCTGGTCGCGCGGGAGGGCACGATCACGGCCGCGGAGGCGGCCCGCCAGCTCGGCATCAGTCAGGCGCTCGCCTCGCACCACCTGCGGCAGCTCGCCAAGTACGGCTTCGTCGAGCCCGCCGAGGCCGGCGACAACCGAGCGCGGCCGTGGCGCACCACCGCGGTCAATCACCGCTGGGAGCCGGGCGACTCGGCCGACGGCCGCGAGGCCTCCGACCTGGTGGAGACGTTCCTGGCCGAGGCCGCGCTGCGCCAGCTCACCGACTGGCAGCGCCGCCGCGACCAGGCCGATCCGCGGCTGGCCGAGCAGAGCGGCGTGTCGCAGAACCTGGTCTACCTCACGCCGGACGAGCTCGCCGCGTTCAACCGGGCCTGGGAGCGGCTCATCGCCCCGCTGGTGCGAAAGCGCCCGCTCGGCGACGCCGCCGCCCGGCCGGCCGATGCGATCCCGGTCGACGTGACGCTGCTCGTCGTCCCGGTCCCGCCGACCGCGGCGGGCAACTGACATGCCGCTGTTCGCGCTGCTCGGTGCCGGGTTCATCTCGCTGACCGGGGACTGGATCCTGCGTACCGGCCTGGCCTGGCAGGTCTACGCGCTGACCGGCTCCACGCTCGCCGCCGCGGGTACCGTGCTCGCCTCGCTGATCCCGCAGACGCTGCTCGGCCCGCCGGCCGGCGTCCGCGCGGATCGCGGGAACCGCCGGCACACGATGATCGCGGTGAACCTGCTGCTGGCGCTCTGCCTGATCCCGCTGCTCGCGGTCACCTCCGCGGACCGGGTGTGGATCATCTGGCCGGTGGTGGCCGCGCAGAGCTGCCTGGTCCCGTTCTTCGTCGCCGCCGAGTCCGCGCTGCTGCCGTCGCTGGCCGGCGCGCATGGCCTGGTCCGGGCGAACGCGCTCAACGCCCAGGTCCGGGACGTGGCCCGGCTGACCGGCGCCGGGATCGGCGGTGCGGTGGCCGCCGCGGGCGGGCTGCCGCTGCTCGCGGCCGTCGACGCGGCCTCGTTCCTGGCCGCGGCCGCACTGCTGGTCGCGGTGCCGGCGCGCGCGGGCCGCGTACCGGCGACAGGTCATGATCCTGATGCGGGGCGCGGGTGGCGTGACCTGACCGGCGGACTCCGGCTGATCTCCCGGTCGCCCGCGTTGCGCGTGTTCGGCGCGTTCTTCGTGATCACCGGGGTCGGCGAGGCGATCATGGCCACGCTGATGGCGCCGTTCGTGCGCGACGTGCTGCACGCGTCCGCCACCGCCTACGGCACCGTCCTCGCGGCCCAGGCGATCGGCGGCCTGGCCGGCGGCGCCGCCGTGGCGCTGGCCGGCCACCGGATCTCCCCCTGGCCCGCGGCCGCCTGGGGCGCGGTCGCGTTCGGCGCGGCCGACCTCGCGCTGTTCCTCTACCCGCTGGCCACCTCCGCGCTCTGGCCCGCGTACGCGCTGATCGTCCTGGCCGGCCTGCCCGGCGCGCTGCTCGCCGCGGCCGGCATGACCATCGTGCAGACCGCCGCCGGTCCCGCACACCGCGGCCGCGTCTTCGGCACGTTCCTGACGCTGGAGGCGCTCGCCATGCTGGCCGGCACGCTCACCGCCGGCGCGCTCGGCGACCACCTCGGCATCATCCCGGTCATCGCCGCCCAGGGCGCCGCCTACTGCCTCGCCGGCCTCCTCCTCGCCGCCGCGTCCCGCCGCGCGACGGTGCACCGGACCCCCGCGGCTGCGCTCGCCCCGTGACCACGATCGACGATCTGCTGCCGCGGGCGCGCACGCCGCCGCACTACCGCGAGCTGGTCAGCGACCCGCGCGCCGATCAGGACGTGCCGCGCGAGCTGGTGGCCGGCCCGTACCCGTTCGTGCGGACCGCGGTCGCGGCGTGCCCGCGCGCCGACGCCCGGACGCTCGCCGCCGTCACCCTGGACGGGCTGAGCGACACCAGATCGATCGCGGGGTCGCACGCGGAGGTGGCTGGTGTGCGCTTACCGGGAATCCCGCGCCAGGTCGGCCCGGATGTCCCGGAGGCGGCCCGCAGGTCGGGCGCGCACGGCCGTACCGTCGCGCGGCGGCCCGTCCCCGCCCACCGGTTTTCGCCGCTAGCCTGTGCCGATGGCTCTCGATCTGTTCGCCGGTGTCTTCGTTCGTGACTTTCCCGCCGCGCTCGCCTGGTACGAGCGGCTGTTCGGCGCGCCGCCCGGGTTCTTCGCGCACGAGACGGAGGCGGTGTGGGAGCTGGCCGAGCACCGGTTCGTCTACGTGGAGCAGCTTCCGGAACGGGCCGGGCACGCGCTGCACACCATTTTCGTCGACGATCTCGACGGGATCGTCGCGGGAATCTCGTCACGTGGACTGGAACCGGCGAAGAGCGAGACGTACGACAATGGTGTCCGAAAGATCACCTATGTCGACCCGGATGGCAACGAAATCGGATACGGCGGCGCGCCAATCGATTCCGAATAAAGAATTAATTGCGGCCGGATTTGCCTGGTCGTCGATCGCCAGACGCCTTAAAGCGAATATCCTTTGTGCTCCCCCGCAATCTGCCACCTGGCTGATCGCGGCACCGCACCGCACCTATATTACCTGCTCAGAGCCGTGATAGCCGACCGGGTGTACCCCGACTCGGATAGAGGGTTGCGCCACGCCCGTAATCGTGGCAATACTCGTTGTCTGAGTAGGAGGTGGGCGTAGTCATGACCGATCTTGGGTGGCGAGAGGCGGCGGACGAAAGGGAATTCCGCGTCGCACTCAAAACGCTACAGGAAAAGCGCGGGCTCAGTAACAAGGAACTCGCCGCCGCCATGCAGTTCCACCCGTCATACGTCAGCCACATCATCAGCGGCCGCTGCGCACCCACGCCGAACTTCGCGATGCGCGCGGACGCGGTGCTGGAGGCCGACGGCGACCTGCTGAAACTCTGCGTCAAGGCGCGCCACGGCGACCCGGTGCTGCGCGCCGGCATGGTCCGCGAGGCCGAGTTCCCCGCGCCCGGCGCGGCCGAGCTGATCGTCGAGCGCGAGGAGGCCGCGGTCCGCTACGACGAGGCCGCCCGCCGCTACCAGATCGTGGTCCGCCGGCACCTGCTCAACCGCACGGCCGAGCCGGTCACCTGGTTCCCCGCGCACGTGGCCCCGGACCCCTCGCCCGACGACTACCAGGCCGCCAAGCTGCTCTACGCGACACAGCCGATCAGCGACCGCGACCTCGGCTTCTCCGCGCGCTACAACGGCCGCCCGGTGAGCTGGAACGTCGAGCGCCGCAGCGAGTGGCGCCGGGACATCGCGATCCGGTTCCGCCGCTTCGGCCTGCACGAGCCGATCTACCCGGGCGAGCGCGGCGTGGTCGAGTACGGCTACCGCCTCCCCGAGACCCACTGGGGCGACTGGTTCGAGCGCGAGATCCGCTGGCTCACCAAACAGCTCGTGGTCCGCCTCGAGTTCCCGCGCCACCTCGCCATGCACGTCGCCGGCGAACTCTCCTCGATGAGCGGCGACCGCCCGCTCGACCCGCCCGCCACCGTCGTCCCGGCCGGCGACCTGGACCGTTTCGAGTGGCGCAGCGACACCCCGCTCAAGCCCGGCGTCTCGGTCCGCTTCGCCTGGACCGTCACCGCCGCCACCCCGGCCCGCCGCGGCGCCCTGCTGATCGCCGCCTGAGATCCGGTCGGCAAGCTCCGGCGGGCACCGAGCCGCCCCCGAAGGCCACCACCGATATGCCCACTTCCGGCGTGCCGCGGCCCGCATGCTCCCGCGGGCCAACCTCGCGGCGGCTCCGCCGCCGCTCCGCCGCCGCATCGGAGCCGGTGCCGCCGCTGGTCACCACGACCCACGGAGGCGCACGCGACGCCGTACCCCCCGGCGAGGGATCTTGATCCGAGGGGTGGAAACGGTCGCGGGCCGCGCATACTCGCCGGTGCCGGAGCTGGCTCCGAATCTGGTCGAGGCGCTCGGGGACGAGGTCGGCTACGGCCCGCACGTCGGCGCTGGAGGCCGGCTGATCCGCCGCCCCCTGGAATTCCTCGCCACCGCTCCGACGACACCGCACCCCTCTCCGCGCCGAGCCCGGGCGGATTCACGTGATCGGATCGAACCGCGGGACAGCACACCTAGGACGGCGCGGTGGGGGTGGGGAGGCGGGGCAGGAGCACGCGGAAGGTGGCGCCGTGGGCGGGGGCGGTGATCAGGTCGACGCGGCCACGGTGCGCGGTCACCAGCTCGCGGACGATGGACAGGCCGAGGCCGGCGCCGCCGGGCGTGACCCGGTAGAAGCGGTCGAAGACGCGGGCGGCGCGCTCGGGTGTCAGGCCCGGGCCCGCGTCCGCGACCTCCACCACCGCCTCGTCGCCGCAGGTGCCCACGCCGATCCGCACCGGCGTGCCCGCGGGCGTGTGCGCGATCGCGTTGCCGACCAGGTTCGTCACCACCTGCCGCAGCCGCGCCTCGTCGCCGGCGACCGGTGCGCTGCCGGGCGGGCCCTCGCCGCCCGGGCCGGTCAGCGTGACCGGGCGGGTGACGTCCAGCGCGCGCACGTCCAGGTACGCGTCCGCCGCCACCGTGCGCAGGTCCATCGGGGACAGGTGCAGCACGCCCGGCTCCTCCAGCCGGGCCAGCAGCAGCAGGTCCTCGGCGAGCGCGGCCAGCCGCCCGGACTCGCGGGCGATGTGCGCCATGGTCCGGTCCACGTCCGCGCGCGAGGGCAGGCCACCCATCCGGTACAGCTCGGTGAACCCGCGGATGGCGAACAGCGGCGTGCGCAGCTCGTGGCTGACGTCGCCGAGGAACGCGCGCATCCGCTCGGCCGACCGTTCCCGGGCCGTGAACGCGGCGGCGAGCTGCTCCAGCATCACGTTCAGCGACGCGGCCAGCCGGCCCGCCTCGGTGCGCGGCCGGGCCGGGACCGGCACCCGGTGGGTGAGGTCGCCGCCCGCGATCGCCGCGGCCGTGACCTCGATCCGGCGCAGCGGCCGCAGCCCGGCCCGCACCGCGAACCAGCCGGCCACGGCCAGCACCGCCACCAGCGTCGCGGCCGTGCCGCCGGTGACCGCCCACATCCGGCGCACGATCGCGTCCACCTCGGACAGCCGGATCGCCACCACCGCGCCGCCGTCCTCCGGCGGCAGCACCCGCCAGCCCGCGGACTCGTACGGCCCGTCCGCCGCCCGGACCTCGAACGGCGCGCCGGCCGGCGGGCCCAGGTACAGCTCCGGGACCAGGTCGAGCCGCTCGGTGAGCACCTGGCGCCCGGCGTCCGGCACCGGCGCCACGCGGGAGACGTCGGCCAGCAGCCGCAGCTGCGTGTCGATCCGCTCGACCAGGTGCCGCCGCAGGTAGCCGATCGCGACCGTGTCCGAGATCAGCAGCCCGGCGGTGAGCAGCACCAGGCAGATCGCCAGCAGCCGTGCGCGCAGGCTCATGACCGCGGCCTGCGCAGCACGAAGCCGACGCCGTGCACGGTATGGATCAGCTTCGGCTCGCCGGTGTCGACCTTCCGGCGCAGGTAGCTGATGTACGTGTCGACGATGCTGGTCTCGCCGCCGAAGTCGTACCGCCACACGTCCGCCAGGATCTCCGCCTTGGTCAGCACCCGCCCGGCGTGCCGCATCAGGTGGTGCAGCAGCCGGAACTCGGTCGGGGACAGGCGTACCGGTTCGCCGCGCAGCGACACGGCCATCCCGGACGGGTCCAGCGTCAGGTCGCCCGCGGTGAGCGTGTCCGCCTCGGACCCGCCGCTGCGCCGCAGCACCGCGCGGATGCGGGCCAGCAGTTCCTGCAGGTCGAACGGCTTGGTCACGTAGTCGTCGCCGCCCAGCGTCAGCCCGCGCACCTTGTCGGCCGGCGTGTCCCGCGCGGTGAGGAACAGCACCGGCACGCGCGCGCCGCCGACCCGCAGCCGCCGCAGCACCTCGAATCCGTCCAGGTCCGGCAGCATCACGTCCAGCAGCACCAGGTCGGGCGGCTCGCGGCGGGCCGCGTCCAGCGCCTCCGCCGCGGTGGCCGCCGACGACACCGTGAACCCGGCGAACCGCAGCGTGGCGGCCAGCAACTCGCGTACGGTCGGCTCGTCGTCGACCACCAGCAGGCTCTCCATGCCGTCAAGCATCCCGCCTGCGGAACACCGCGTAGGAGAGCGCGAGCAGCGCGGCGATCGTCGCGTACATCAGCGCGAGCCCGGCCCACGGGCCGAGCGTGTCCGGCTGTGGCACGGTGGACACGATCTGCTGCCCGGCGATCGTCGGCCACCACTTACCGAACCAGGGCGGCAACGCGTCGGCCAGCAGCGGCGCCACCAGCAACACGGCCACCAGCACCGCGAACGCGCCCGCGGTCGCGCGCAGCAACAGGCCGAGCGCCACGCCGAGCAGCGCCACGCCGGCCAGCCACAGCCCCGCGCCGATGACCGCGCGGAACACGCCGGGGTCGCCGAACTCCGCCCGCGGCGCGCCGACGATCGTCAGCTGCGGCTGGCTGGCCGCGAACGTGCCGATCGCCATCACCAGGCCCACCAGCAGCGCGAACCCGCCCGCCACGGTCGCCTTGGCGGCCAGCAGACGGCCGCGCCACGGCACCGCGCACAGGGTGGTACGGATCATGCCGCTGGCGTACTCGGACGTCACGGTCAGCACACCCAGCGCGCCGATCGCCAGCGGCGCCAGGCTGAACAGGCCGAACAGGCTCGTGAAGACCGGGTCGAACTCCCCGGCCGGAGCCTCCACGTGCCTGGCGCCGAACCGGTTGGCGACCAGCATCCCCAGCCCGATCGCCAGCGCCAGCGCGAGCACCACGGTCCCGGGCGTCGAGCGCAGGCTACTGAGCTTGGTCCATTCCGAGCGCAGCAGCCCGATCATGCGGTGAACTCCAGACTTCCGGCGGTCAGGTCCATGAACGCGTCCTCCAGCGAGACGCGGTGCGGGCTCAGCTCGGACAGCGCGATGCCGTGCGCCGCCGCGATCGCGCCGGCCTCGGTGCCGTCCATCCCGGTGACGATCAGCGCGCCGTCCGCCGCCACCGTGACCCGTTCCGCGCCGAGCAGCGGGATCAGCCGCCGGGACGCCTCCGTGCGGATCAGGACGCCGGCGGCCGGGGACACCACGTCGTCCAGCGGGCGGTCCGCGAGCAGCCGGCCCCGGCCGAGCACGATCAGGTGGTCGGCGGTCAGCGCCATCTCGCTCATCAGGTGGCTGGAGACCAGCACGGTGCGGCCCTGGGCGGCGTACCCGCGCATCAGGACCCGGATCCAGCGGATGCCCTCCGGGTCGAGCCCGTTCACCGGCTCGTCGAACATCAGCACCGGCGGGTCACCGAGCAGCGCCGCCGCCACGCCGAGCCGCTGGCCCATGCCGAGCGACAGGCCGCCGGCCCGCCGCCGGCTCACGCCGGCCAGGCCCACCATCTCCAGCACCTCGTGCACGCGCCGGGCCGGCAGGTGGTTGCTCTCCGCGAGGCAGAGCAGGTGACGGTACACCGTGCGCCCCGGATGCACGGCGCGGGCGTCCAGGAGCGCACCCACCGTACGCATCGGGCTCCGGTGGTCCCGGAAGGGTTTTCCACCGATCGTCACCGAGCCGGACGACGGCGCGTCCAGCCCCAGCATCATCCGCATCGTGGTGGTCTTGCCCGCCCCGTTCGGCCCGAGGAAGCCGGTGACCCGGCCCGGCTCCACAGTGAAGCTCAGGCCGTCGACGGCGTGAATCGCGCCGTAACGCTTGGTGAGGCCCTTCGCCTCGATCCGCATGCTCATGGCGGACACGCTGACATCGGGGACTGGCGTTTTCGTCCGAGGCTCTGTGAGAACCCTGTGGGGCGGCTCCGGGAGCGGTCAGGGCTGTCCCCGATGGTCTCGGACCCGCGTGATCCTTACCGTCGGTATCCATGAAGGCCATCGTGCAGCAGCGGTACGGAGCCGCGCCCACCGTGCTCCAGGTCGGGGAGGTCGCGACGCCCGCGGCCGGGCCCGGCGACGTCCTCGTCCGCGTCCACGCCGCCGCCGTCAACGCCGCCGACTGGCACATCATGCGCGGCGACCCGTGGATCGCCAGGCTCGCCGCGCCGGAGGTCTTCGGGCGGCGCGGGCCGAAGCGGCCGATCCGCGGCCGGGACATCGCGGGCGTGGTGGAGGCGGTCGGGTCCGGCGTCGAGCGGTTCACGCCCGGTGACGAGGTCTTCGGCGATCTCGGCGACGTCGGTGGCGGGTTCGCGGAGTTCGCGGTGGCGCCGTCCACCAGCCTCGCGGCCAAGCCGGTCAACCTGTCGTTCGCCGAGGCCGCGGCCGTGCCGCTGGCCGGCAGCACCGCGCTGTACGGGCTGCGCGACCTGGCCGGCGTCCGGCCGGGCCAGCGCGTGCTGATCAACGGCGCGTCCGGCGGCGTCGGCACGTTCGCGGTGCAGATCGCGGCCGCGATCGGCGCGGAGGTCACCGGCGTGTGCCGCACCCGGAACGTGGACCTGGTCTCCTCGCTCGGCGCGCACGAGGTCATCGACTACACCACCACCGACTTCGCCGCGCTCGGCCGGCACTGGGACGTGATCTTCGACCTGACCGGCCGGCGACGGCTCGCGGACTGCCGGCGCGCACTCACGCCGACCGGCACGCTGCTGCTGGCCGGCGGCGGGATCTTCGAGGGCGGCAGTCTCCTCGGGCCGATGGCCATCCAGGTGCAGGGGCGGCTGCTGGCCCGGTCCGCCCGCCCGCAGCGGCTGCTGCCGTTGCAGATCCGGCCGCGCGCGGCGTACCTGGACGCGCTGCGCGACCTGATCGAGTCGGGCGCGGTCCGGCCGGTGATCGAGAGGACGTATCCGCTGGACGCCGCGGCGGAGGCGGTCAACCATCTGGAGCAGGAGCACGCGCGGGCCAAGCTGGTGCTGACCGTGCGCTGAGCACGACGGAGGGCGGGGCCGCGGCCCCGCCCTCGCACCTCGGCCGGTCAGACGTGCTCGACCGTCTCGCAGGCGACCGCGGTACCGGCCGCGGCGGCGTCCAGCTGGCAGACGTCACCCGCGTCGGTGCGGTGGTCGCCGCCGTCCAGCCGGTCCGTGTCGGCCGGGAGGCCCCAGCCGCCGATCAGCCGGTCGTCGCCGCCCAGCCCGTCGATCACGTCGGTGCCGGCGCCGCCCTCGAGCACGTTGTCGCCGTCGTCGCCGGTGAGGACGTCGTCGCCGGTGGAGCCGTAGAGGCTCTCCACGGCCAGGAGCGAGTCACCCTCGCCGGGCTCGCCGTCGTCGCCGCGCACGCCGTTGAGCGACGCGACCACGCCGGTCTCCCGCTCGGTGTAGTAGCCCGCGTCCCGGCCGGCGCCGCCGTCCAGCACGTCGGCGCGCAGGCCGCCGATCAGGTCGTCGTCGCCGTCGCCGCCGAGCAGCGTGTCCTCGCCGGCCCCGGTGCCGTCCTGGTCGCCGTAGAGCACGTCGTCGCCCGCGCCGCCGTCGACCAGGTCGCTCCCGGCGCCGCCGCCGACCGTGTCGTCACCGTCGCCGCCGTGGAGCACGTCGTCGCCGTCGTCGGCCGGGCCGAACGGCGAGGTGCCGTTGACGTCGTCGTCGCCCGCCCCGCCGCGGACCGTGTCGCGGCCCTCGCCGCCGCTCACCGTGTCGTTGCCGGACCGGCCGTCGACGGTGTCGTCACCCTCCTCGGCGTGCAGTTCGTCGCCGGCGGAGTCGGACCCGATCAGCGTGTCGTCGCCGGCGCCGCCGTAGATCATCACGGCGGTCGAGGATTCGTTGCGGACGATGTCCCGGCCGTCCAGCACCCGGACCTGGAGCGCGTACACGTTCTCCGGCGTGCCGACGTCACAGGTGACCGTGGTGCCGGCGACCGCGGTGCAGCCCGGGCCGGCCGTGATCGGGTGTACGTCGGTGAACGTGAGCGAGGAGCCGGCGCCGGTGATCAGCAGGTCGTTGACCTGCCCGGCACCGGCGACGAACTCGGTGAACACACCGTCGGTGACCGCGACGACGGAACCGGCCGCCGCCGCGTGGGCGGGTACCGCGGTGACGATGAACCCGGCCGCGGCGAGCGCCGCGATGCCGCCGGTCAGGCCGGCGGCACGACTGATCGCGTACATGAAACCCCCGTTGCTCGTCGATGCCGCGCCATCAGCGGCGCGGCGTGGCGGGGGAAGCCTAGGCAGGTCGATCATGGACGGTCGAGTGTGTACCGGGCCGGTGGCACGAATCCGGGAGTCCGGGTCACCTTTTCCTCAACCTCGCGGGCTGAGCGCCGAAAGGTGGGGAAAGTACCGGCATGAGGTAAAGGTGACGCGGATGCGGTCCCTGAGTATGCGCACCAGTCTGCTGGCCACGGCCGCGGTCGCACTGGTCGTGGCGCTGTTGGTCGGCGGGCTGAGCGTGGTGCGGATGTCCGCGATCGCGGACCGCGCCGAGGCCGTCTACGACGAGGCGCTGCGGCCGCTGAGCGTGGTCCAGGACATCGAGCAGCTGATCTGGCACTCCCGCTGGGCCAGTCTGTCGAACCTGACCGGCACCGACCCGGCGAAGGTCGCGGCCTACGCGGAGGAGACCGCCGCGACGCTGGACCAGGTGTCGGTGCGGCTCGAGGAGTACGAGGGACTGACCGTCACGGACGCCGAGCGCGCCGCGATGGCCACGTTCGCCGACAACTGGGCCGTCTACCTCGACCTGCGCAAGCAGTCCTCGGCGCTGAAGCAGGCCGGCAAGATCGAGGAGTGGCAGGCGTTCCGCAGCAGCACGCTCAACCCGTCCATCGTCACCGCGATGGAGGACCTGGCCGCGCTGAAGGAGCTGTCCCAGCAGCACGCCACCCGGACCGCGCAGGACGCGCGCGACGCGGCCGACCAGGCCCGTACCCTGATCATGATCGTGCTGGCCGCCGGCGTGGTGCTGGCCGCCGCCTTCTCGCTGCTGGTGGCGCGCGGCCTGGTCCGGCGCCTGTCCGGGCTGGAGTCGACGCTGGCCGCGATGGCCGCCGGTGACCTGACCGAGCGCCCGGCCGACGCCAGCGGCGACGAGATCGGCCGCATGTCCCGGGCCGTCCACCAGGCGAACGCGCAGATGCGCGCGGCCGTGCGGACGCTCGCGGAGGCCAGCACCGGGCTGGCCGAGCGCTCCGCCGACCTGCAGCGGGCCAGTGGCACGCTGTCCAGCAACACGAACGAGGTCTCCGGCCGGGTGGGCTCGATCGACGAGGCCGCGGGCGAGGTGACCGCGGGCGTGAGCGCGGTGGCCAGCGGTGCCGAGGAGATGGGCGCGGCGATCCGGGAGATCGCGGTCAGCGCCACCGAGGCCGCGCAGGTCGCGGCGGACGCGGTCCGGGTCGCGGCGCAGGCCGAGGAGCTGATGACGAAGCTGGACAGCTCCTCCGCGGAGATCGACAGCGTGGTCAAGGCGATCACCGCGATCGCCGGCCAGACGAACCTGCTGGCGCTGAACGCCACCATCGAGGCCGCGCGCGCCGGCGAGGCGGGCAAGGGCTTCGCCGTGGTCGCCGGTGAGGTCAAGGACCTGGCGCAGGAGACCGCGAAGGCGACCGAGGAGATCAGCCGCCGGATCGAGGCGATCCAGGCGGACACCCGGATCGCGGTCGAGTCGATCTCCGGGATCGGGCACATCATCGGCCGGATCAACGACTACCAGAACACGATCGCGTCCGCGGTGGAGGAGCAGAGCGCCACCACCAACGGCATGACGTCCGACCTGAACCGCGCGGCCGGCGGCACCTCGCAGATCAGCAGCCAGATCGGCGACGTCGTGCAGGTCACGGCCGCGACCCGGGACGCCGCCCAGGCCACCGAGACCGCGGCCGGCGACCTGGCCCGCATCTCCGGCGAGCTCCGTACCGCGGTGGCCGGGTTCCGCTACTGATCCTCCGCGCGTTCCGTGGGCGGCCGGTGTCACCGGCCGCCCACGTTCTGTCCCGGCGGCCTCGGACGCCGCAGGGAGGAGCGCCAGCGACGACCGGTGCCCGCGGGAGCGTGCGGAAGCCGACCCGCCGGGACGGGGTATGTGGAGGTCCTCGATCCGAAGGGACCTTCGACCCTGTGGGCAGCGGCCCGGAGGCGGTAGAAAGGAGGGGTGATTCGTGTGTTTCTGCTTGACGACCACGAGGTCGTGCGCCGCGGCATCGCCGACCTCCTCGGCGCCGCCGGCGACATCGAGATCGTCGGCGAGTCCGGCCTCGCGCAGGAGGCGGCCCGGCGGATTCCGGCGCTGCGCCCGGACGTGATGATCCTGGACGGCCGGCTGCCGGACGGCAGCGGCATCGACGTCTGCCGGGACGTCCGCGCCGTGGACTCGTCGATCAAGGGCCTGATCCTCACGTCGTACGAGGACGACGAGGCGCTGTTCGCCGCGATCATGGCGGGCGCGTCCGGCTACGTGCTGAAGCAGATCCGCGGCAACGACCTGGTCGACGCGGTCCGGCGGGTGGCGCAGGGCCAGTCGCTGCTCGACCCGGCCGTCACGCAGCGCGTGCTGGAGCGCATCCGCACCGGCGTGGAGGAGCCGCACGAGTTGCGCTCGCTCACCGAGCAGGAGCGCCGGATCCTGGAGTACGTGGCGGAGGGCCTCACCAACCGGGAGATCGCCGGCAAGATGTTCCTCGCGGAGAAGACCGTGAAGAACTACGTCTCCAGCGTGCTGGCCAAACTGGGCCTGGAGCGGCGCACCCAGGCCGCGGTCCTGGCCACCCGCCTGCTCGGCGAGCACCGGGCCTGAGCGTTCCGGCGGGCCCGGCTCGATGTGAGAGCCGGGCCCGCCGTCCGGGGGAACTCAGCCGACCGAGACGGTGACGTCGTCGATCGCGCCGCCGAACGCGGTGCGCTTGGCGTTCAGGTTCTGCGCGCCGACCCGCAGCGGCAGGTTGTTGCTGATGCTGACCGAGGACGGGACGGCGACCGCGCCCCGGTTCTGGCCGTCCACCCAGATGATGAGCTGGGTGGCGGTGCGCTGGCAGGTCACGGTGTGCCACTTGTTGTCCAGCACGCCGGTCGAGGACTTCGCCATGTACCGCTTGGCGCCCTTGCCGGCCCCGGCGATCACGCAGGACGGCAGCTTCTTCTTGCCGCCGATCTGGAG